>NCEJ01000062.1 GCA_002280615.1 Micrococcales bacterium 32-70-13 | reverse complement strand
ATCGTGCTCGGCATGGCCTTCGCCGAGGGCTCGGCCAACGACTGGCTCGCCCTCGCGATGGTCGACGACCGCGGCGTCGACGAGGCGACGGGCGCCCTGAACTTCACCCTCTTCGCCACGGCCATGACGATCGGCCGCATCGGCGGCGTGTGGGTGCTCGACCGCTTCGGGCGCGTGCCCGTGCTGCGCGCCTCGGCCCTGCTCGCGATCGCGGGCCTCGCGCTGCTCATCACCGTCGACTCCCCCGTCGCCGCCGCGATCGGCATCGTCGCCTGGGGACTCGGCGCCTCGCTCGGATTCCCCGTCGGCATGTCGGCCGCGGCCGACGACCCCACCAAGGCGGCCGCGCGCGTCTCGGCGGTCGCCACGGTCGGCTACTTCGCGTTCCTCGTCGGCCCGCCCCTCGCCCCGGCTCCGGATGCCCGCCTCTAGGCTCACCGCATGACGAGCTCCGCCTCCGCACGCCCCGCTCTGCCCGCCGACCTCGATCTCACAAGCCGCGCGGCCCTCGTCACGGGGTGCGGATCGGCCTCGGGCATCGGCTTCGCCACGGCCCGCGCGCTCGCCGAGCGCGGCGCCCGCGTCGTCATGACCGCCACGACCTCGCGCATCGACGACCGCGTGGCCGAGCTGGCCACTCTCGGGTTCGAGGCGCACGGCGTCGTCGCGCGGCTCGAAACCGAGCAGGCGGCGACCGCGGCCGTCGCGGCGGCGGTCGACGCGGTGGGCGCGCTCAGCATCCTCGTCAACAACGCCGGCATGATCGCGACGGGCGAGGAGTTCCCCCGCGGGGACATCGAGATGAGCGTCAACGAGTGGCGCAGCGCCGTCGATGTGAACCTCACGAGCGTGTTCCTCGTCACGCGCGCCGTCATCGCCGGCATGCGGTCGCAAGGCTGGGGGCGCATCATCAGCGTCGCCTCGACGACCGGGGCGGTGCAGGCCGCGCGCGACGACCTCGGCTACGCCACCGCGAAGGCCGGTGTGCTCGGCTTCACGCGCGGGCTCGCCGTCGACGAAGCGCGCCGCGGCATCACCGTCAACGCGGTCGCTCCCGGCTGGATCGCGACCGCCTCGCAACTGCCGCAGGAGGCGGAGGAGGGCGAGCTCGTACCCCTCGGCCGCAGCGGCCGGCCCGACGAGATCGCAAGCGCGATCGCCTGGCTCGCCTCCCCCGGCGCCTCGTACATCACCGGCCAGCTCATCGTCGTCGACGGCGGCAACGGCATCGCCGAGGAGCGCCGCCCCGGCCTCTAGGCCTGAGCGCTCGAGCGACGACCGAAAGGCATTCCGCGCCCGAGTGCTGCTTCCGTCGCATTGGATGCACAGGGGCGCTTTGAGCACTAATCGCTTAGTGTGTCTCGAGGTTCTCGCCCCCGATTCGGAGTTGCACGTGACGAACGACACCCTTCGCCCTATGGCCGCGCCTGGCCGCTTCTCTGCTGCGCGGGTGCGCAATAACCCCCGCGTGCGGGCGTGGAAGCGGCGGTCCGCGGGGATCGCAGCAGTCGCAGCGTTGCTCTCTTTGTCGGCACTCCCGGCGTCTGCTGCCTCGGTGATCAGCACGATCCCGGTCGGCACCTCCCCCAACTCAGTGGCCGTCACCCCTGACGGCGCCACCGCCTATGTCACCAACATCGGCAGCGACACGGTGTCGGTCATCGCCACGGCCACCAATACGGTCAGTGCCACCATTCCCGTCGGCACCGACCCCAACGGAGTGGCCGTCACCCCCGACGGCACCACCGCCTATGTCACCAACTTCGGCAGCGATACCGTCTCCGTCATCACGGTCGCCACCAACACCGTGAGCGCCACCATCCCCGTCGGTGACAGCCCGTTCGGGGTGGCGATCACCCCCAACGGCACCACCGCCTACGTCACCGACTTCGGCGGCAACACCGTCTCCGTCATCAGCGTCGCCACCAACACCGTCACCACCACCATCCCCGTCGGCAGCGTCCCGTACGGGGTGGCGTTCACCCCCGACGGCGCCACCGCCTACGTCGCGAACTCCTTCAGCGACACGATCTCCGTCATCACGGTCGCCACCAACACTGTGAGCGCCACCATCCCTGTCGGTGACAGTCCTATCGGGGTGGCGATCACCCCCGACGGAAATACCGCCTACGTCACCAATCTCGGCAGCGATACAGTCTCCGTCATCACCGTCGCGACCAACACCGTGAGCGCCACCATCCCCGTCGGAAACAGCCCCTACGGCGTGGCGGCCAACCCGAACGGCACCACCGCCTACGTGACCGACATCACCAACAACACGGTCACCGTTATCACCGTCGAGACGAGCGCGGTGAGCGCGACCATCCCCGTCGGCAATAGCCCTACGGGGGTGGCTTTCACCCCCGACGGCACCATCGCCTACGTCACCAACGCTGACGATGACTCCATCTCGGTCGTCGCTGACGATACGGCGGCGTTGCTAGCGGACCCTTCGGCCTTTCCCGCACCCGCACTCGGCACCCCGTTCACCTTCACCGTTCCCGTCTCTCTCGGCAGCCCCGCCGCGACGTTCACGATTATCGGCGGAGCCCTCCCGGCAGGGCTGACCCTGAACGAGACCACCGGCGTCATCTCGGGAACCCCCACCACCGCAGGCGCCTTCACCTTCACCGTCGAGGCAACAAACTCCTCGGGCACCGTCTCGGCCACCTACACCGGCACCATCGACGCGCAGCTCGCCGCCACCGGTATCGAGAGCGCACCGCTCATCGGGCTCGCTGCAGCCCTCACGCTGGCCGGGACGGCACTGGTGCTCGCCCGCCGACACGCGGTGTCGCGCACCGCGCACTCGTGAGGTCACACGCGGGAGAAACGCGACCGTAGGCTGAGCGGATGCGCCTCGTCATCGCCCGCTGCTCCGTCGACTACGCGGGCCGGCTCAGTGCGCACCTGCCGCTCGCGACGCGCCTGCTCATCCACAAGAGCGACGGCAGCCTGCTCGTGCACGCCGACGCGCTCAGCTACAAGCCGCTCAACTGGATGAGCCCGCCGTGCACCCTCGTCATCAACGAGCCCGACGACGACCAGCGCGAGGCCGGCGTGCTCGAACTCTGGCGCGTCACCCACGCGAAGACCGCCGACCTGCTCGTCGTGAGCATCCACGAGGTGCTGCACGACTCCGCGCACGAGCTGGGCGTCGACCCCGGTCTGCAGAAAGACGGCGTCGAAGCGCACCTGCAGAAGCTGCTCGCCGAGCACATCGAGCTGCTGGGCGAGGGGTACTCGCTCGTGCGCCGGGAGTACATGACGGCGATCGGCCCGGTCGACATTCTCGCGCGCGACGCGAGCGGAGCATCCGTCGCCGTCGAGATCAAGCGCCGAGGCGGCATCGACGGCGTCGAGCAGTTGACGCGCTACCTCGAACTCATGAACCGCGACCCGTTGCTCGCGCCCGTCGCCGGAGTCTTCGCGGCGCAGGAGATCACGCCGCAGGCGCGCACCCTCGCCGAAGACCGCGGCATCCGCTGCCTGCTGCTCGACTACGACGCCATGCGCGGCATGGACGACGGCGTGCCCCGGCTCTTCTGAGCCGGCACGCCTAGGCTCGAGCCATGCTCCCCTACACGGCGATCCTGCTCGATCTCGACGGCACGGTCACCGATTCGGCCCCCGGCATCACCGACACCCTCGCGTACACCTTCGAGGCGCTCGGGCTGCCCGTGCCCGATGCGGCCGAGCTGCTGCGGTACGTCGGCCCGCCGATTCTCGACTCGTTCCGCGACCGCGCCGGCATGACGCTCGCCGAGCGCGAGCGCGCCCTCGAGGTCTACCGCGCGCGCTACCTCGCCCGCGGCGCCTACGACGCGACCCTCTACCCCGGCATGGGCCTGCTCGTGGAAGACATCGCCGCGGCGGGCATCCCGCTCAGCCTCGCCACCTCGAAGCCCGAGCTGCCCGCGACGCTCATGCTCGAGCACTTCACCATCGCCCAGCACTTCGACATCATCACGGGCGCCTCGGCCGACGAGGTGCGCAGCGCGAAGGCCGACGTCGTCGCTGAGGCCCTCGTGCGATTGCGGGCGATGGATGCCGACCTCACGCGCCCCGTCATGATCGGCGACCGCGTGCACGACGTCGAGGGCGCGGCGGCCCACGGCATCCCGACGATCGCCGTGTCGTGGGGCTACGGCAGCCCCGAGGAGTTCGCGCACGCCCGCGGCGTCGCCCACGACGTCGACGAGCTGCGCGCCCTGCTCGGTCTCTGAACCCTCAGCGCGCGAGGCGCTCGACCACCGCGCCGAAGACGCGCGGCAGCGCCGCCGCGGCGGGCACGATGAGCCCGCGCGCGGGCGAGGTCGCGGCGGCGAGCAGCCCGGCGGTGAGCACGCGGAAGTCGCGCGTCGACCGTGCCCATGCCCGCTCGTAGCCGGGCAGGTCGTCGTGCGCGAGGCGGTCGGCGAGCACCTCGGCCTGCGCGAGCCCGACGCGCAGCCCCTCGCCCGTGAGCGCGTCGACGTACCCCGAGGCATCGCCGACGAGCGCGACGCGACCGGCCGTGCGCGCGCGCGTGCGCTGCCGCAGCGCGCCGGCCCCGCGCAGGGTGCTCGCCTCCGCGGCTCCCGCGAGCCGCTCACGCACGGCGGGAGTCTGCGCGAGTGCCGCCTCGAGGTCGAGCGGCCGCGGGGCGAGCACGGCCACGCCGACCGTGCCCTCGTCGACCGGGGTGATGTAGAGCTCGGCCTCGGGCAGGTACGTGACCTCGACGAGGTCGCTCCACGGCGCGACGGCGAAGTGCTGCCGCAGCCCGTACCGGCGCCGGTCGCGCGACGACGCCCGCGCGGGCCGCTCGAGCCCCGCGGCCGCGCGCACGGTCGAGTGCAGGCCGTCGGCGCCGATGAGCCAGCGCGCGCGCATCCCGCCCACCACGACGTGGTCGTCGTGCTGCGCGACCTCGTCGACGCGCTCGTGCCGCGTCTCGATGCCGACCTCGGCCGCGCGCGCCCGCAGCGCGTCGTGCAGCACCGTGCGGCGCACTCCCCGGCCGGCCGCCGAGCGGTATCGATGGGTGACCTCGCGCCGGGCATCCTGATACCGGATGCCCCGCAGCGGGTGCCCCGCCGGGTCGACGCCGAGCCGGCCGAGGGCGGCGAGCGCCCCGGGCATGAGGCCCTCGCCGCAGGCCTTGTCGATCGTGCCCGCGCGCGGCTCGATCACGATCGCGGTCAGCCCGCGGGCCTGCAGCTCGAGCGCCGTCGCCAGGCCGATGGGGCCGCCCCCGGCGATGAGGACGTCGGCATCGAGGGGCGCAGTCACGTCGTGCGCAGCGCGGCGAGCGCGCGGTTCTCGGTCGGGATGCGGAAGGCGAGCAGCAGCACGGCGTTGAGCACGGTGAACACGAGGGCGGTGATCCACGCCGAGTGCACGAGCGGCAGAGCGATGCCCTCGATCGCGACGATCCAGTAGTTGGGGTGGCGCAGCCACGTCCAGCGGTACGGCCCGCGCGTCACGCGCGTCGCGGCCGGCACGACGATGACGCGCGTGTTCCACTGCCGGCCGAGCGAGGCGATGACCCAGTAGCGGCCCGCCTGGCAGAGCAGCGCGATGACGAGCATGGGCCAGCCGAGGGCGCCGATGAACGGCCGGTCGAGCAGCACGACCTCGGCGATGCACGCGAGCAGCAGGCCCGTGTGCAGCACGACCATGAACGGGAAGTGGCCCTTGCCGTGCTCGACGCCGCCCTGCGCGAAGGCGTGCGCGGCGTTTCGCTTCGAGATGACGAGCTCGATGAGCCGCTCGACGCCCGTCGCGAGAACGAGGGCGATGTACAGCACGACGCTCATGACCACTCCAATGCGACGATCTCGGCGGTGACCCCCGGCCCGAGGGCGAAGAGCAGGCTGCGGGTGCCCGCGGGACGCGGGCCCCCTTCGGCGAGCACGTGCAGCACGGCGGCCGACGACATGTTGCCCGCGCGCGCGAGCACGGCCCAGCTCGTCGCGAGCGCGGCGGGGGCGAGATCGAGCGCGGCGCTGAACGACTCGAGAACTCGCGGGCCGCCCGGATGCGCGATCCAGTCGTCGACGTCGGCGCGCGTCCATCCGACCTCGGCGAGCAGCTCGTCGACGGCGCCGGCGAAGTGGCCGTCGATGAGCGCGGGCACGCCCGCGGCGAGCATGAGTCGGAAGCCGCTCTCGCCGATGCGCCAGCCGATCATCTCGGCGCTCTCGGGGTAGAGGACGCTGCGGCTGCCGACGACGCGGGCGCGCGGCTCGGCGGCGGCGAGCGCCGGGTGAGCATCCCCCACCATGACGACCGCGGCGGCGCCGTCGCCGAAGATGCCGGTGCCGACGACATTCGCCATCGAAGCGTCGTCCCACTGCAGGGTGAGCGAGCACAGCTCGACGGCGACGAGCAGGGCGACGCCCTGAGGATGCCCGGCCAAATAGTCGGCCACCCGCGCGAGCCCCGCGGCGCCCGCGACGCAGCCGAGGCCGAAGCTCGGCACCCGCCGCAGGTCGGAGCGGAAGCCCACGCTCGTCGCCAGCTGCGCATCGAGCGAGGGGGCACCGAGGCCCGTGACGGTCGTGAAGAAGAGGTGGTCGACCTCGTCGACGCGCAGGCCCGCCTCGGCGAGCGCCGCCGTCACGGCGCGCTCGGCGAGCGGAAGGGCGAGCTCGGCGAAGAGTGCGTTGGTCGCGGTGAAGCCCTCGATGCCGCGGTACTCGGCGAGCGGCAGGGCGAGGTGGCGCGTCTCGATGCCGCTCGCGGCATGGATGCGCTGCATAACCGCGCGCGCCGCCGGGTCGTCGGTCATGCCCGCCGCTAGCTCCGCCGTGATCTGCGCCTGCGTGGTGGCGTGCTCGGGCAGCACGGGCGCTACCGCGAGAATCCGAGCCATTGGCGAATGATGGCACACGGCCCTGCGCCTGCGCGCAGGGTTGACAGGGGCGCACGGCGGCTACAGTCGAAGGGTCGCACTGTTCGTCGTCGAACCGCTCTTGGAGGATCACCGTGCCTGCCACCATCGCCGAGCTCGAGCCCTCGCTGCGCGCTCTGCGCGCGGGTGCGGAGCGCTGGGTGCGCATGACGATCGCCGAGCGCCGCGCCCTGCTGCGGGCCGTGCGGGCGGCCACGCTCGAAGCCGCGCCCGCCTGGGTCGACGCCGCGTGCGCGCTCAAGGGCATCGACCCGCG
>NCEJ01000061.1 GCA_002280615.1 Micrococcales bacterium 32-70-13 | reverse complement strand
CTCGCTCGTCGTCGACATCACCAACTACGTCATGCTCGAGCTCGGCCAGCCGATCCACGCCTACGACCTCGCGGCCCTGCGCGGCGGAATCCTCGTGCGACGCGCGGTCGCGGGGGAGTCGCTCACGACCCTCGACGGGCAGACCCGTACGCTCCACGCCGAAGACCTGCTCATCACCGACGACTCGGGCCCCATCGGCCTCGCGGGCGTCATGGGCGGGGCGAGCACCGAGATCGGCGAGACGACGGTCGACGTGCTCATCGAGGCCGCCCACTTCGAGGCCGTCTCGATCGCGCGCACGGCTCGTCGGCACAAGCTGCCGAGCGAGGCCTCGCGCCGCTTCGCGCGCGGCGTCGACCCGATCGTGGCCGAGCCCGCGGCGCAGCGCGTCGTCGACCTGCTCGTCGAGCTCGCGGGCGGCACGGCCGATTCCCTCGGCTCGCGCTGGATCGACGCCGCCGCCCCGGCTCCACTCCACCTCGCCGAGGGCTTCGTCGACCGCCTGATCGGCGTCGACTTCTCGCTCGACGAGATCACCGACTCCCTGACGGCGATCGGATGCTCGCTCGAGGTGCAGACCGACGGCTGGCAGGTCACCCCGCCGAGCTGGCGCCCCGACCTCGTCGACGCCCCCTCGCTCGCGGAGGAGGTCGCCCGCATCGTCGGCTACGACCGCATCCCGGCGGCGCTGCCCGTCGCGCCGCCCGGCCGCGGCCTCACACGATCGCAGCGCGTGCGCCGCGCCACCGCGAACGCGCTCGCCGCCGCCGGGCTCACCGAGGTGCTCGCCTACCCCTTCGTCTCGGCCGACGACGTCGCGCTGACCGATGGCGATGCCCCGAGCGTGCAGCTCGCCAACCCCTTCGACAGCGACACGGGCCGACTGCGCCGCAGCCTCATCCCGGGCCTCGCGCGCATCGCGCACCGCAACATCGCCCGCGGGCTCACCGACCTCGCGCTCTTCGAGATCGGCGCCGTCTACCTGCCCGAGCCGGGGGCCGCCTACGGCGTCGCCGCCGTGCCGGGCATCCAGCAGCGGCCGGAGGGCCCCGTGCTCGACGAGCTCGAGAACAGCATCCCGGCGCAGCCGTGGCACTGGAGCGCGACCTTCCGCGTCGCGTCGGTGTGCTCGAGCTCGACCTCGAGTCGCTCATCGCCCTCGGGTCGAGCCAGGTCGAGGCCGGCACGATCGCGGTCTACCCGGCCGCGACGCAAGACCTCTCGGTCGTCGTCGCCGAGTCGGTGCCCGCGGGTGCCGTGCGCGATGCCGTCGTCGAGGGGGCGGGCCCGCTGCTGGAGTCGGCGACGCTCGTCGACGACTACCGCGGTACGGGGCTCGAGCCCGGCACGAAGTCGGTGACCCTGGCTCTGCGCTTCCGCGCCGCCGACCGCACGCTCACGGCCGCCGAGGCGACCGAGGCGAAGCTCGCCGGTCTCGCGCTCGCGAGCGAGCGGCACGGCGCGACCCTGCGCGCCTGAGCAGGCCGCGCCGCGTGGCGCCCGGTGGCGCCTACTTGCGGCCGCCGCCGAGCAGCCCGCCGAGAGCGCCCGCGATGATGTCCTGACCCTGCGGGCTCGCGATGAGGCCGCCGAGCAGGTCGCCGAGCGGGTTGGCCGGAGCCTCGGGCTCGGCCGCGGGAGCGGGCGCTTCCTTCTTGCTCGCGAACTGGTTGGCGAGGTAGGCGAGCACGATCGGCGCGACGATCGGCAGCACCTGGGCCACGATGGCACCGATGTCGACGCCTTCGGCCTTCGCGGGCGCCTTCTTGGCGGCGGCGACCGCCACGGCGTCCTTCTTGGCGCCGAACACGTTCGCGACGATCTTCGCGCCGTCGGCCTCGTCGACGTCGGCGAGCCGGCGCGGAGCGCGGCCCTTGTGCTTGCCGAGAGCCTTCTCGATCGACTTCGCGCCGCCCGCATCCTTCGCATTCGCCGCGAGCCCGCCGACGATCGCCGGCACGGCCACGGCGACGGCCGCTTCGGCGATGCTGCGGTCGATTCCGAGCTTGTCGGCGATGTCGCCGACGGGGATCAGCTGGATGAGGCCGCTGAGGTCGTCCATGAGTGCTCCTTCGATGCCGGGTACGCAGACGCGCGATCCATCGCGTCGCTGGCTCATCGTATTGTCTGGAAGAGTTAAGGGCATGACCTATTCCGTGGCGGTCGCCGGAGCCAGCGGGTACGCGGGCGGCGAGGTGCTGCGCCTCATGGCCCAGCACCCCGAGCTCGAGGTGCGCACGGTCACGGCGCACAGCAATGCGGGCCAGCCGCTCATCGACGTGCACCCCCACCTGCGCTCGCTCGCGCACCTCGAGTTCGTCGAGACGACGCCCGAGCGCCTCGCCGGGCACGACATCGTCGTGCTCGCGCTGCCGCACGGCACCTCGGGCGCCATCGCCGCCCAGCTGCCGCCCGAGACGCTCGTGCTCGACTGCGGCGCCGACCATCGGCTGACGAGCGCGGCCGACTGGGCGCGCTACTACGGCGGCGAGCACCACGGGGCCTGGGCCTACGGGCTGCCCGAGCTGATCCACGCCGACGGCGCGCGGCAGCGCGAGCTGCTCACGGGCGCGCGGCGCATCGCGGTACCGGGCTGCAACGTCACCGCGGTGACGCTCGGCCTCGCGCCGGGCATCCGCGGCGGTGTCATCGAGGCGCACGACGTCTCGGCCGTGCTCGCCGTGGGCCCGAGCGGTGCCGGCCGCTCGCTGCGCACCGACCTGCTCGCGAGCGAGCTGCTCGGGTCGGCCTCGGCCTACGGCGTCGGGGGAGTGCACCGGCACATCCCCGAGATCCTGCAGAACCTGCGCGCCGCGGGGGCCAGCGACCCGACCCTCTCGTTCACGCCCGTGCTCGTGCCCATGGCCCGCGGCATCCTCGCGACCGTCACCGCGCGCCTCACCCCGGGGGCCGATGCCGCGAGCGTGCGCGAGGCCTGGGAGTCGGCGTACGCCGCCGAGCCCTTCGTGCACGTGCTGCCCGCGGGCCGCTTCCCGGCCACCGCTTCGACGGTCGGGGCCAACACGGCCCTCATGGGCCTCGCGGTCGACGACGACGCCCAGCGCCTCGTGGCCGTCGTCGCGCTCGACAATCTCGTCAAGGGCACGGCGGGCGCCGCCGTGCAGTCGCTCAACCTCGCGCTCGGCCTGCCCGAGGCGCTCGGCCTGCCCGTGAACGGAGTCGCCCCGTGACCGTGACCGCCCCCGCCGGCTTCGAGGCCGCCGGAGTCGCCGCCGGCCTGAAGGCGAGCGGCGCCGCCGACCTCGCCCTCGTCGTGAACCGGGGCCCGCGCCGCGCGGCCGCGGCGGTGTTCACGAGCAACCGCGCGAAGGCCAACCCGATCCTGTGGTCGCAGCAGGTGATCGCCGACGGCGAGGTCGCCGCGATCGTGCTCAACTCGGGCGGCGCGAACTGCTTCACGGGCGCCGAGGGCTTCCAGACGACGCACGCGACCGCCGAGGCCGTCGCCGAGGCGCTGCAGGTGGGCGCGGGCGACGTGCTCGTCTGCTCGACGGGCCTCATCGGCGTGCAGCTCGACCGCGACGCCCTGCTCGCCGGCGTCGCCGCCGCCGCTGACGGCCTCGGCCCGCACGGCGCCGCCGCCGCTCGCGCCATCATGACGACCGACTCCGTGCCGAAGACGGTCGTCGTCGAGGGCCCCGGCTACTCCATCGGCGGCATGGCGAAGGGCGCCGGGATGCTCGCCCCAGGTCTCGCGACGATGCTCGTCGTGCTCACCACCGACGCCGACCTGCCCGCCGCCGAGCTCGACCGGGCGCTCCGCGCCGCCACGCGCGTGAGCTTCGACCGCCTCGACTCCGACGGCTGCATGTCGACCAACGACCAGGTGACGCTCATGGCGAGCGGGGCATCCGGCATCACCCCCGAGACCGACGCGTTCACGCTGCTGCTCGTCGACGCGTGCATGTCGCTCGCCCTGCAGTTGCAGGCCGACGCCGAGGGGGCGAGCCACGACATCCAGATCCACGTGCGCGGCGCCGCGACGGAGGACGACGCGGTCGAGGTCGGCCGCTCGATCGCCCGCAACAACCTGTTCAAGGCCGCCGTGTTCGGCAACGACCCCAACTGGGGCCGGGTGCTCGCCGCGATCGGCACGACGAGCGCGCCCTTCGACCCCTACGCGGTCGACGTGACGATGAACGGCGTGCGCGTGTGCCACGCCGGCGCGCCCGACCGACCGCGCGACGAGGTCGACCTGAGCCCGCGCATCCTCATGCTCGAGGTCGAGCTGCACGCGGGCGACGCCGCCGCCATGATCCTCACCAACGACCTCACGCACGACTACGTGCACGAGAACAGCGCCTACGCGAGCTGAACCGATGAGCGAGCTGAGAGACCCCGCGACCGTCGCCGACGACCACGCCCAGGCGGCGGTCAAGGCTGCGACGCTCATCGAGTCGCTGCCGTGGCTGCAGCGATTCCGCGACCGCATCGTCGTCATCAAGTTCGGCGGCAACGCCATGGTGAGCGATGAGCTGCAGCGCGCCTTCGCGCAAGACATGGTCTACCTGCGCACCGTGGGGCTGCGGCCGGTCGTCGTGCACGGCGGCGGCCCGCAGATCTCGGCGATGCTCGAGAAGTTCGGCATCGCGAGCGAGTTCCGCGGCGGCTACCGGGTGACGAGCCCCGAGGCCATGGAGGTCGTGCGCATGGTGCTCACGGGCCAGATCAGCCGCTCGCTCGTGAGCCTCATCAACGAGCACGGGCCCTTCGCCGCCGCGATCTCGGGGGAGGACGCGGGGCTCTTCCGCGGCCGCCGTCGCGGCGTCGTGGTCGACGGGGTCGAGGTCGACCTCGGGCTCGTCGGCGATGTCGTGGGGGTCGACCCCGCCGCGGTGCTCGCGCAGCTCGACGCGGGGCGCATCCCCGTCGTCTCGTCGATCGCGCCCGACGGCGACGCCCCCGGCCAGAGCCTCAACGTCAACGCCGACTCGGCCGCCGCGGCGCTCGCCGTGGCGCTGCGAGCTGAGAAGCTCGTGATCCTCACCGACGTCGCCGGGCTCTACCGCGACTGGCCCGACACGTCGTCGCTCGTCTCGAGCATCGACGCCGACGAGCTGCGCACGCTGCTGCCGAGCCTCGAGTCGGGCATGATCCCGAAGATGGCCGCGTGCCTCGAGGCGGTCGACGGCGGCGTCGGCAAGGCGGCGATCATCGACGGCCGCGTGCCGCACTCGATCCTGCTCGAGATCTTCACCCAGGAGGGCATCGGCACCGAGGTCACGAGCGCCGAGGTCACGAGCGCATGATCACGGGTACCCACACGGATGCCGTGCGCGCGCGGTTCGCGCACGTCGCGATGCGCTCCGCCCCGCCGCCGATGGCCGTGCTCGACCACGGGCGCGGGGCCCTCGTGTGGGATGTCGACGGGCGGGAGTACCTCGACTTCCTCGCCGGTATCGCCGTCAACGCGCTCGGCCACGCCCACCCCGTCATCGTCGAGGCGCTCGCCGCGCAGGCCGGCCGGCTCGTGCACGTCAGCAACTACTTCACGACGCCGCAGGCCGTCGCCTTCGCCGAGCGGCTCGTGCGGCTCACGGGGTTCGGCGAGACCGGCCGGGTGTATCCGGCGAACTCGGGCGCCGAGGCGATCGAGGCGGCGCTCAAGCTCGCCCGACGCACGGGCCGGCCGCGCATCCTCGCCTTCGAGCAGGGCTTCCACGGCCGCACGATGGGCGCCCTCGCCCTCACGGGCAAGCCCGCGCTGCGCACGCCCTTCGAGCCCATGGTGCCGGGCGTCGAGCACCTGCCGACCGACCTCGCCGCCCTCGAGGCCGCGATGGGGCCGGATGTCGCGGCCCTCGTGCTCGAACCCGTCAAGGGCGAGGCCGGGGTCGTGCCGCTGCCGCCCGGGTTCCTCGCCGAGGCGCGGCGGCTGACGCGCGAGCACGGGGCCCTCCTGATCGTCGACGAGATCCAGACCGGTGCGGGGCGCACGGGCGACTGGTTCGCCTTCCAGCACGACCTGACCGGTGACGATCTGCCCGACGCCGTCGTCGTCGCCAAGGGCATCGGCGGGGGAGTGCCCGTCGGGGCGCTCGTCACGCGCGGCGCGGCGAGCGACCTCTTCACGCTCGGTCAGCACGGCTCGACCTTCGGCGGCAATCCCCTCGCGACGGGGGTCGCCGACGCCGTGCTCGCCGAGATCGAGCGGGCCGACCTCGTGAGCAATGCGGCGCGACGCGGCGAGCAGCTGCGGCAGGGCATCCTGGGCCTGGGCTCGCCCCTCGTCGGCGAGGTGCGCGGCCGCGGGCTGCTGCTCGGCGTCGGGCTCACCGCCCCCGTCGCCCCGCGCATCGTCGCCGAGGCGCTCGACCGCGGTCTCATCATCAACGCGGCGAACGACGAGAGCATCCGCCTCGCGCCGCCGCTCATCATCGGCGATGCTGAGATCGACCGGTTCCTGACCCTGTTCGCCGCGAGCCTCATGGCCGCCCAGCTGGAAGTCGTCTCCCCATGACCGCACACGCCCCCGCCGCCCGGCACTTCCTGCGCGACGACGACATCACGCCTGCCGAGCAGGCCGAGATCCTCGACCTCGCGGTGCGCATCAAGGCCGACCGCTGGGCGCGCACGCCGCTCGCCGGCCCGCAGACCGTCGCCGTCATCTTCGACAAGTCGTCGACCCGCACGCGCGTGAGCTTCGCGGTCGGCATCGCCGACCTCGGCGGGGTGCCGCTCATCATCTCGACGGCGAGCAGCCAGCTCGGCGGCAAGGAGACGCCGAGCGACACCGCGCGCGTGCTCGAGCGCATGGTCGCCGCGATCGTCTGGCGCACCTACGCGCAGTCGGGGCTCGAAGAGATGGCGGCCGGCACGACCGTGCCCGTCGTCAACGCGCTGAGCGACGACTTCCACCCCTGCCAGCTGCTCGCCGACCTGCTGACGATCCGCGAGCATCGCGGCGACCTTGCCGGCCTCACGGTCGCCTTCCTCGGCGACGGCGCGAGCAACATGGCGCAGTCGTACCTGCTCGCCGGAGCGACCGCGGGCATGCACGTGCGCGTCGCGGCGCCGCCATCGTTCGCCCTGACCGCGACGGTGGTCGCCGATGCCGAGCGCCGCGCGGTCGAGACCGGCGGCTCGGTCACGGTCACGACCGACCCGGTCGCCGCCGTGACGGGCGCCGATGTCGTCGTCACCGACACCTGGGTGTCGATGGGCAAGGAGGACGAGAAGGCGCATCGCGTTGCCACCTTCGGCGCGTACCGCGTCGACCCGGCGATGATGGCGCATGCGAAGCCCGACGCGCTCTTCCTGCACTGCCTGCCCGCCGATCGGGGCTACGAGGTGACGGCCGACGTCATCGACGGCCCGCAATCGGTCATCTGGGACGAGGCCGAGAACCGCCTGCACGCGCAGAAGGCGCTGCTCGTGTGGCTGCTCGAGCAGTCGGCGGGCGCGCGATGAGCGGCGCCACGAACGAGGGCTCGCTCTGGGGCGGGCGCTTCAGCGACGGCCCCTCGCCCGAGCTGCAGCGGCTGAGCCGCTCGACCCACTTCGACTGGCAGCTCGGCGGCTACGACATCCGGGGATCGCGCGCCCACGCCCGCGCCCTCGCCGCGGCGGGCTACCTGACCGACGACGAGCTGGTGCGGATGCTCGAGGGCCTCGACGAGGTCGAGGCGCGCTGGGCAGACGGTCGCCTGCAGCCCCGGCCGGAGGACGAGGACGTGCACGGTGCCCTCGAGGCGGCGCTCGTGGACGCGGTGGGCGCCGAGCTCGGCGGCCGCTTGCGCGCGGGCCGCAGCCGCAACGACCAGATCGCGACGCTCGTGCGGCTGTACCTGCGCGACCACGGTGCCGTGATCGCGCGCGAGGTGCGGTCGCTCATCG
>NCEJ01000060.1 GCA_002280615.1 Micrococcales bacterium 32-70-13 | reverse complement strand
GAGCGCGGCGAGCGGGATGGTCGCGACGATCGTGCTGGCCAGGTAGACGACACCCACGAGCACGATCGCGTGGATGATCGCCGCGAGCCGCGACCGCCCGCCGGCCCGCACGTTCACCGCCGTGCGGGCGATGGCCCCGGTGGCGGGCATGCCGCCGAAGAGCCCCGAGGCGACGGAGGCGAGCCCCTGCCCGACGAGCTCGCGGTCGGGGTCGAGGCGGCCCGTGTCGGCGAGCGTCGCACCCACGCGCGCCGAGAGCAGCGACTCGATGGCGGCGAGCGCGGCGATGGTCGCGGCCGGGATGAGGAGGGCCGCGACATCCACCCCCGACAGGTTCGGCAGGCTCGGTGCCGGCAGGGCGGAGGGCAGCGTGCCGATGGTCTCGACCGGCAGCGACAGCCAGACCGCCGCGAGGGTGACGACGACGATCGCGATGATCGAGCCGGGCACCCACGGCCGCACGAGCGGCGCGAGCACCATGATGACGGCGACCGCGGCGACGAGCGCGAGGGGCACGAGCGCGGCCGCCCAGTCTGTCGCGACGACGGTCTGCACAGCGGCGACGAGGGAGTCCGAGCGCGGCGGGAACCTGCTGCAGGAAGATGATGACGGCGATGCCGAGCGTGAAGCCCTCGATCACCGGCCAGGGGATGACCGCGACCGCTCGGCCGAGCCGCAGCACCGCGGCGATGAGCACGAGAATGCCGGCCATGATCGTCACGAGCGCGACGACTCCCGCGCCCTGCGCTGCGACGATCGGCCCGAGTACGACGACCATCGCCCCGGTGGGGCCCGAGACTTGGATGTTCGAGCCGCCGAAGACGGCCGCGACGAGCCCGGCGACGATAGCCGTGATGAGGCCCGCCTCGGCCCCCGCGCCCGAACTGACACCGAACGCCAGCGCGAGCGGCAGCGCCACGATGCCGACCGTGAGGCCCGCGATCAGGTCGCCCTTCCACGTGCGCCGCAGCATGGCGTAGTCGGCGCGCCGCGGCAGCAGGGAGGCGATGCGGCCGCGGGCGGACATCAGATGTGGATGGCCGGGTCGACGACGAAGCCGTCGGCGCCCGTGCCGCGCGCGCCGCGATCGAGGGGGCGGGAGGTCGCGGGGATGCCGGTCGCGACCGAGTCGGCCGGAACATCCTTCGTCACGAGGGCGAGGGCGCCGATCTGCGAGCGGTCGCCGATCGTGATGGGGCCGAGCACCGTCGCGTTCGCCCCGATGAGCACCCCGTTGCCGACGGTCGGGTGGCGTTTGCCCTTATCGAGGGTGCGGCCGCCGAGCGTGACGCCGTGGTAGAGCATGACGTCGTCGCCGATCTCGGCCGTCTCGCCGATGACGACGCCCATGCCGTGGTCGATGAAGAGCCGCTTGCCGATGCGCGCACCGGGGTGGATCTCGATGCCCGTCCACCACCGCGCGCCCTGCGCGACCATGCGGCCGAGCAGCTTGAAGCCGTGTCGCCACAGCCAGCTCGCGATGCGGTGCCACCACACCGCGTGCAGGCCCACCGAGGTCAGGAACACCTCGAGGCCCGAGCGCGCCGCGGGGTCGCGCAATCGGGCGGTGCGGATGTCCTCCCGAACGCCCATCTACGCGCGCAGGTCGTCGTAGAGCACGCTCGAGAGGTAGCGCTCGCCGTAGCTCGCCACGATGACGACGATCGTCTTGCCGGCGTTCTCGGGGCGCTTCGCGAGCTGCACGGCCGCGTGCACCGTGGCGCCCGAGGAGATACCGGCAAGGATGCCCTCCTCCGACGACAGGCGACGGGCCATCGCGACGGCCTGCTCGATGTTCACGTCGACGACCTCGTCGTAGACCTCGCGGTCGAGCACGGCGGGCACGAAGTTGGCGCCGATGCCGGCGATCTTGTGGGGGCCGGGGGCGCCGCCGTTGAGGATGGGGCTCTCCTCCGGTTCGACCGCGACGACCTGCAGGCCGGGCTTCTGGCCCTTGAGGTACTGACCGGTGCCCGTGAGGGTGCCGCCGGTGCCGACGCCCGAGACGAAGATGTCGACCGCGCCGTCGGTGTCGTTCCACACCTCGGGGCCGGTCGTGCGGCGGTGGATCTCGGCGTTGGCCTCGTTCTCGAACTGGCGCGCGAGCACCGAGCCGGGGCGCTCGGCGGCGATCGCCTCGGCCGCCGCGACGGCGCCCTTCATGCCCTCGCTGCCGGGCGTGAGCACGAGCTCGGCGCCGTAGGCGCGCAGCAGCATCTTGCGCTCGTTGCTCATGGTCTCGGGCATCGTGAGCACGGTCGTGTAGCCGCGCGCCGCGCCGATCATGGCGAGGGCGATGCCCGTGTTGCCGCTCGTGGCCTCGACGATCGTGCCGCCGGGCTTGAGCTCGCCGCTCTTCTCGGCGGCCTCGACGATGGCGAAGCCGAGGCGGTCTTTCACGCTCGCCGAGGGGTTGTAAAACTCGAGCTTCGCGAGCACGGTCGCGCCCGCGCCGTCGGTGACCTTCCGCAGCGTGACGAGCGGGGTGTTGCCGAACACCTGCGTGATGTCGGAGTAGATGCGGGCCATGAGTGTCTCCTCGGTGAGTGCAACGGGCGAGCCGGGTTCCAGCGTACGGGCGGGCGGCATGCCGCGAGGCATTGTGACGTCGCGGCCGCCCTCGAGACGACAACCGGGCGGCTCACAGGAGCATTCCCGACCTGACAGAATCGCGGAGGGAGGTGCACGACGTGCTCACGGTGGTTCTCGGGCTCGCCGGCGCCCTCGTCTACGGCGCCGCCGACTTCTTCGGCGGTCTCGCCGCGCGCCGCATCTCGGCCCTGCGCGTGACCGCCCTCGGGGCGCTCTCGGGCGTCGTGCTGCTCGTCGTCGGCACCCTCATCGTGCCCGGCCGCTGGTCGCCCGAGGCCGTGCTCTGGGGCGGAATCTCGGGCGTCACGGGCGCTGCCGCCATCGCGCTGCTGTACGCGTGCCTCGCGATCGGGCCCATGAGCATTCTGTCGCCCCTCACGGCCGTGACGTCGGCGATCGTGCCGCTGACGTGGGGCCTCGTGACCGGCGCCGAGCTCGGCACGATCGCCTACCCGGCCTTCGCGCTCGCCCTCGTGGCCGTCGTGCTCGTCGGCTTCGTGCCCGCGAAGGAGGCGGTGCGGCCGACCCTGCCCGGCCTGCTCATGGCGACCGTCTCGGGCGTGCTCATCGGCGCCTTCTACATCCTCGTCGACCAGACGCCCGACGACAGCGGGCTCGTGCCGCTCGTCGCCAACCGCACGGTCAACGCCGCGATCATGATCACGCTCATCGTCGTGCTCGCGGTGATCGCGGGCCGACGCCGCGTGCGGGCCGCGGATGCTCCGCTCACGGTGATCGACGGAACCCACGGCGCCCCGCACGCCCTCGGGGCCGAGGCCACCGCGGCGCCCGCGCGCGACGGGCTGCTGCGCGCGAGCGCGGCGGCCCTGCGCGGCGGCTGGCGCGGCGGATTCTGGCTCGCCGTCGGCTGCGGAGTGCTCGACGCACTCGCCAACGTCGTCGTGCTCGTCGGCCTGCGGGTCGGCGACCTGACGATCGTCTCGGTGCTCACGGCGCTCTACCCGGCCGGCACGATCCTGCTCGCGGCGCTCGTGCTGCGCGAGCGCATCGCGCGGCTGCAGTGGGTCGGGCTCGCTCTCGCGCTCGCGGCGAGCGCGATGCTCGCGGCGGCCTGAGCCGAGCATCCACGACCCCCGAAACGACGAAAGCCGCCCTCCGTGGCTTGAGTCGCGAACGATGTCACGACTCAAGCCACGAAGGACGACCTTCGCGGTGAGGAACTAGAGCGCGGCGAGCCGGTCGAGGAAGGCGTCGCCGACGCGCACCTCGGTCGTCTCGGCCTCGATCTCGGCGCGCTCGAGCAGCTCGCCGAATCGGCGGGCGCGCGGGCGCGTGATGAGCGTGACGACGGTGCCGACCTTGCCCGCGCGGCCCGTGCGGCCCGAGCGGTGCAGGTACGTCTTGTACTCGTCGGGCGCGTCGGCCTGGATGACGAGCGAGATGTCGTCGACGTGGATGCCCCGCGCCGCGACATCGGTCGCCACCAGTACGTTCACCCGACCGCTCGTGAGCTTCTCGAGGTTGCGCGTGCGGCGGGCCTGGTTGAGGTCGCCGTGCAGGCTGACGGCCGGGATTCCGGCGTCGTCGAGCTGGTCGGCGAGCTCCTCCGCGAACGCGCGGGTGCGCGCGAAGATGAGCGTCTTGCCGTCGCCGGCCGCGAGCTGCTCGATGATGCCGCGCTTCTCGCGCTGGTCGACGAGCAGCACCTTGTGGTCGATCGTCGACGACTCCTGGTCCTCCCCCGCGACCTCGTAGACGGCGGGCTCGTGCAAGAACTCGGTGACGAGGCTCGCGACACCCGAGTCGAGCGTGGCCGAGAACAGCAGGCGCTGCCCGTTCGGCCGCGTGCGGCGGATGATGCGCTGCACGGGCTCGAGGAACCCGAGCTCGCACATGTGGTCGGCCTCGTCGAGCACGACGATCTCGATCTGGCTGAGGTCGAGGCGACCCTGCTCGATGAGGTCTTCGATGCGACCGGGGGTGCCGATGATGATGTCGACGCCGCGCTGCAGCGCACCGACCTGGCGGCCCTGCGGCACGCCGCCGTAGATCTGCGTCGTGAAGAGCCCGACGCTGCGGGCGATCGGCTGCACCGTGCGGTCGATCTGCAGGGCGAGCTCGCGCGTCGGGGCCAGGATGAGCGCGCGGGGGGCGCGGCCCATCTGACGCTTCTTGCCGCCGCCGTTCTCCATCAGCCGCTCGACCAGGGGAGCCCCGAAGGCGATGGTCTTGCCCGACCCGGTGCGGCCGCGGCCCAGAACGTCTTTGCCCGCGAGCACGTCGGGGATCGTCGCCGCCTGGATCGGGAACGGCGAGCTCGCGCCCTGCTCCTCGAGCTCGCGCACGATGTTCGCGCCGAGGCCGAGGTCGGCGAAGGTGACGCCCTCGACGTCGGTCGCGAGCACGGCGTCGGCCGTCAGGCGCTCGAGCACGACGTCGTCGACCTTGGCGGCCTTCGCGTCGCGGCTCGGGTAGAAGCTCGACTCGCGGCGCTCGGTCGGGCGCTCGTCGCGGTCGAACGAGCGGGCGGGACGGGCGTCGCGGTCGAAGGACCGCGGGGCGCGCTCATCGCGATCGAACGAACGGGCCGGTCGAGCATCACGATCGAACGACCGAGGAGCACGGTCGACGCGCGCAGGGCGCGCGTCGCGGTCGAACGAGCGCGCGGGGCGACCGGTGCTCGCGGCGCCGGTCTGGGGGCGCCAGTCGGGGCGGTGGGTCGCGCGGCCGGTGCCCGTGCGGGCGGCACCGTCTCGGGTGTCGCCGTCGCGAGCGAGGCGAGCCGGGCGGCCGCCGGTCGCCGCGGCGCGGAACCCGCGGTCGTTGCTGTAGCGGTCGTCGCGAGCCGGGCGCGCGGCACGGTCGTCGCGCTGCGGGCGCGCGGTGCGGTCGAACGAGCGCGCGGGACGCGCATCCCGATCGAACGAGCGCGGCGCGCGGTCGTCGCGCGCCGGACGCGCGGCCCGGTCGTCGCGCTCGGGGCGCGCGCGCTCGGGCGCGTGGCCGCGGTCGACGCGCTCGTCGCGGCTCCAGCGAGCCTTCTTCTCGGGCGCGGCGGCCTCGTCGGGGCGGTAGCCGCGGTGCTTGGGGCTGCGCGATCCGGGCGCCGCGGCGCGAGGAGCGCCCGTTCGCGGTGCGGAGAAGCGGGGGTTCTGGCCGGCGCGCGCAGCGCCGCCCTTGTTGTTCTGAGGCATGGTTCTTTCTGGGGTAACGCAAGAAGCATCGTCGACGCACGCGCGCCGTGATCCCAGGCAGTCGCTGGCTGGGGGCCGTCACATCTCGAGGTGATCTCCGACCGTCGATCGACGGGGAGTACCGGCCCTGAGGCGCACACAATGCACTGGCGAGAAACCCCGCCCGCCTCCAGCCGACTCTCCAGGGT
The DNA here is from genome assembly GCA_002280615.1 of Micrococcales bacterium 32-70-13. Taxonomy (GTDB): domain Bacteria; phylum Actinomycetota; class Actinomycetes; order Actinomycetales; family Microbacteriaceae; genus Microcella. The sequence goes on along the minus strand of NCEJ01000060.1, from coordinate 6,354 downwards.
ACCCGACGACGCTCGAGCCTGCCCTATTCTGGGCGCATCGTGACCATCGTGACCGTCGAAGACCCCCGCCAGCCCGAGATCGAGGCCATGCTGCACGCCGGCGACGCCTACGCGCTGAGCCTCTACCCGGCCGACAGTTGCTACATGCTCGACCTCGACGAGCTGCGCGCCGAGGGCGTCACCGTGTTCGTCGCGCGCGATGTCGACGGGCGCGCCCTCGGTATGGCCGCACTGGTCGATCGGGGCGACACCACGGGCGAGCTCAAGCGCCTCTACGTCGACGAGGCCGGGCGCGGCCAGGGCGTCGCGACGGCGGTGATGGATGCTCTCGAGGCGGCCGCGCGCGCGCAGGGCATCCGCACCCTGCAGTTGGAGACCGGCCCGAAGCAGCTCGCCGCCATCGCGCTCTACGAGCGGCGCGGCTACGCGCACATCGAGAACTTCGGGCCGTACGTGGGCGACGAGTTCAGCGTGTGCATGGAGAAGCCGCTGGCCTAGTCGGCGCCCGGGCTCACGCCCGCAGGCGGGCGATCTCCTCGCGCAGCCGGCGGATGTGGTCGGGGGATGCCCGGCCCGCGCGCTCGACGCCGTCGAGCTCGGCGCTCAGCTCGTCGAGCTCGGCGTGCGCGGTGCGCCCCTCCCGGGCCGATGCCGGCACGTGGATCGTGCCGGTCGCCGTCGGCAGCCCCTCCTTCGCGCGGTCGGCCGTGACCTCCTCGCGCGCCTGGTCCATCGCCGTGATGACGATGCCGATGAGGATGTTGAGCACCGTGAACACGATGAAGAACATGTAGCTCAAGAAGTAGAGCAGCGCCCACGGCGTGACCTCGAGCCCGCCGAGGAAGGAGTCGGGGAAGTTCTCGAGCGTGAGCATGACCGTGAGCGTGACCATCGCGGTGCCGATGTCGCCCCAGCGCTCGGGCACGGCCTCGCCGAAGAGGTACACGCCGGCCATGGCGTAGATGAACATGAGGAAGCCGATGAGCACGCCGAGGCTCGCGAGCGGCGCGACCGACTTGATCATCGAGAGCATGAGGATGCGCGCCTCGGGGAGGAAGCGGAAGATGCGCAGGATGCGCAGCAGGCGCACGAGCCGGAAGATGACGGTGCCGCCGTCGAGGAACGGGATGAGCACGACGATGAGGAAGTCGAAGACGTTCCAGGGGTTGCGGAAGAACATCCACGGCTTGCGCCCGTACGAGATGATGCGCAGCACGACCTCGACCGTGTAGAACACGAGGGCCGCGCGGTCGATCGCCGTGGCGACGGCCGCGACGCCCGGCGCGACGTCGTCGTAGGTGCCCGGCGCTCCTCGCGCCGCTCCTTCGCGCCCTCGACGACGTAGTACAGCGCCGGCAGCACGACGAGCGTCAGCAGGGTCGACGAGATCAGGCCGCCGATGACGACGATCGCGAGCGGCTGCGAGATGAACCCGCCGCTGCCGGTGACGCCGATGGCGAGCGGCACGAGCGCGAAGATCGTGGCCGCGGCCGTCATGAGGATCGGCCGCAGACGACGCGACGAGCCCTCGACGAGCGCGCTGTAGACCGACAGGCCCCGCTCGCGGTACTGGTTCACGAGGTCGATGAGCATGATCGCGTTCGTCACGACGATGCCGATGAGCATGAGCACGCCGATGAGCGAGGGCACCCCGAGCGGGATGTCGGCGATGAGCTGCAGCGCGATCGCGCCGGTCGCCGCGAACGGGATGGAGATGAGCAGCAGCAGCGGCTGCCGCAGGCTCTTGAAGGTCGCGACCATGATGACGTAGACGATCAGGATGGCCGCGAGCAGCGCGAGGCCGAGCTGGCTGAACGCGTCGGCCTGCTGCGAGGCGACCCCACCCAGGCTGGCCTGCACACCCGCGGGCAGGTCGGCGGCGTCGACGGCCTCCTGCACCGCGGCGGTCGCCGCCCCGATGTCTTGCACCGAGGGGGTGACGGTGATCGTCGCGCTGCGCACGCCGCGCACCGTCGTGATGCTCGCGGGGCCGTCGACCTGCTCGATGGTGGCGAGCTCCTCCAGCGGCTGCGGCCCGATCGCGGTCGGGATGCTGAACGCACGCAGCTCGTCGACCGTGACGGGAGCATCCGTGTCGCGCAGGAAGATCGACAGCGTGCGGTCGTCGATGACGACGGAGCCGACCGAGGCCGGGAACATCGCCGCGGTGACGATGCCGCCGACCGCGATCTCGCTCAAGCCCAGCTCGGCCGCGCGGACGCGATCGACCTCGATGGCGATGTAGGGCTGCGTGTCGGAGAGGTTGCTCGTCGCCTCGGCCGTGACGTCGAGGTCGCGCATGGTCTCGAGCAGCTCTTGGGTTGCCGCGTCGAGGTCGTCGCGGCTCGTCGCCGTGAGATCGATCTCGATGTCGCTGCCACCGAAGCCCGGGCCCTGCTGCGACTGCACGCTGAGCTCGCCGACCCCGTCGAGGCCCTCGAGCGCGTCGCGCACGGTCTGCTGCAGCTCGGTCTGATCGAACGACTCGTCGGTCGTCAGCGAGAACGTGATGTCACCGCCGCCGAAGATGGCGGCGAGCGTGCCGGTGCCCGAGCCGATCGAGGCCTGCACGGTCTCGATGCCGTCGATCTCGAGCAGCTCGCCCTCGACGACGGTCGCGGCGGTGTCGAGCTCGTCGAGGCTCGAGCCGTTGGGCAGCGTCTGCGACACCGTCAGGGTGTTCTGACCCGAGTTGCCGATGAAGTTGGTCTGCAGCCCCGTGGCGAGGAACCCGGTGCCGCCGAGCACGAGCACCGCGAGCATGAGCGTCGCGATGGGCCGCTTGAGGGTCCAGGTGATGACGGGGCGGTAGCCGCGCTGCAGGGCCGTCGGGCGTGCCGACTCCTCTTCGAGGCTGAGGGGGCGGCCCGTGACCTCGGTCTCGCTCGGGGCGGCCCGACGGCCCGGCTTCGGGGCGCGCAGGAACCAGTACGACAGCACGGGCACGATCGTCAGCGAGACGAAGAGCGAGGCCGCGAGGGCGATCGCGGTGGTGAGCGCGAACGGGCGGAAGAGCTCGCCGGTGATGTCGCCGACGAGGGCGACGGGCAGGAAGACGGCGATCGTCGTCGCGGTCGCGGCGGTGATCGCGCCCGCGACCTCCTTGACGCCGATGAGGATCGCCTGGGTCTTCTCCTCACCGAGGGCGAGGTGCCGCTTGATGTTCTCGACGACCACGATCGAGTCGTCGACGACGCGGCCGACGGCGATCGTGATGGCGCCGAGGGTCAGGATGTTGAGGGTGTAGCCCGAGACCTGCATGCCGATGAAGGTGAGCAGCACCGAGGTGGGGATGGAGATCGCCGTGATGAGCGTCGAGCGCACCGAGAGCAGGAAGACGAGGATGACGATGACGGCGAAAGCGAGCCCGAGCAGGCCCTCGGTCGCGAGCGCCTCGATCGACTTCTCGATGAACGGCGCCTGATCGAAGACGACGGTGAACTCGGTGCCCGCACCGATAGCCGTGGCGAGGGCGGGCAGGGCCTCCTGCACGGCGCGCGAGACCTCGACCGTGTTGCCGGCGGGCGTCTTCGTGATCGCGAGCGTCAGCGCCGGCTCGCCGTTGACGCGCGAGTAGCCCGAGATGGGGTCGTTCTCGACCTCGACGGTCGCGACGTCGGCGATCGTGGTTCCGGCGACCTCGGCGCTCAGCAGGGGCAGCGCCGCGAGCTCGTCGGCCGCGGTGATGCGCACGCCCGAGATGACGGGAAGCTCGAAGCCGTCCTCGGTGATGACGCCCGCCGGCAGCAGCACGCCGTACGCGTCGAGGGCGTCGGTGATGTCGGCCGTCGTGAGGCCGCGCGCGAACAGCTCCTCCTTGTCGGGCGTGATGGTGACGCGCTCGCCGACCGCGCCCTGGATCGAGACCTCGCGCACCCCCTCGAGATCGGTGAGGTCGGTGACGGCCTGCGACTCGAGTGCCGCCTCCAGCTCGCCCGGCGTCAGATCGCTCGTGACGGCGACCTGCAGGATCGGGAAGTCGTCGATCGAGCCGGTGAGCACGCGCGGCTCGACGTCGTTCGGCAGGTCGAGGCGGTTGATGGCGAGCTGCACGCGCTGCTCGGTGCGCACGAGATCGGTGCCGAAGGCGAAGCTCGCCGAGACGATCGAGAAGCCGGTGCTCGAGGTCGCGTTCGACCCGTCGAGGCCCGCGATGCCCTGCACCGCGGTCTCGATCGGCGTCGAGACGTCTTGCTCGACGATCTCGGGGGCGGCACCCGGGTACTGGGTGATGATGATGACCTGCGGGAAGGCCACGGAGGGGATGAGCTCTTGCTTGAGCGTCGTCAGCGCGATCCCGCCGAAGAGGCCCACGACGATCGTGACCAGAGCGATGAGCGCACGGTTGCGCAGGCTGAACACCGAAAGCAGGTGCACGGGAACTCCGGTCATACGGCGGGCAGCGAGGCCCGAGGCGGCTGTGAGGGCAGGGTCGGTGCGCGACGATGCGCGGGTCAGCATCCCAGCGCCCGCTGAGTGTTCCCACAGCGGGCGGTGAGCGCGCACCCCGAATCAGACCGATCGGTCAGGATGCGCCGCTCACGCTACACGACCGCCGCGAGCAGCTCCTCCGAGGCCGCGATCGGCTCGCGCGTGCCCACACGCTGCCACGCGCGCTGCAGCAGGTCGAGGGCCGGGATCGTCACCTCAGCCGGGTGGCAGAAGGGCAGGCGCACGAAGCGCTCGAAGGCGCCGTCGAGGCCGAAGCGCGGGCCGGCACCGACGAGCAGCCCTTCGGCGCGGGCGGCGAGAGCGAGCTGCGAGCTCACCGGCGCCCCGAGGTTGACCCACAGGCTCAGACCGCCGTCGACGTGCGGCACCGACCAGGTGGGGAAGCGCTGCTGCAGCTCGGTGAGCATGAGCGCGTGCCCGGCGCGCAGCTGTTCGCGCCGGGCATCCAGCACCCGGTCGTAGCTGTCGAGAAGGCGCAGCAGCACGAGCTGCTCGAGCACGGGCGACCCGAGGTCGCCGGCGACTGCTCGTCGCGGTCGAAGCCGAGCTCGCTCATCGTCTCGTCGATGAGCAGCACGGTGCCGTGCGCGGCGGCGAGCGCGTGCAGGCGCGCGCGCTGCTCGGGGGGCATCGTGCGGCCGGTGGGGTTGTGGAAGTCGGGCATGAGGTAGGCGAGCGCGGGCGCCGTGCGCGGCATGACCTGCTCGAGCACCTCGTCGTCCCAGCCCTCGTCGGTCGTGACGGGCACGGTCACGATGCGTGCACCCGCGAGCTGCAGCGCCTCGACGGCGTGCGGGTAGCTCGGCGCTTCGACGAGCGCGCGGTCGCCGCGCGCGAGCACCGTGCGCGCGATGAGGGCGATGGCGTGCTGGGCGCCGAGCGAGATCATGATGTCGTCGGCCTCGGTCGGCAGGCCGCGCGCGGTGTAGCGGTCGGCGAGGGCCTGGCGAAGCACGCGCAGCCCCACGGGGTCGAAGCCGCTCTCGTGCAGGTGCGCGGGCAGCAGCTCCGCTGCTTCGCGGGCGGCCTCGGCGACGATGGGGATCGCCGGCAGGGTCGCCTTCGAGAGGTCGAGCATGCCGGGGCCGGCCGACTCCCCGATCGACGGAACCCCGTCGGCGAAGCCGCGCGGTAGCCGCGCGACGGTGCCCGAACCGCGTACGCTCTGCGCGTAGCCGAGTTCGCGCAGGCGCGCGTAGGCGCTCGCGACCGTGGTGCGGCTGAGCGCCTCGTGCTCGGCGAGCAGGCGCTCGGCCGGCAGCCGCGTGCCGAGCGTGATGCGGCCGTCGAGGACGAGCAGGCGGATGCGGTCGGCGAGGGCCTCGTAGAGCGGTTCGGTGCCGCGGGGGCGCCAGTCGCCGAGTTGCGAGGCCAATGACCGTGCCGAGAGTGTCGCCATGCGGCCAGAGTACCGCGATTGGCATCTTGTGGACAGTCCAATTTCGCCAGGATGATGAACGCATGACACCGCGCCGCATCCTCGTCCGCCGCTGGGGGCAGTTGCTCCTGGGGCTGTTCTTCTACGGGATCGCCGTCGCGCTGCTCATCCGCGCCGACGTCGGCCTCGACCCGTGGACGGTCTTCGCGCAGGGCCTCGAGGTGCAGACGGGCTGGTCGATCGGCCTCATCGTCGTGCTCATCGGCGCCGTCGTGCTGCTGCTGTGGATCCCGATCCGGCAGAAGCCCGGTATCGGCACCGTGCTCAACGTGCTGCTCATCGGGCCCGTGCTCGACCTCGCGATGCTCGTCATCTCGACCCCCGAGGGGCTGTGGGCGCAGTGGCTCATGTTCGCCGGCGGCCTGGCCCTGCTCGCCATCGCGACGGGCCTCTACATCGGCGCACGCTTCGGGCCTGGCCCGCGCGACGGCCTCATGACGGGCGCGCACGCGCGCTTCGGCTGG
>NCEJ01000216.1 GCA_002280615.1 Micrococcales bacterium 32-70-13 | reverse complement strand
GTCGCGCACGGAGCGCCATCCGGCGGCGATCGCCTCGGCGGCCTCGAGCGCGGTGAGGGTTCCCTTGAAGGAATCAGGAGCGACGACGACCTTCATGGCTACGAGCCTAGGGCGTGTCTCCCAAAGATCTGGGTCGATGGGCGGGATTGTTGACTCATGTCTCGTTTTGCTGTGCTCGATGACGCTTCGTGGGCCCGGATCGAGCCGTTGATGCCGTCCTCGGACGGCCGCCGGGGGCGGCCCTTCCGTGACCACCGCGAGGTGATCGAAGGGATCATCTACCGTCTGCGGACCGGGATCGCCTGGCGGGACCTCCCCGCGTCCTTCGGCCCCTGGCAAACCGTGTGGAAGAGACACAAGCGATTCAGCACCGACGGCACCTGGGATCGCATCCACGCCCGGCTGGTCGCTGAGGCCGACGCCAAGGGCGAGGTCGACTGGACCGTCAGCGTGGACGCCACTATCAACCGCGCCCACCAACACGCCACCAACACCAAGCGCGTCGAGCGACCAGCGGGCCTCACAGGGGGCTGAATGGAGTTACAAGAACTCCTCCGCAGACCCCGCCCACGAGCCACCCGACCACGCGATCGGACGCTCCCGCGGCGGGTTGTCCACCAAGATCCATCAGCTGGTCGACGGCCGCAAACGCCCCCTGACGATCACGCTGACCGCGGGCCAGGCCGCTGACTCGCCGGTGCTGAAGTTCCTCTTGGCCGACCTCGCTGTCAAACGGCCCGGGCCAGGCCGACCACGCACCCGCCCTGAGGCGGTGCTGGGCGATAAGGCCTACTCCGGTCGCGGCAACCGGACGCTGCTGCGCAGCAAACGCATCACCGCCGTGATCCCGCAGCGGGCCGACGAGATCGGACACCGGCAACGCCGCGGGTCCGCAGGCGGACGCCCTCCAGCGTTCGACAAGGTCACCTACAAGAACCGCAACGTCGTGGAGCGCTCCTTCAACGACCACAAGCAATGGCGCGGCATCGCTACCCGATACGACAAACACGCAGCCATCTACCGAGGAGGCGTTGTCCTACGCGCGATCACCCTCTGGCTTCACGCATAAGGAGACACGCCCTAAGCGCCGGATGCGCGTCATCACTTCAGACATGATTGGCCCCTCTCAGTCGATCGACCTCTCGCCAGTTACGCCGTCCACCCCAGCAGAGCCCCGCCGAGCGACACGCCTCCGACCAGCAGGATGAGCGCCACACCAGGCACCGCCAGGACCCAGAGGGGGTGCCGACGGAGGAGCCAGATGGCGACGCCGAGGAGTGCCACCCAGGCGAGAAGGAACCCCACGAGCCATGGGGCGGGCGTCACCAGTCCTGCCACCAGGTAGAGGTAGCCGACGACGACGTGGGCCGCGATCCCCAGGTATCCGAGCACGCGGTGCCAGCGGGGCGAGGCTGGCTGAGCGGGGGGCGCTTGGCTCATCTTGCCAAACTACTCCCGGTCAGCGGCGTCCGAGGCCAGACGCGGCAGGCAGTGGGGGGACCGCACCTCAGGAGCAGTC
>NCEJ01000059.1 GCA_002280615.1 Micrococcales bacterium 32-70-13 | reverse complement strand
GCGACCGAGGCCATGTTCGCCGCGGCGCAGGCCGAGGCCGGGCTCGCGCTGCAGATCACGAGCGCCTATCGAAGCATCGAGAGCCAGACGCGCATCTACAACCGCACCGTCGGCAACCTCGGCCAGGCGGGCGCCGACCAGGTGAGCGCGCGACCGGGCCACAGCGAGCACCAGACCGGTCTCGCGGTCGACATCGGGTCGATCCCCGCGGCCTGCTCGTTCGAGGCGTGCTTCGGGGGCACCCCCCACGGGCAGTGGCTCGCGGCCAACGCCCACCGGTTCGGCTTCGTGCTGCGCTACCCCGACGGCCTCACCCCCGTAACGGGCTACATCTACGAGCCCTGGCACTTCCGGTACGTCGGGCTCGAGCTCGCCGCCGAGGTGCGGGCCACGGGCATCCCGACGCTCGAGGAGTTCTTCGGCCTGCCGGCCGCGCCCGACTACGCAGGCTGACTCCGGCTCAGCGCGCAGATATGACGTTATACTTCATGACGATCACAACCGCACGTGATGCGAGGAGCAGCCCATGGCGACCACCCCCCAGGGCTTTCTCGCTCAGCCGATCCTGACCTCGCCCGGCCAGCCGCTCCGCGTCGCCGTCTACTCGCGACTGTCGCAGGGCATCCGCTCCGGGGTGCTCGAGGCCGGTAGCATCCTGCCGCGCGAGACCGAGCTCGCCCTCATGCTCGGCGTCAGCCGCACGGTCGTGCGCGAGGCGTTGATGCTGCTCGAGGAGGACGGACACATCGTGACCCGCCGCGGCATCGGCCGATTCATCGCCGACACGCTGCCGGCGCCCGGGCTCGAACGGCTGCAGTCGGTGGAGAGCCTTCTCGGGTCGACGGGCGTCGACGTGACGGTGATCGCGTTCAACTCGCAGGAGCCGACCGACTTCGTGACCGATCACGTCGCCATCGACCCGGGCTCGCTCTCGTGGTTCCGCGAGTCGGTGCTGGCGCGCGACGGCCGACCGCTCGCGCTCGTGCAGGAGTACACCGCCGACGCGCCGCAGCTCGCCGCGGTGAGCCCCGCGCTCGCATCAGCGTTCGCCCGCGTGCGGCCAGAAGGGCCGACGATGCTGAGCACGCTGCTCGCCGGCCTCGGATCCGATCTCGCCCCGGGGCTCTGCGTTATCACGACGAGCGTCGCCGGCCCGACCCGTGCCGGCCACTTGAGCATCAAGGCGAGCGATCCGGTGCTCCTCGTCACGCAGACGGCTTTCGTCGGCGGCGTTCCTGTCATCGCCGTGAAGTCGGCGTTCACCGCCGAGGCGGGGCACCTGTCCGTCGCGCAGTCGGGGACGAGTCGCTCAGCGGGGTGACCGTCGAGGGGTGCCGCTGCCGGAAGGCACCGCTAGTCGATAGGCGACCCCGAGCCCCAGCAGCACGATCGCGAGCGCAACGCCGACGGCGAAGACGGCCGTCGCGCCCATCGACTCGGCGATGAGGCCGCTGATCGCGGTGAGCACGGCCTGACCCACTACGAGGCTGCTCTGGAGCGTAACGAGCACCGTGTTCGTTCGGTCTGGCGGAGCCGCGATCGCGCCGAGGCTGAAGAGCGCGACGAGCGATGCGCCCACCCCGCAGCCGGCAATGAAGAGCGCGAGGGCCACGATCAGGATCTCGTCGGTCGCGGTGAGCAGCGCAACGGCGGCGACTGCCATCGCCGACCCCGTCAGCCACCGCATCGACAGGCTGATGCTCGCCGGCATCGCCATCATCGCGAGCGCTGTCGCGATCGCACCGACGCTCATGGCGCCGTACAGTAGCCCGGTCTGCTCGACGGCACCGAGCTGTTGCAGCAGCGCAGTGAGCCCAGTGAGGATCGAACCGAAGATGCCGCCGACTGCGACCATCGCCAGCACGAGCACGGCGAGCTCGACCGTAACGAGGGCTTGCACCGGGGTGCGTGCTGTCGCGGGTTGATCGTCGGGCTCGGTGATCACGAGCGTCGCCGTCGGATGCAGCGCGAACGCGGTCACGACCGTCAGGGTCACGACCGCCGAGAGGGCCAGCGGCGCCCACGGGGCGATGCCCGCGCTCAGTGCGCCGACGAGCACCGGCCCGAGCACGAACGAGGCCTCGTCGGCGATCGACTCGTAGCTCATCACCACGGACTGCGCGCGGGCGCCGTCGGTGCGGGGCATCGATGACGCGGCTCCGACGAGCCGCGCGCGCGAGAACGGAGCGACCTGCGGGGTCGTCGCCCCGAGCACCGCCGCGCTCGCGATCAGCGCGGCCACGGGAAGGTCGAGCCGCACGAGCACGAGGAAGCCGGCGGCCGCCAGCGCGCTCGACACCGCGAGCACGAGCAGCACTCGACGCTGCCCGAAGCGGTCGGCGAGCGAGCCTGAGAGGGGGCCGAGCGACGCCGTGCCGATGCCAGCGGCGGCGGCGAGCACCCCCGCGAGCGCGAGCGATCCCTGTTCGATGGCGGTGACCGTGAGCACGCCGACGATCATCATGGCGAAGGGCAACCGGCCGACGAAGGCGAGTGGGAAGTACGGGGGTCCGACGGTGCGCGCAAGCATCCGGAACAGCCGGTCCGTCGTCGTGGGAGTGGTCATCCTGAGGCTCCGATCGGGGTTCTGGAGGCGGGAGTGATCGTCGGTGAACGCCGAAGCGCGCCCGGTCGTGGAGGACGACCGGGCGCGCTCGAGGGGGGCGTCGTCAAGGAGACGACGGAGAGTCGACGACGAACTCGCCGGAGATGATCGCGGCCTTCAGCGCCTCCACCTCGGCGATGAGTGCCGGGTCGAGCTTCGACTCCCAGTCGTGGAAGGGCGCAATGCCCACGCCGCCGTTGTCGAGCGTGCCGACGTACGGGTCGGACGAGAAGCCGCCCTCGAACGAGGCCATCGTCACCTCGCGCGACGCCGTCGTGAGGTTCTTCATGACTGAGGTGAGGATGAACTCGCTGTAGTCGGGGGCCGTGACCACGACATCTGAGTTAACGCCGATGATGGCCGCGTCGGCGCCCTGCTCTTGCACCGCTTCGATGGAGGCGATGAACAGGGTTCCGGCGACCGGCATCACGATGTCGGCCCCCTGGTCGAGCAGCCCTAGCGTGATGTTCTTTGCCTGCAGCTGGTCGTCGAAGCTGCCGACGAACAGGCCGTTCTGCGCCTCCCGATCCCAGCCGAGCAGGCGCACATCGGTGCCGTGCACCTCGTTGTAGTGCTCGATGCCGATCTGGAATCCGTCCATGAACACCGTTACCGAGGGGAAGGGCATGCCGCCGTAGGTGCCGACCACACCGGTCGTCGAGGCGCCCGCTGCGACGTACCCGGCGAGCGCGGCGGCCTGGGCGGTGTCGAACAGCACGGGCTTCACATTCGGCAGCTCGAGCGGGCTGAAGTCGTCGTTCGTCACGGTGCTGTCGATCAGCGCGAAGTTGACGTCTTCGTTTATGAGGGCGCTATCGCGCGTCGCGTTGGCGAGGGCGAATCCGACCGTGACAATGAGATCGCAGCCTTCTTCGACGAGCGTGCCGATGTTGCCGGAGTACTGGTCCTCCGACGACGACTCAGCGCCGCGAGCCTCGACGCCGATCTCGGCCGCCGCCTCCTCGACGCCGGCGAACGTCAGCTCGTTGAAGTCGTTGTCGTCGAAGCCCGTGAGGTCAGAGACCGCGCAGGGCAGGAAGTTGGGTGCGCCGAAGTCGTTCGTCGCACCCGGTTCGGGAGCGGCGGCGCAAGCGCTGAGCGCGAGGGCGATGAGCGTGGTGCTGCCGATGAGGGCGAGCGGTGTGCGTCGGAACATGGAGTGGTGCCTCCTCTGGTGCAGGCGTCGTTGGTGCGGAGAGGGACGACGGTCACACGACCGCCTTGTTGTATGAAGTTATACCTCATACCTTACTGAGCGACAAGCGCTCAGGAGAGCATCGAGCGCAGGCGTTCTCGATCGGCGGGTTCCAGGAACGCGGCTGCCACGCTGACGCGGTCGAGTGCTGCCAGGTCGTCGTCCTGCCAGCCGAACGCTCGCTGCAGCACGGTGCGCTCGGTCGCGAGGTCCGAGCCCGTCTGCATCGGGTTGTCGTCGCCTAGCACGAGGGGTACCCCTGCGGCGCGAAAGGTGGCCTCCGGATGCTGGTCGAGTCGCGCGATGGCGCCCGTGAACACGTTCGACGTCGGGCAGATCTCGACGACGACGTCGTTGTCGGCGCACCACGCGAGCACCTCCGGGTCTTCCACGATGTGCGCACCGTGCCCGATGCGCGATGCCCCTAACAGTTCCACGGCCTGCCGGGCTGCGGAGGCCGGTCCGGCCTCGGCCGCATGGCAGGTGATGCCAAGTCCCGCCGCGCGAGCGATCGCGAAGGCGCCCGTGTGGGGCTCCAACGCGGGGTAGAGCAGTTCGTCGCCGGCGAGATCGAAGCCCACGACTCCCGATCCGGCGGCGCGAGCCGCCGCATCGGCGACGAGCTCGTTCGTCTCTGGGTCGTGATGCCGCAGCGCCGCGAGCACGATCCCGGCGCTGATGCCCGTGATCGCCGTCGCGTCACGCAGGCCCTCGCACGCCGCGCGAACGATCTCGTCGATACCGCTCGCGTCGTCGGCGTGGGTCGCCGGCCCGAAACGCAGCTCGAGATGGGACTGACCGCTAGCGGCCGCATCGATCACGGCCTCGCGTGCGATCCGGCGCACCGCCTCGGCTGACCGGAAGAACGGGTAGGTCGCTGCGACGCGAACGAGGTACTGCGTGAGGGTGCCAGGGGCGTCAAGGGCGATCGCCGTGGCCCACCCCTCGGGCGGGTCGTCCAGACCGAGCGCGGGTGCGAGTTCCGTGGCCGTGCTCGGGCGAACGCGCCCTTCGAGATGACTGTGCAGGTTGATGAGTACGCTCATAGTTCCAGGCGTACCGCGGTCTCGAGCGCCGTCTCGATGCTGCGCATCCATCCCTCTTTGAGGGCTTCCTTGACACCCGAGTACAGACTCGTGCCGTCGATGAGGTTGCTCGAGGTCGAGCAGATCATGCCGGCGCGCACGCCCCGAAGGCGAGCGACGACGTAGAGCGCAGCGCTCTCCATCTCGACATTCAACACGCCGAGCCGGTTCAGCTCGGCGATCCACTCGGGGGTCTCGGCATAGAACGCGTCGTCGCTGGCGTTGATGCCGCTGTGCACCGCCGCGTCGGTGCCGCTCGTGAGTTCGCGGGCGATCTCGGCGAGGGTCAACGCGATCTGCAGGTCGGGCACGGCCGGAAACCCGTGGTGGGCGTAGGCCGCGGTCGTACCGTCGTTGCGCAAGGCGCCCTCGCTGATGAGTAGGTCGCCCGGCTTGACACCGGGCTGGAGCCCCGCAGATGAGCCGACGCGGATGAACGACGTGACGCCAACCCGGATGAGCTCTTCGACCGCGATTGCGGTCGACGGGCACCCCATGCCGGTGGACGTCGCGGTGATGTGGCGGCCCTTGTACCACCCGGTCATCGTCATGTGCTCGCGGTTGTGGGCGACGGTCTTGACGTCGGTGAGGAACTCTGCGACGAGAGGCACACGGAACGGGTCGCCCGGAAGCAGAGCGACGCTCGACACCTCTCCCGGTGCCACGGCGATGTGATACTGACGCTCGCCGACGCCCACGGCGTCCTTGTCGACAACGGCAGACTCTGACATAGGGTTCTCCTGACTAGGCGCCTCGATGCGCCGAGTAGGAGGTTATACCTCTTACCTCAGAAGGGTCAAACGGTCGACGATCTGCTCGAGGATCGGGCGCGGCGTCGCGAGGATGAGCCGCACGTGCCCGACGCCCGCGAGCCCGCAGGCGCGACCGTCGGTGACCGAGAGCTTCGCGCGCTTCTGCAGCGTCACGGCCGGTTCGTCGCCGAGCCCGAGCCGCGCCACGTCGAGCCACGCGATGTAGGTGCCCTCGGGCGGCGTGTACCCGACCTCGGGCAGCCGCTCCGCGAGCAGCTCGGCGAGCAGGTGGCGGTTGGCGTCGTAGTAGGCGACCGTCGCATCGAGCCAGTCGCGGCCCTCGCGATAGGCGACCGTGTTGGCGATGACGCCGAGCGTGCTCGCGCCGTGGCTCGCGAAGGGGCCGAGCCCGGCCCAGAGCTCGGCGTCGGCGTCGTTGGTGAGGACGAGCTGGGCGGCCTTGAGCCCGGGCAGGTTCCAGGCCTTCGAGGCGCTCGTGACGGTGATGCTGTGGGCGGATGCCGCGGGGCTGACGCTCGCATAAGGAACATGCCGCGCGTCGCCGTAGATCATCGGCGCGTGCACCTCGTCGGCGAACACCCGCGCGCCGTGCCGCTCGACGACCTCGGAGAGCGCGACGAGTTCATCGCGCTCGAACACGCGGCCGCCCGGGTTGAGCGGGTTGCACAGCACGACGAGCCCGGCTCCGGCGGCGAGCTCGCGGTCGATCGCCTCGAGGTCGAGCGCGGCGCGGCCTCCGCTCGCGGTCAGGGGCACCTCGATCGCGGTGCGTCCGTGCATCGCCGGCACGGTGAGGAAGGGCATGTATGCCGGTGTCGGCACGATCACGGCCGAGCCGGGGCGAGAGAAGTGCTCCATCGCGACGACGAGCCCTGTGATGACGTCGGGCAGGGCGTGGATGCGCGCGGCGTCGACGGTCCACGCGAAGCGGTCGCGCATCCACTCGGCCGTCGCCCGCCCCATCTCGGCGGCGACCGGGCGGGGAAGGTAGCCGAGCCGGCCGGCGTCGACGGCCTCGTGCAGGGCCCGCGTGATCGCCGGCGCCGTGCCGAGGTCGCTCTCGTCCACGATCGCCTTGGCCTCGCGCTGCACGAGCCGCAAGTGATCTTCGCCCGCGAACGACTCGGCGTAGATCTTGTACACGTCCTCCGTGCCGCTCGGCCGCGCGGCGAACCAGGCGCGGTCGGTGACGACCTTGACGCCGCCGATGCCCGCGCCGTTGCCGGGCGCGGTGCTGAGCCGGGCGGTGATGGGGTCGCCCGCGAGCTCGGTGGCCGTGATGGCGGCCCCGTCGAGCTTGCTGAGCGCCGCCTTCTGCGCGGGGCTGGCGGGAGCATCCACCCGCTCGTAGACGGGCGCGCCGAAGCGCTCGGTGAGGCCGGCGTACAGCCGCGAGGGGGTCGACCCGGTGACGGCCGTGATCTCGGCCGCGAGCAGGGCGAGCAGGATGCCGTCTTTATCGGTCGTCCACGCGCTGCCGTCGCGGCGCACGAAGCTCGCGCCCGCGCTCTCCTCGCCGCCGAACGCGACCGAGCCGTCGATGAGGCCCGACACGAACCACTTGAACCCGACGGGAACCTCCCACAGCCGCCGACCGAGCGATTCAGCGACGTGGTCGATCATCGTGGAGGAGACGAGCGTCTTGCCGATCGCGGCATCGGGGCGCCAGTCGGGCCGGTGCGTGTAGAGGTACTCGATCGCGACCGCGAGGTAGTGGTTGGGGTTCATGAGCCCGCCGTCGGGCGTGACGATGCCGTGCCGGTCGGCGTCGGCGTCGTTGCCCGTCAGCAGGTCGAAGTCGTTCCGGCGAGCGACGACGCTCGCCATCGCGCTCGGGCTCGACGGGTCCATCCTGATCTTCTCGTCCCAGTCGAGCGTCATGAAGCCCCACTGCGGGTCGACGCTCGGGTTCACGACCGTCAGGTCGAGGCCGTAGTGCTCGGCGATGAGCGCCCAATAGTTCACCGATGCGCCGCCGAGCGGGTCGGCGCCGATGCGCAGGCCGCTGCCGCGCACGGTCTCGAGGTCGAGGATGCTCGCAAGGTCGGCGACGTAGTGCAGCCGGTAGTCGTAGGGCTCGGTGAGCAGCACCGCTTGGCGCTTCACGCCGCGGTTGCCCTCGGCGATGAGCGCGTTCGCCCGGTCGGCGATCCAGGTGGTCGCGTCGCTGTCGGCGGGCCCGCCGTGCGGCGGGTTGTACTTGAAGCCGCCGTCGCGCGGCGGGTTGTGGCTCGGCGTGATGACGATGCCGTCTGCTTTCGCGCCGGCGTCGCGGTTGAACCGGATGATCGCGTGGCTCAGCGCGGGCGTCGGAACGTAGTCGTCGTTCGCATCGATCAAGGCCGACACCCCATTGGCCGCGAGCACCTCGAGCGCCGTCTGCATCGCGGGAGCGCTGAGCGCGTGCGTGTCGGCACCGACGAAGACCGGCCCCTTCGTGCCCTGGGCCGCGCGGTACTCGACGATCGCCTGCGTGATGGCGGCGATGTGCGTGTCGGTGAAGGCGCCGTCGAGGCTCGAGCCCCGGTGCCCGCTCGTGCCGAACACGACGCGCTGCGCCGGGTCGTCGAGATCGGGCACCCGGTCGGCGTAGGCCGCGAGCAGTGCGGTCAGGTCGACGAGGTCGGCGGGCTGGGCGGGGGTTCCGGCGCGGCACATGCGCCCATCCAACCACCGGCGGCCCGCGAAGGGGTGGGTGGATGCTCGGCCATAGACTGCGGGCATGAGCGCGCAGCCCGACCCGACACCGGCCTACAGCTACCTGGGCCCGGCCGGCACCTTCACCTGGCAGGCGCTCGGCCAGGTGCCCGAAGCCGCCGGAGCCGAGTGGCGCAGCGTCAGCAACGTCGGCGAGGCCCTCGACGATGTGGTCAGCGGCCGCAGCGTGGGCGCGATGATCGCGGTCGAGAACTCGGTCGAGGGCGGGGTCAGTGCGACCCAGGATGCGCTCGCGACGATCCCGGGCCTGCGCATCGTGGGCGAGTACCTCGTCGCCGTCAACTTCGTGCTCGTGGTCCGGCCCGGGGTGGCTCTCGACGACGTGCGGGTCGTGGCCGCGCATCCCGTCGCTTATGCGCAGTGCCGTGGCTGGCTCGAGCGCACGCTGCCGACGCACGGGCACATCCCCGCCGCCTCGAACGTCGCCGCGGCGACCTCGCTGCTCGAGCCCGGATCGCCCGCGCAGGCCGCCGTCGCGCCGCCCGGCATCACCGAGCACCACGACCTCGTCGTGCTCGGCGACCTCATCGGCGACAACGCCAACGCCG
>NCEJ01000058.1 GCA_002280615.1 Micrococcales bacterium 32-70-13 | reverse complement strand
AGCGCGGTCATCTCGAAGAACGCGACCGTCTCGACGCCGATCACGGTCAGCCCGAGGGCCGTGCCCACGCCGGGGATGAGCGCCGCGGCGCCGCTGCCCGCGCCCGTGAGCGTGACGCTGTTGAGGAACCGCCGCTCGAGGATCATGATGACCTGCTCGGGCGTCGCCGCCGGGTACTGGCGCCGGATCGAGCGGATGTGCAGCAGCACCGCCGGCCGCTGCGCCGACATCGCGGCGCGAAGCCCGCGCACGATGAGCGGGTCGACGTCGGGCGCCGCCGCGGCGGGCGTCGTCGGGGCGAGGGCCTCGTCGTCGATCGGGATGCCCCGCAGCGGCCCGCGGTCGACCGCGGCCCCCGGCTCTCCGGTGCCGCTCGGGTCGTTCGGGGTGAGGGTCACCGCAGCCTCCTGACGTCGCACGCTCAGTCTATGAGGGGCCGCTGGGCAGGCGCCGGGTCGTCAGACCGAGCCGCTGCCGTAGTCGCGGTTGTAGGTGTCGAGCACCTCGCCGATGGGGGCGTCGAGGACGAGCGCGCCCTTATCGAGGTAGAGGCCGCGCGTGCAGAACCGCTTGAGGTCGCGCTCGTTGTGCGAGACGAAGAAGAGCGTGCGACCGCCCGCGAGCAGCTCGTCGATGCGGGCGTAGCACTTGTCGCGGAAGGCCTTGTCGCCGACCGCGAGCACCTCGTCGACGAGCAGGATGGGCTCTTCGAGTCGCGAGATCACCGAGAACGCGAGCCGCACCTTCATGCCGCTCGAGAGGTGCTTGTAGGGGGTGCCGACGAAGTCGCGCAGTTCCGCGAAGTCGATCATCTCGTCGTAGCGTGCGTCGATCTCGGCCTTCGTCATGCCGTGCAGGCCGGCGGTGAGGTACAGGTTCTCGCGCACGGTGAGGTCGTCGACGAAGCCGCCCGTGATCTCGATGAGCGGGGCCACCCCGCCGTGCACCTCGACGGTGCCCTCGTCGGGCAGCATGACGCCCGCGACGAGCTTGAGCAGCGTCGACTTGCCCTGGCCGTTGCGCCCGACGACCCCGATCGCCTCGCCCGCGCGCACCGCGACGTCGACGCCGCGCAGGGCCCAGAACTCGTCGGGTCGCGAGCGGCGCTTCGAGCCTGCGAAGAGGTCTTTGAACGACCGCCGACCGCGCCGATTGCGGCGGAACCGGATGCCCGCTCCGGTGACGCGGATGACCGACTCGGCCTCCATCAGACCTCCTTCAGCACGGCACGCACCATGCGCCGGAACACGAGCACACCGACGCCGAGGATGACGAGACTCATGACGGCCGCGATGAGCACGGCCCGGGCATCCAGCTGGTCGGGGAAGAAGCTCGCGCGGTACAGCGAGATGATGCCCGCGAGCGGGTTGAACGACGCCCACACGTCGAGGCCACCGGGCAGGTCGGAGAGGCCGTAGATGATGGGCGAGGCGTAGAACAGGAAGCGAAGGATGAGCTTGACCGCGCGCTCGAGGTCGCGGAAGAACACCACGAGCGGCGCGATAATGAGCCCGAGCCCGACCGTGAGCACGGCCTGCAGCGCGATCGCGACCGGCAGCCACAGCACGCCCCACGTCGGGGCGGCGCCGAAGATGACGGCGAAGATGACGATGACGGGCAGCGCCGCGACGAACTCGATGCCCTTCGAGAGCGCGATGCGGGTGACCCACACGGTGCGGGGGATGCGCGTCGAGCGCACGAGCTTGGCGTCCTTGATGAACGCGCGGGTCGCGTCGCCGACGGCACCGTTGAACCACATCCAGGGCAGCAGCCCGGCCAGCAGGAAGACGATGTACGGGTCTTCGCCGATCGTGCGGTCGACGATCTGCGTGAAGACGAACCAGTAGATGACCGCCATCACGAGCGGGTCGAGCACCGACCACACGTAGCCGAGGAACGACGTCGCGTACCGCACCTTGAGGTCGCGGCTCGTGAGCAGCCACAGCGATTGCCGGTAGACCTGCGCGGGGCTGCGCGCGGGGCGCGGCGGCGGGGCGGTGGTCACGAACGACAACGCTAGCGGCACGCGTGTCGCTTCGCCCGCGAATCGGGCCTCCGAGCACGGATGCCCGGAGCTCCGAGAACGCTAGACGTGCAGGTTGGCGCGCTCGAGGTCTTCGGCGAAGTCGATCTCGACGGCGTAGAGGTCGCTGATGTCGACGGGCTCGACCGTGATGCCGTCGTGCTCGATCGCGAGCTCGATGCCGCGCTCGAAGTAGTCCTGGTCGGCGCAGCGCGTGAGGTGGCGCATGAGCACGGCCTTGTCGGCGCTCGAAATGTAGTTGATGCCCACGGCCTCACCGAGGCCGCCCACGACGGTCTTCGACAGCTTCTGGATGAAGCCCTCGGCGTCGACCGTGTACTTGACCTCTTCGTCGCTGACGGTCGAGGTGTTGACGCTCACGAACGAGCGGTCGGCGTGCACGAGGCCCGCGACGCGCACGAGCACCTGCGGGTCGAAGACGACGTCGCCGTTCATCCACAGCACGCCGTGCTTGCCCGTCGCCTTGAGGGCGCGCAGCAGGCTCTTCGAGGTGTTGGTCTGGTCGTACTGCTCGTTGTAGACGTACTCGACCTCGGGGAAGGCGTCGATGATGTGCTCGAGCTTGTAGCCCACGACGGTCGTGATGGTGACGTCGGTGCCGAACGCGGCGGCGATGTTGTCGTGCTGCTGGCGCATGATGGTGCGACCGTCGCTGAGCTCGGTCAGCGGCTTCGGCAGCTCGCGGCCGAGGCGGCTGCCCATGCCCGCGGCGAGGATGACGACCTGAGTGGTCATGTGATGGCTCCTGATGTGTCGATCGGAAGAATGGGGAGACACACCGTTGTGCGCCCCGAGTTTACCGGGGCGGATGCCCTGCCGTCACGTACTGTTCACTCTTTGTTTCCCAACTGTGACCCTCGGGCCGCCTGTCAAGGCCCCGGGGCGACGGGCCCGCGATTGGTAGCGTGGGTGTCGTGGAATCCTCGCCAGCATCGCCCCAGCGCTCGGGGAAGCCCGCCCGGTCGACGGCCGCGAGCCGGGCAGGCAAGCCTCTCGCGAAGACGCCGAGAGCGTCGTCGCGCTCGACCACGGCGCGGGCGGGAGCGAGCGCGCGACCGGCTCCGGCTCCCGTGGTGCTCGAGGTGCGCGGGCTGCGCAAGTCGTTCGGTGGCACCGTGGCCGTCGACGACGCGAGCTTCACGGTGCGTCGCGGCTCGATCTTCGGTTTCGTCGGGCCCAACGGGGCCGGCAAGACGACCACCCTCTCGATAATCACGGGCCTGCTGCGCCCCGATGCCGGTCAGGTCGTGGTCGGTGGCACCGACGTGTGGCGCGAACCGACCACGGCCAAGCGCAAGCTCGGCGTGCTGCCCGACCGCATGCGGCTGTTCGACCGGCTCACCGGGGCCCAGATGCTCTACTACGCGGCCGTGCTGCACGGTCTCGACCGCTCGGCCGCGCGCTCGCGCATCGACGACCTCGCCGTCGCCCTCGGGCTCGACGGCTCGCTCGATCGACCCGTGCGCGACTACTCGGTCGGCATGGTCAAGAAGATCTCGCTCGCGGCGGCCCTCATCCACTCGCCCTCGGTGCTCGTGCTCGACGAGCCCTTCGAGTCGGTCGATCCGGTGTCGACGGCGCAGGCGGTCGACCTGCTCACGCGCTTCGCCGCCGCGGGAGGCACGGTCGTGCTCTCGAGCCACAACATGGATCTCGTCGAGCGGGTCTGCGACAGCGTCGCCGTCATCGTCGCGGGCAGGGTCCTCGCCGCTGGCACGCTCGACGAGGTGCGGGCTGGGTCGAGTCTCGAAGATCGCTTCGTCGAGCTCGCGGGCGGTCGCGTCGCGGTGGAGGGTCTCGAGTGGTTGACGACGTTCTCCGACTGAAGCTCGCGCTGCTCGGTTCGGCCTTCCGACCCGGTGCGACGCTCGCCCGCACCCTCGCCGTCGTCGTGCTCGGCCTGGCCGTCGGGGCGGCGATCATCCTGCTCGCCCTCGAGGTCGATGTGCGCCTCGCCGGCCACCGCGCCGGTCTCGTCATCGTCGCCTCCGCTCTCGCGATCGCCCTCGCGGTCGCACCGCTCAGCGCGGGTCTCGGCTCTGCGCTCGAGCCGCGCCGCTTCGCCTCGTTCCCCATCCCGCCCCGCACTCTCGCGCGGGGGCTCGGTGCGGCGGGCGCCGTCGGCCTGCCGGGCCTGCTCGCCGCGGTGCTCGGCATCGGTCTCGAGCTCGCGTGGGCGGGCACCCCGACGGCGCCGGCCGCGATCGTCGCGGGCGCGCTCGGAGCCGCGGCGGTCATCCTCGTCTCGCAGCACCTCGTCGCGATCGGGGCGCAGCTGGCGGCATCGCCTGCGGCCCGTCGGCTGGTGACGGGGGTTGCGCGGGCGGTCATCGTGCTCGCCCTCGCGGTCGCCGCGACGACCGTGATCGTCGTGCAGTCGGGCGCCGAGGACGACACCCTCCAGGCCATCGCCGCGACGCTCGCCGCGACCCCGGTCGGCCTCGTCTGGGCCGCCCCGGAGGGCGAACCGGCCCTGCTGCTCGTGCGTCTGCTCGGGGGTGCGGTCATGGTCGGGGTGCTCGTCGTCGGCTGGGGCTGGCTCGTCGCGCGGCTCGTCGAGGCCCCGCAGCGCACGCGCTCGAGCGCGCCCGCGCACGGGCTCGGCTGGTTCGACCTCGTGCCGGCGACCCCCGCGGGCGTCATCGCCGCGCGCAGCCTGCTGTACTGGTGGCGCGATGCCCGCTACCGCGTCGTCGTGCTGGCGCTGCCCGTCGTGCCCGCGCTCATGATGCTCGCCTTCGGCGCCGCCGGAGCCCCCCTCCCGCCGCTCTGGCTCGTGCCCCTGCCCGTGCTCGCGCTCTTCCTCGGGTGGTTCGTGCACAACGATGCGGCGTACGACCACACGGCCCTGTGGCTGCACGTCGCCGCGCCTGTGCCGGGCGCCGCCGATCGCTGGGGCCGGTGCGTGCCGCCGCTGCTGCTCGGCGTGCCCCTGGTGCTCGCGCTCGCCCCGCTCTTCGCGCTCTGGTCGGGAGTCGAGGGCGTGCTGCCGGCCCTTATCGGCGTCAGCATCGGCCTGCTGCTCACGGGGCTCGGTGTCTCGAGCGTGGCCTCGGCGATCGGCGCGTACCCGGCTGCGCGTCCGGGGGCCGGGCCCTTCGACCAGCCGCCCATGCTCGGCGTGCGCGCCGGGTGGGCGCAGGCCACCGCGCTCCTCGCGACCATCCTCTTCATGGCCCCTGCCCTCGTGGTCGCGATCGGGGGCTTCGCCCAGCCCGCGTGGTTCGCCGTCGCCGGCGTGGCCGGAGCGGCGACGGGGTTCGGGATGCTCCTGCTCGGCATCGTCATCGGCGGCCGGGCGTTCCGGCGCCGGGCGCCCGAGCTGCTCGATCTCGTGCTGCGCACCTAGTTGCGCCGCGGGGCTCGGGGGCGCAGGTGCCCGTGCCGGGCATCCGGCCGCGTCGTAGACTGGCGGCATGGCGACACTGGACGAACCGGGCGACGCGGGGCAGGGCGGCGGGGGCATCGACGTGCTCGACCGCGAGCTCGAGAAGCTGCTGAACGAGGAGCAGCTGGAAGACGGCGACCACGAGCGCTTCTCGCACTACGTGCCGAAGAACAAGATCATCGAGTCGGCGCTCACCGGCAAGCCCGTGCGCGCGCTGTGCGGCAAGAAGTGGACGCCGGGGCGCGACCCCGAGAAGTTCCCCATCTGCCCCGACTGCCAGAAGATCTACGAGAAGATGCGCGACGAGTAGCCCCCCCTTTCGGTCCAGATCTGGGCCAAAAGGGCGCTCCTCCCTCACGGGCGCCCCGGTTTGAGAAGAATCTGACGGAGCTCGCCCGGCGAGCCGTTGGACGTGCCCGACGGGGGATCGTGCGGGTGTGACCAGACAACCCGAACCGATTCCGACCGTCGTCCGCGGCGAGTTCCTCTCCACCGCGCAGGCGCTGCGACTCGGAGTGCCGCCCGATCGACTGCGCCGCGCGGACGTCGAGCACCCGTTCCACGGCGTCGTCACGTTCGCGGCTCCGCTCGCCACGATCGTGGACCGCTCGTGGGCGTACGCGCAGGTCATGCTCGAGTCGGCCTGGTTCTCGAATACGACCGCCGCCGCGCTCCGCGGACTGCCGTTGCCGGGAAGGCTCCGTGCCGGCCCGGTGCATGTGACGGTCGAGCGCGGAGGGCACGCGCCGCGAGGAGCGGGTGTGGTCGGGCACCAACGAGACCTCGAAGCTCCGGCCTTCGAACAGCTACTCCTCCCGCTGTCGACCGGTGAGACCGTTCCGTTGCGCGTCGGCACCGTCGGGGCGACCCTGCTGACCGCGGCGACCGACCTCGAGCTGCCAGACCTCGTGGCGATCATCGACGCTGCGCGCTGGGCTGACGACCGGAGCGCTCTTGACGGCATCGACCGGATGCTCGCCCGCAGCGCGCGCCGTGCAGGGGCGTCGGCCCTCCGTCGGGCGGCTCGGCTCTCGCGAGCGGGGGTGCGCTCTCGGCCCGAGTCGCACCTGCGGCTGCTTCTCCGGAGTGCGGGTTTCCCCGAGCCGGAGATCGCCCCCGAGGTCGTGACCCCGATCGGGCCGCTGCATCCCGATCTCGCCTGGCCGGCGTTCCGCGTGCTCGTCGAGTACGAGGGCGATCAGCACCGCACCGACGACCGCGTCTTCGCGAACGACCTGCGCCGTTTCGACGCCTTCGCCGACGTCGGCTGGAGCGCGATCCGCTGCACCCGTACCGACCTCTACGGTGAACCTTTTGCCCCAGATCTGCGACAAAGGCGAGAGGGTGGGGCGCCGGTAGGCTGAGGGCATGGCTGAGGGGTGGAGTCTCGGGGGCGCGCTGCGCGGCCTCTTCACGAGCCCGACGATCGACGACGACACGTGGGACGACCTCGAGACCGCGCTCCTGGGCGCCGACTTCGGCCCCGACATCACCGAGGCCCTGCTCGACGAGCTGCGCGCCAAGGTCGCCCGGTTCAAGACGACCGACCCGCGCGACCTCAAGCGCATGCTGCGCGAGGCCCTCGAGGAGCGCCTCGCCGCGCACGACCCCACCCTCACGCTCAGCAACCGCCCCGCGGTCGTGCTCGTCGTCGGCGTCAACGGCGTCGGCAAGACCACGACGATCGGCAAGTTCGCGAAGTTCCTGACCGGGTACGGGCGCTCGGTCGTCGTCGGCGCCGCCGACACGTTCCGTGCCGCGGCTGTCGACCAGCTCGCGACGTGGGCCGAGCGCGCGGGGGCCCAGGTCGTGCGGCCCCAGCACCCGGGGCAGGATCCCGCGAGCGTCGCCTATCAGACGGTGCAGTTCGCGATCGACAACGGCGTCGACATCGCGATCATCGACACCGCGGGACCCCTGCAGACGAAGGCCGGCCTCATGGATGAACTGGGCAAGGTCACGCGCGTCATCGAGAAGCTCGCGCCCATCGCCGAGGTGCTGCTCGTGCTCGACGGCACGACGGGCCAGAACGGCCTCGCGCAGGCCGAGGCGTTCATCGAGAGCGCG
>NCEJ01000057.1 GCA_002280615.1 Micrococcales bacterium 32-70-13 | reverse complement strand
GCGGCCGGAGGATCATGACCGACACGACCGTCATCCCCGTGACCGGAACCGCGCCTTACGAGGTGCGCGTGGGTCGGGGGCTCATCGCCGACCTCGCCTCAGTGTTGCCGCCTGCGGCCGCGAAGGTGCTCGTCATCCACGCCCCGCCCCTCGCCGAGCAGGCCGAGGCCCTGCGCGCGCAGCTCGCCGGCCGGGTCGAGGTGCTGCTCGCCGAGGTGCCCGACGCCGAGGGCGCGAAGCGCATCGAGGTCGCCGCGTTCTGCTGGCAGGTCATAGGCCAGAACGACTACAAGCGCACGGATGCCGTGGTCGGCCTGGGCGGGGGAGCCACGACCGACCTCGCCGGCTTCGTCGCCGCGACGTGGCTGCGCGGCATCGCGGTCGTGCAGGTGCCCACGACCGTGCTCGGCATGGTCGACGCCGCGGTCGGGGGCAAGACCGGCATCAACACCGCGGAGGGCAAGAATCTCGTCGGCGCGTTCTGGGCGCCCACGGCGGTGATCGTCGACCTCGACCTGCTCGAGGGGCTGCCGCAGAATGAGATCCTCGCCGGGTTCGCCGAGGTCGTGAAGTGCGGCTTCATCGCCGATCCCGTCATCCTCGAGCTGCTCGAGGCGGATGTGAGCGTCGCGACCGACCGCGAGAGCCCCGTGTTCCGCGAGCTCATCGAGCGCAGCATCCGCGTCAAGGCCGCCGTCGTGAGCGACGACTTCACCGAGCAGGGCCAGCGCGAGATCCTCAACTACGGCCACACGCTCGGCCACGCCATCGAGCACGCCGAGCGCTACCGCTGGCGGCACGGCGCCGCGATCGCGATCGGCATGGTCTTCGCGGCCGAGCTCTCGCACCTCGCCGGCTCGCTGCCCGCCGAGCAGGTCGACCGCACGCGCCGCATCCTCGCCTCCCTGACCCTGCCCACGGGCTACCCGCTCGGGCGCTGGAAGACCCTGCTCGCCACGATGCAGCGCGACAAGAAGGCTCGCGCGGGCATGCTGCGCTTCATCGTGCTCGACGACGTGGCGCGGCCGCGCGTGCTCAACGGCACCGACGAGTCGATGCTCTTCGCCGCCTACCAGGAGGTGGGGGAGTGACCACCCGCGCCGATAGGGTGACGCCATGACCGCCGTCACCCGCGTGCTCGTGCTGAACGGGCCCAACCTCAACCGCCTCGGCACGCGCGAGCCCGAGATCTACGGCACGGCGACGCTCGCGGAGCTGCGCGACGAGCTCGGCGCGGCGGCCGAAGGCGTCGAGATCGACCTGCGGCAGTCGAACGACGAGGCCGAGCTCATCGGCTGGCTGCATGGGGCGGTGGATGCCCGCACCCCGGTCATCCTGAACCCCGCGGCCTTCACGCACTACAGCTACGCCCTGCGCGACGCGGTCGCCCTCGTGACCGAGGCAGGCATCCCGGTCATCGAGGTGCACCTGTCGAACCCGCACGCGCGCGAGGAGTTCCGGCACACGAGCGTCATCTCCGGCGTCGCCACCGGGGTCATAGCGGGCTTCGGCTTCGGCTCGTACCGTCTCGCGCTCGACCAGGTGCTGCGCCGCCCGTAGGGGCGCGCCCGCGGCGGTCGACTAGACTTTCGCGGCGGCGCGCTCGCGCGCCCATTCTTCTTGCTCCTCACCGGAACGGACCTCTCAGACTCATGGCGACCACGAACGACATCAAGAACGGCAGCGTGCTCAACCTCGACGGGCAGCTCTGGAACGTCATCGAGTTCCAGCACGTCAAGCCGGGCAAGGGCGGCGCGTTCGTGCGCACCAAGATGCGCAACGTCATGAGCGGCAAGGTCGTCGACAAGACGTTCAACGCGGGCACCAAGGTCGACTTCGCGATCGTCGACCGCCGCGACTACCAGTACCTGTACCAGGACGGCGCCGACTACGTCTTCATGGACACGAGCGACTACGAGCAGGTCACCGTGCCGGCCTCGGTCGTCGGCGACGCCGCGAACTTCATGCTCGAGAACCAGATCGTCACGATCGCCATGAACGAGGGCGCGCCGCTGTACCTCGACCTGCCGGCCTCGGTCGTGCTCGAGGTCACGTACACCGAGCCGGGCCTGCAGGGCGACCGCTCGACGGGCGGCACGAAGCCCGCGACCGTCGAGACCGGCTACGAGATCCAGGTGCCGCTGTTCCTCGAGACGGGCACGAAGGTCAAGGTCGACACGCGCACGGGCGACTACCTGGGCCGCGTCAGCGAGTAGTGAGCGCCCGCAGCAAAGCCCGCAAACGGGCTCTCGACATGCTCTACATCGCCGATGTGCGGCAGGTCCCGATCGCCGAGGTGCTCGGTGACGAGGCCCGTCGGGCGGCCGCGGCGCCCCAGCGCGCCTCGAGCTGGCCGTACGCCGAGCAGATCGTGCGCGGGGTCGACGAGGCCCGGATCGAGATCGACGCCCTCATCGAGCAGCACGCGGTCGGCTGGACCCTCGCGCGCATGCCCGTCGTCGACCGCGCGATCCTGCGCATGGCGACGTGGGAGCTGCGCGACAACCCCGAGATCCCCACGGCCGTCGCGATCGCCGAAGCGATGGAGCTCGCGAGCGTGCTCTCGACCGATGACAGCGCCCCCTTCGTCAACGGCGTGCTCGGGGCGATCGCGGAGGACGTTCGGGCCTGATCGCGCCCCGGTGACGCCTGTGTGACGTTGTGTTTCACTCCGTGTCGTCACGTGTCGGCCCGGTTTGCCGCGGTGCGAGACCGCCTCGTACGGTGGCGTCATGTCGTCCTCCTCCAGCTCCGTCACCGTCGCGACCCCGGCCCTGCCGGTGTCGTTGCGCGGGGTCGGCCGCACCTTCCCCGCCGTGCGGGGTGGTGAGGAGCGCATCGTGCTCCGCGATATCCAGCTCGAGATCGCCCCGGGCGAGATCGTCGCGCTTCTGGGCCCCTCGGGCTGCGGCAAGTCGACGCTGCTGCGCCAGATCAGCGGGCTCGACCGGCCGACGGCGGGCACGCTCACGATCGACCGCACGGCCGTCGCGCCCGCCGACCAGCGCTCGGCCGTCGCCTTCCAGGAACCGCGCCTCCTGCCGTGGCGCACCGTCGCGCGCAACGTCGAGCTCGGGCTGCCTCGCGGTCTCGACCGTCGTCAGGGCGCCGAGCGCGTCGCCGAGCTGCTCGAGCTCGTGCAGCTGAGCCACGCCGCGGGCCTCAAGCCGCGCGAGATCTCCGGCGGCATGGCCCAGCGCGTGTCGCTCGCCCGCGCGCTCGCGCGCGGACCCGGCGTGCTGCTGCTCGACGAGCCCTTCGGCGCCCTGGATGCTCTCACCCGGTTGACGATGCAGGATCTGCTCGTCGACATCCACCGTGCCGAGCCCGCCACGATCGTGCTCGTCACGCACGATGTCGATGAAGCGCTCGCGCTCGCCGACCGCATCGTGCTCCTGGGTACTCGCCACGACCGCCCCGGCGCGACGATCAGCATGATCCTCGACGTCCCCGGAGCGCGGCCGCGCGACCGCGCCTCGGTCGTGCTCACGCGCCTGCGCGCGAAGCTGCTCGACGCCCTCGGCGTGCCGAGCCACCACGGCGCCTAGGCGCCACCTCGACCGCACCACCCGCACCATCCCGATCCCGGTCGACCGACCGGCAACCGAAAGGCCATCATGAACACCCGCACCCGTCTGACCCTGCTGACCGCGACCGTCGCCGTGGCCGCCATGGCCATGACCGGCTGCGTGGCCGGCGAGGGCGCGCCCCAGGCGGCACCCGTCGAGGGCTCCGAGTGGAGCGACACGACCCTGACACTCGACTTCGCGACCTACAACCCGCTGAGCCTCATCATCAAGGACCAGGGATGGCTCGAGGCCGAGCTGGGCGACGATGTGACGGTCGAGTGGGTGCAGTCGGCGGGCTCGAACAAGGCCAACGAGGCGCTGCGCGCCGGAGCGATCGACGTCGGCTCGACGGCCGGCTCGGCCGCGCTGCTCGCGCGCTCGAACGGCAGCCCCATCCAGACGATCAGCGTCTACACGCAGCCCAACTGGGCCGCGCTGCTCGTGCCCACGGGCAGCGACATCACCGAGGTCTCCGAGCTCGCCGGCCGCACCGTCGCGGCGACCAAGGGCACCGACCCGTACTTCTTCCTGCTGCAGGCTCTCGGCGAGGCGGGGCTCTCGCTCACCGATATCAGCCTGCAGAACCTGCAGCACGCCGACGGCAAGACGGCGCTCGAGACCGGGGCGGTCGACGCCTGGGCGGGTCTCGACCCGCTCCTGTCGACCTCCGTCGCGAACGGCGCCGCCGAGATCATCTACGACAACGTCGACTTCAACTCCTACGGGTTCCTCAACGCGACCGAGGAGTTCATCACGACGAACCCCGACCTCGCGCAGCTCGTCGTGAACGCCTACGAGAAGGCGCGTGCCTGGGCGCTCGAGAACCCCGAGGAGACCGCGGCGATCCTCGCCGAGGTCGCGGGCATCGACATCGCGATCGCCGAGGCGACCATCGCCCGCACCGTCATCGACATCGACCCGGTACCCGGTCAGACGCAGCGCGACGTGCTCGCCATCATCGGCCCGATCTTCGTCGAGAGCGGCGACGTGCCGAACCAGCAGCTCATCGACGACGCCCTCGACGCCCTGTTCAACGACACCTTCGTCGTGGCCGCCGACCCGAACGCGATCGGCTGAGCATGAGCTTCGACGAGCGCGGCGGCGCTCCCGTCCGGCGCCCCTCCACCGAGGGGCGCCGTTCGGCGTCGCTCTTCCAGTTCGTGAGCGGCTACGGCTACTCGGCGGCGGGCCGCGACCTGCCCGAGGTGAGCCGCGGCCGCACGACGGTCACGACGATCCTGCTCGGGCTCGTGCTCCCGGTGCTCATCCTCGCGGTGTGGTGGGTCGCCGCGGAGTCCGGCGCGATCCCCGACTACCTGCTGCCCTCGCCGCCTCAGGTCGTCGCCGCGGGCGTCGAGCTCGCCCAGGCGGGCCTGCTCGCGACGTACATCCTGATCTCGGTGCAGCGGGTGCTGCTGGGCTTCGCGATCGGCGCCGCCATCGGGCTCGTGCTCGGAGCGCTCGTCGGTCTGTCTCCGCTGGCCTCGAAGCTGCTGGCGCCGCTCCTCGGCGCGATCCGCGCCGTGCCCTCGCTCGCCTGGGTGCCGCTGCTGACGATCTACCTCGGCATCTACGAGGAGCCCAAGATCACCCTCATCGCGATCGGCGCGGCGTTCCCGGTCTTCACGACCGTCGCGGGAGCCCTGCGGCACGTCGACCCCCACCTCGTCGAGGCGGGGCAAGCGTTCGGCCTCGGCCGGCTCGCCCTCCTCAGCACCGTGCAGCTTCCCGCTGTGGTGCCGTCGATCGTCTCGGGGCTGCGCCTCGCTCTCGCGCAGGCCTGGTTGTTCCTCGTCGCGGCGGAGCTCATCGCCTCGTCGATGGGCCTCGGGTTCCTGCTCATCGACTCGCAGAACAACGGTCGGATCGACCGCCTGTTCCTGGCGATCATCCTGCTCGGTGTGCTCGGCAAGACGACGGATGCCCTCGTCGGGCTCGGCGAGCGCGCCCTGCTCCAGCGCTGGGGCTGAGCCCGGTAGACTAAGCGCGTTCGACGTCCTTTAAGCACCGTCCTGTGAGGCGGGGAAGGAGGTCAGAGTGGTCGCACGCACCGTGCTGCACGACGCTGACATCACGCGCGCTCTGCGCCGCATCGCCCATGAGGTTCTCGAGAGCCGGCGCGGCGAGGGTCGGCTCGTCTTCCTCGGCATCCCGACCCGCGGGGCCACGCTCGCCGACCGCATCCAGCGCATCGTCGACGAGATCGAGCCGGGCGTCTCGAGCGCCGGGTCGCTCGACATCACCCTGTATCGCGACGATCTCGCGAAGAGCCCGACGCGCACGCCCGCGCCGACGCGCATCCCCGCCGAAGGCATCGACGACGCGATCGTCGTGCTCGTCGACGACGTGCTGTACTCGGGCCGCACCATCCGCGCCGCGCTCGACGCGCTCGTCGACCACGGCCGGCCGCGCGTCGTGCGCCTCGCCGTGCTCGTCGACCGCGGGCACCGCGAGCTGCCCATCCGCGCCGACTTCGTCGGCAAGAACCTGCCGTCGGCCACGAGCGAGCGCGTCTCGGTGCGACTCGTCGAGGTCGACGGCGCCGACGAGGTGACGATCGAGCCATGAGGCACCTGCTGAGCACGCGCGACCTCGATCGCGAGACCGCCATCCGCATCCTCGACGTCGCGGAGGACATGGCGCAGACCGCCGACCGCGAGGTGCGCAAGCTGCCGCCGCTGCGCGGCAAGACGGTCGTCAACCTGTTCTTCGAAGACTCCACCCGCACGCGCCTCTCGTTCGAGTCGGCCGCCAAGCGGCTGAGCGCCGACGTCATCACCTTCAGTGCGAAGGGCTCGAGCGTCTCGAAGGGCGAGAGCCTGAAAGACACGGCGCAGACGCTCGCCGCGATGGGCGCCGATGCGATCGTCGTGCGGCACCACGACTCGGGGGCTGCGCACCAGCTCGCGCACGCCGGCTGGATCGACGCTGCGATCATCAACGCGGGAGACGGTACCCACGAGCACCCCACGCAGGCGCTCCTCGACGCGTACACGATCCGCGCGCGCCGCTTCGGTGCCGGGGCGCGCGGTCGCGATCTGGCGGGGATGCGCGTCGCGATCGTCGGCGACATCCTGCACTCGCGCGTCGCGCGCTCGAACGTGTGGCTGCTGACGACGCTCGGCGCCGAGGTGCACCTCGTCGCGCCGCGCACCCTGCTGCCGCACGGGGTCGAGCACTGGGGCGCGACGGTGCACGAGCACCTCGATGACGCGCTCGCGGCGGCCCCCGACGCCGTCATGATGCTGCGCATCCAGAGCGAGCGCATGCGCGACGCCTACTTCCCCTCGGCGCGGGAGTACGCGCGCGTGTGGGGGCTGACGGCCGAGCGGCTGGCCCTGCTCGGCCCCGATACGATGGTCATGCACCCCGGCCCGATGAATCGGGGACTGGAGATCTCGTCCGCCGCCGCCGACTCCGAGAGGTCGACGGTGCTCGCTCAAGTCACGAACGGGGTGTCGATCCGCATGGCCGTGCTCTACCTGCTCGTCGCCGGCTCCAGCGGCACCACCGAGCCGACGGGGGGCGAGGGATGACCGGCCTCCTGATCCGCGGCGCGGCCCTGCTCGGCGCGCACGTCGA
>NCEJ01000056.1:861-8019 GCA_002280615.1 Micrococcales bacterium 32-70-13 | reverse complement strand
TCGCCCTCGAGGCGCACCCACTCGTGCTCGGCGGTGTACTGCAGGTCGGCGGGAACGGCGCTCATGAGGGTGGCCTTTCGATCAGTGGTGCGGGGTGGAGGGGTGGATCAGGAGCGGGAGTAGAAGGGCAGCGCCACGACCGTGGCGGGGATGCGGGTGCCGCGCACGTCGAGCTCGAGCACGGTGCCGAGGGCCGACACCTCGGGCGAGACGAAGGCCATCGCGATCGGGTAGCCGAGCGTCGGCGACAGCGCACCCGAGGTGACCTCGCCGACGAGCGCGTCGCCGTGGAAGACCGGGTACTCGGCGCGCGCCGCACGGCGACCCTCGGCCCGCAGGCCCACCAGAACGGGAGCGCCCTCGGCCGGTCCAGCGAGGATCGCCTCGCGACCGACGAACGCGGGCTTGTCGGTGACGACGACGCGGCCGAGACCCGCCTGCACCGGCTGGATGCTCAGCCCCAGCTCGTGACCGTACAACGGCATGCCGGCCTCGAGCCGCAGGGTGTCGCGCGCCGCGAGCCCGCAGGGCACGAGGCCGAGCGGCTCGCCCGCGGCCGTGAGCGCGGCCCACAGCTCGGCGGCACGCTCGACGGGCACGTAGAGCTCGAAGCCGTCCTCGCCCGTGTAGCCCGTGCGCGCGACCATGATCTCCGCGCCCGCGAAGGCGCCCGAGCCCCAGGCGTAGTACTTCAGGTCGTCGAGGCCCGGGATGTCGAGCTGCGCGGTCGCGGCGAGCACGGCGACCGAGGCCGGGCCCTGCACGGCAATGAGCGCGATGGCCTCGGTGCGGTCGTCGATCGTCACGTCGAAACCCGCCGACCGCTGCTGCAGGGCCTCGACGACCGCGAAGCGGTTGGAGGCGTTGGCAACGACGAGGTACGAGGTGTCGCTCATGCGGTACACGATGAGGTCGTCGACGATGCCGCCGTTCTCGTCGAGCACGAGCGAGTACTTGGCCTTGCCGGGGGCCATCGCGGAGAGGCGGCCGGCGAGCGCGGCATCCAGGAATGCGGCCGCATCGGGGCCGTCGACCGCGATCTCGGCCATGTGCGAGATGTCGAAGATGCCGGCCGCCGTGCGCACGGCGTGGTGCTCGGCGAGGTCGGAGCTGTAGCGCACCGGCATCTGCCAGCCCGCGAAGTCGGTGAACGCGGCTCCGAGCGCCTCGTGCACTGCGTGCAGGGGCGAAAGGCGGTGCGAGGCGGGGCTGGAGGGTTCGGACACGGAGTTCTCCTGACGCGGACGGCCGGTGGAACTCCCCCTCTGTCATGGTGCCTGAGAGTTTCACGCCCCCGGTCTGCTCGTGGCAGCCGGTGCGGCGCTTTCACCGTGGGCGAGGGCGCGGTCCGCGTCGATGACGCGGTCGTCCCTGCTTTTCAGAGTGGCCTGGCGGATGCGGTACACGGACCTGAGAGATTGGCGGGGAGGCTTGCTCCTTCGGTGCCGGAGGCCGGGGGCCTGCGGCTCTCCCGCATCGCGGAAACGGCCGAGTATTCAGTTGGAGTGGTGCTCTGCGGCCCACTCTACTCTGCCACGCTCGGCTGGCCGTCAGCGATCGTCGCGGAAGTACCGCACGGCCTGCCAGATGAGCACCGCGAGGCCCGCGAGGGCCATGACGACGAAGACCGGGCCCGCCCAGGCGGCCGTCGCCGCGTCGACGGGCACGGGGAAGGCGGTGAGCGGACTCATGGCGGCAGGCTACTCGCCGTCGAGCAGGGCGGTGAAGTCGTCGTCGTCGAGACCGGGCATCGCGAGCATCTCGGCGGCACCCTCGGTCGCCTCGATGAGAGCGCTCAGCAGCTCGACGACGGTTCCCGCGCGCAGCAGCCGCACCTGGTCGAGCGCGCCCAACGGGGCGATGCCGGCGAGCTGCCAGCAGGCCTGCACGGGGTCGTCGCTCAGCTCGATGTCGGCGGGCCACTGCTGCTCGACGAACTCGCTCGCCCGCGCGATCGTGCGCCGCACGAGCTGCTCGGCCCGCTCGAGGAGGGCCCGGTGGCGATCCTCGTCCCACTCCAGCTCGTCGACCGTGCGCACCTCGGCGCGCGGGTAGGGGTCGTCGTCGAGCCACTGCACGACCTCGATGCGCCGGTCGCCCTGCGCGATGAGGCCGATGAAGCCCTCGCTCGTCTCGACGCGCGTGATCTGCGCGACCGTGCCGATCGGGAACCGGTGCTCGCCCCCGCCGACCTCGCTGCCGCGCTCGATGAGAACGATGCCGAACTCGGGCGGTTCGTCGCCGAGGATCGTGGAGAGCATGACGATGTAGCGCTCCTCGAACACCCGCAGCGCCGTCGGCATGGCGGGGAAGAGCACCGACCCGAGCGGGAACATCGGCATGACCGTCATGCGCTCACGATTCCACGAATTCCTGCGGGTTCGCACAGCGCGGCGTCGACCGGGACGTTCGGCCCTGACCGATCGGTCGGGATGCGGTTAGCCTCGGAGGTGCGCGAGGACGCGCATCCGATCGAACAAGGAGCATCATGCAGATCAGCGGCAAGGTCTTCGCCGTCACCGGCGGCGGCAACGGCATCGGGCGCGAGGTCGTTCTCGGCCTCGTGGCGAAGGGCGCGCGCGTCGCCGCCCTCGACCTGAGCGAGGAGGGCCTCGCCGAGACCGTGCGGCTCGCTGGCGATCACGGCGACCGCATCTCGACCCACGTCGTCAACATCACCGACCGGAAGGCCGTCGAGAAGCTGCCCGCGGCGATCATCGAGCAGCACGGGCAGGTCGACGGCCTGCTCAACATCGCGGGCATCATCCAGAAGTTCGTGCCGGTGCTGCAGCTCGAGTGGGATCAGATCGAGCGCGTCATCGACGTGAACCTCTACGGCACGCTCAACACCATCAAGGCGTTCCTGCCCGAACTCGTGAAGCGGCCCGAAGCGGCGCTCGTCAATGTGGCGAGCATGGGCGCCTACGCGCCGGTGCCCGGTCAGTCGGTCTACGGCGCCACGAAGGCCGCGGTCGCCCAGCTGAGCCGCGCACTGCACTCCGAGCTCATGGAAACCGGCGTGCAGGTCACGGGCGTCTTCCCGGGCGCGATCGGCACCAACATCACGGTGAACTCGGGGCTCATGACGGCCGAGCAGGCGAAGGAGATGGCGGCAGCCGCGGGCGACAAGCAGCGCAAGACCACCGCGCCCGCCGAGGCCGGCCGCCAGATCGTCGAGGCGATCGAGAAGGGCTCGTACGAGATCTTCATCGGCGGCGACGCGCGCATCATGTCGCGCCTCTCCCGGCTGAACCCGAAGAACGCCGCGGGCCTCATCTACAAGCAGATGAAAGACCTGCTGACGAGCATGAACTGAGGCCCGCGCCTCACTCGGCCGGTGGCCCGCTCGGCGGGCCGCCGGCCGCCGTCGTCGGGGCCGTGTCGGCCGTCGACGCGTCGTCGACCGACCGGCGACCGCGCCGCAGTCCGACCTCGTAGGCGGTGAAGACCACGAGCGTGAGCGCGATGAGCGGCAGCACGAACACGAGCATGACGTCGGTGAAGCCCTCGAGCGCGCTGTGCTGGGTCGAGGCCAGCACGAGGTACACCGTGTACGCGATATAGAGGGCCACGAAGAGCCCGCCCTCCCAGCGCGCGATGACGAAGCCCGTGAACGCGATCGGCAGCAGAGCGATCGCGGTGGCGAGCATGAGCGGCAGATCGAGAGCGATCGCCGCGGCCGGCACCGGGATACCCTCACCGAAGAGGATCGCGGGCAGCCCGAGCACCATGCCGATGTTGAAGATGTTGCTGCCGACGATGTTGCCGACGGCCATGTCGCGCTCGCCCCGGCGCACGGCGATGATCGAGGTCGCGAGCTCGGGCAGCGACGTGCCGACGGCGACGACCGTGAGGCCGACGATGAGGCTGCTGACCCCGAGGCTCGTGGCGATGCTGACGGCGCCGTCGACGAGCAGTCGGGCGCCGAGCACGAGCAGGCCGATGCCCGCCACGAGCAGCACGGTCGCGAGCCAGAGGGGCACCGGGCGCGCGTTGAGCGCGGGCTGGTCAGAGGCGGCACCGGGCGCGAGCACTTCGCGCCGACCGACCACGATGCTCATGACCGTGTGCAGCAGCAGGCCGCCGAGCAGCAGCACGCCATCGATCACGCCGATGCGGCCGTCGAGGCTCACGACCAGCAGCAGCACCGAGAGCCCCACCATGATCGGGATGTCGAAGCGCACGAGCTGCCGCTTGATGATGAGCGGCGTGACGACTGCGGAGAGGCCGAGGATGAACAGGATGTTGACGATGTTGCTGCCGACGACATTGCCGAGGGCGAGGTCGGGCTCGCCCTCGAGCACGGCGCCGAGCGTCACGGCGAGCTCGGGGGCCGAGGTCGCGGCCGAGACGACGACGAGGCCGATGACGAGCGGCGAGATACCCGCGCGCGCGGCGAGCGTCGAGGCGCCGCGCACGAGCGCTTCACCGCCCGCGATGAGCAGCACGAGCCCGGCGACGATGAACGCGATATCGAGAAGCAGCACGCTGACAGCCTAGGGTCGGGAGCCCGCGCTCAGGCCTCGTCGGGAAGCCTCGCCATCCAGTTCGTGAGCGCACGTTCGAGGGCGTCTCGGTCGGCCTCGTCGAGCAGCCCGACGAGCCGGTGCTCGTTGGCCATGTGGCGCGTGAAGGCCTCATCGACGAGCACCCGCCCCGCCTCGGTGAGGGCGACGACCCGGGCCCGGCCGTCGTGCTCGCTCGGGCGGCGCTGCACGAGCCCGGCATCCTCGAGACGGTCGACGCGCTTGGTGAGCCCGCCGCTCGTGATCATGGTGCTCTCGGCGAGCTCGGTGGGGGTGCGCTCGAAGGGGTCGCCGGCGCGACGCAGCGCCGCGAGCACGTCGAACTCGCCCGCCGAGATACCGTGCGCGCGGAAGACGACGGCGAGCTCGTCGGTGAGGCTCGCCGCCACGCGGTGCAGGCGGCCGATGATGCCCTGGGGCGACACGTCGACATCGGGGCGCTCGCGCGCCCATTCCTGCTGGATGCGCGCCACGCGGTCGATCGCGTCGGTCGGGTTGTCTGCCATCCGGGAATAATACCTTCCATGGAAGTTATTATCTCTTCCATGGAAAGTTCTTCTGCTCGCGGGGTCTGGCGCTGGATGCTCATCGCCGCGATCGCTCCCATCGCCTGGGGCTCGACCTACGTCGTCACCGCGCAGCTGCTGCCGCCCGAGTCGCCGCTGTGGGGATCGGTGCTGCGCGCGCTGCCCGCGGGGCTGCTGCTGCTCGCCCTGCCGGCGCGCGAGACCGGCCGGAGGCTGCCGCGCGGCGCCTGGTGGTGGCGCTCGGCCGTGCTCGGCGTGCTCAACGTGGGCGCGTTCTTCATCCTCATCTACCTCGCGGCGCAGCTGCTGCCCTCGAGCCTCGCGGCGATGCTCATGGCCACCTCCCCCGCCGTCATGATGCTGCTCGCCTGGCCGCTGCTGCGCGAGCGCCCGCACGTGCTGTCGCTCGTCGGGGCCGCGCTCGGCTTCGCAGGGGTCGCGCTCATGCTCGCGACCGGCACCGCCGCGGCGAACCCCGGCGGGGTCGTCGCCTCGCTCGCGGCCATGACGATGTCGTCGGTGGGCTTCGTGCTCACCAAGCGCTGGGGCGGCGGCGTGCCTCTGCTGTCGCTCACGGCGTGGCAACTGACCGCGGGCGGGCTCGCGATCGCGCCCGTCGCGTTCCTCGTCGAGGGGCTGCCGCCCGCCCTCACGGGCACGGAGCTGCTCGGGTTCGCGTACGTGACGCTCGTCGCCACCGCGATCGCCTACGTGGCGTGGTTCTCGGCGCTGCGCCACCTCGGGGCGGGTGCGGTCGGGCTCATGGGGCTGCTCAACCCGGTGACGGGCGTCGCGCTCGGCGCGGCGATCGCGGGCGAGGCCTTCACTCCCCTGCAGCTGCTCGGCATGGCGCTCGTGCTGCTCGGCATCACCCTCGGCCAGCCCTTCGCGCGACGCCTCGTCGCTCACATCTCGATCGGATGGCCCTTCGCCCGCCACTCACGGATCCCGCCCTCGACCGTCGAGGCGACGAGCCCCGAGGCGGCGAGCAGCTCGGCCGCGGCGCGGGCGCGCGCGTTCTGATCAGACATGAGCAGCACCGGCAGGTCGGCCGGCAGCTCGTGCAAGCGGTGCGGCAGCTCGTGCACGGGGATGTGGTGCGCGCCGCGCGCGTGCCCCTCCATGAACTCCTGGTCGTTGCGCACATCGACCATCAGCACACCATTGTGCTGCTGGGCGAGTGCCGCCTCGACCGAGATCGAGTCGAACTTCTTCTTGACGATCTTCGAGTACGGGCTGCTCATGACAGCCCCCTTCCGCAATCGAGGGGCCGCGCCCTGCGGCCTCGGTGGCGCCGAGCGTACTCCCGACCACCCCGAGCGGCTAGGGACCTTCGGCCCGCACGAGCGTGAGCAGGAAGAGCCGCACGGTGCGCCCCGAGTCGCGCTCGTAGGCGCGGTACTCCGGCCACTGCGACTCGAGGTGGCGCCAGACGCGATCACGGGCATCCCCCTCGATGACGGATGCCCGCACCGCGTACCGCCGCCCCCGCACCGTGATCTCGGCCTCGGGATGGGCGAGCAGGTTGTAGGTCCAGGCGGGGTGCGTCGGGGCCGCCCAGTTGGTGCCCGCGACGATCGCCCGGCCGTGCCCGTCGGCCGTGTACATGAGCACGGTGTCGCGCGGCAGGCCGCTCTTGGCGCCGGTCGTGGTGAGGATGAGCGAGGGCACGAACAGGCTGCTGAGCTGCGCACGGCCTCCCGTCGCGGCCGCGAGGGCGCGCTCGACCGGCGGCATGACGCGCGGCGCCGCCCAGCGCCACGCGGTCGTGCGCGTGATCGCCGAGACGACGATGCGCACGCCGCGCACGATCGGGTCGGCGGTCGGCAGGGGCCGCAGCTCGGTCATCGGGTCGCCTCGACGGCGGTGGGCAGGTTCTCGGCGATCCAGTCGTTCCAGACGCGCACGGTGCGCCAGCCTGTGCGCACGCGGTCGACGAGCTCGGGCCCGGTCATCCAGTCGGCGGGCGCGTGCTCGGCGGCGATGGCCAGGCGCTTGAGGCGCAGCAGCGCGATCTTCGGGTGGTCGACGCTGAAGCCGCGGGGGGCGGTGGTGAGAGCATCCGAGGTCATGATCGTGAACCCGCTCTCGCCGACCTCCTCGAG
>NCEJ01000056.1:0-829 GCA_002280615.1 Micrococcales bacterium 32-70-13 | reverse complement strand
ACGAGCCCGAGGTGGTCTTTGTACGGCCGCTTGTCGGCGCTGAACCGCACGTCTTTGTAGGGCCGGAAGATCTTCAGCGGCCCGAACTCGCCCCCGAGCGCGTCGACGAGCCTCTCGACCGGCGCCTTCACGCGGGCGTCGTAGCGCTGCTTGTTGGCGAGCCACCACTCGCGATTCTGGTTCTGCTCGAGCTCGGCGTAGAAGGCGAAGGCGTCGGCGTCGAGGCCCGCTGTCTCGGGTGCAGTCTCGGTCATGGATGCTCGCTCTCGGCTCGCGCGGCGGTCAGGGTGCCCAGCGCCAGGTCGAGGCGCTCGGCGAGGTAGGCGTCGAGCGGTCGCAGCGCGGCGTCGGGGGCCGTGGGCATCCAGCGCACAAGCACCGTCGGTTCGCCCGCCTGCTCGCGCAGCACGAGCGGCCCGCGCTCGGCGGCCATCGCGGTCGGGTCGTCGAGCGGCACCGGGCGCGAGTCGATCACGACCGTGCTGCCCTCGCGCAGGCCCGCGTCGAGCAGGCGCTCGCGCAGCTCGCGGCGGGCCCGCGCGCTCTCGGACTGGTGGCCCGGCAGCACCTGGCGGCTCGCGCGCGCGATGCGCCCGGGGGCGAAGACGTCTCCGCTGGAGGTGACGAGCAGCGCGCCGAGCACGAATCCTTCGCCGGTGCGCCGGAAGGTCTCACGGCGCGGGATCACGCCGAGCGCGCGGTGCGCCGGGACCGTGACCACGAGCTGCTCGGGCGCGGCCCCCGCCGCGGCAAGGCGCCCGGCGGCCGCGGCGAGCGCGGCGCGGGCCTCGGCGAGCGCGGGGTGAGCATCCACAGCCCTATCGTGCCG
>NCEJ01000215.1 GCA_002280615.1 Micrococcales bacterium 32-70-13 | reverse complement strand
GCCTCGACCATGTTGTCGCGCACCCACGCCTCGTCGGCGTCGAGGGGCATCTGCTCGATGAACCGCAGCTCGACCCCGTGCTCGAGCGCCCACGCGACGAGATCGGCCGCGCCCGCGAGCGTGTCGCGCATGAGCACGGCGTTGATCTTGAGCGGCGCGATGCCCGCCCGCCGCGCGGCCTCGATGCCGCGCATCACGGCCGGCAGACGGTCGCGCCGGGTGAGGCGCGCGAAGTGGTCGCGGTCGACCGTGTCGAGCGAGATGTTGAGGCGCGTGAGCCCCGCGGCGAGCAGCGCGTCGATGCGCTTCTCGAGACCGATGCCGTTGGTCGTGAGGGCCAGGGATGCCCCTGCCGCCACCCGCGCGCTGCGCTCGACGATCTCGACGAGGTCGGGGCGCAGCAGCGGCTCGCCCCCCGTGAAGCGGATGTCGTGCACCCCGAGGTCGCGCACCCCGATCTGCACGAGCCGCGCGATCTCCTCCGCCGTCAGCAGCTCGTCGCGCGGCACGACGGGCAGCCCCTGGGCCGGCATGCAGTACGTGCACCGCAGCGAGCACGCGCTCGTGAGCGAGATGCGCAGGTCGCGGGCGACGCGGCCGAAGCGGTCGACGAGCTCGGGCGTATCGGGACGACCGGTGGTGTCGGGGGCCGCGCGGCGCGCGCCGGGCATCCCGAGGCCGATCGTCGTCATGAGGGTCACTGTAGAGGCCAGCGCCGCAGGTCGCCTGCGAGTCGAGCGGGGCTCGCGACCGGGATGCCTCGCGCAGAGCACGAGGCCGCGACCCCGGGTTGCGGGGGTCGCGGCCTCGTGGGGTTCCCGGCGGATGGCCGGGAAGGTCAGTGCCTAGCGCGCAGCGCTGCCGTCGACGTAGTCCGAGTCCTGCTGCTTCCAGGCGAAGAGGGCGCGCAGCTTGCGGCCCGTCTCCTCGATCGGGTGCTGCTCGCCCTTGCGGCGCAGCTCCATGAACTCGGGCGCGCCGGCGTCCTGGTCGGCGATGAAGCGCGAGGCGAAGGCGCCCGACTGGATGTCGGCGAGCACGGCCTTCATGTTCTCCTTGACGCTCGCGTCGAGCACGCGGGGGCCCGAGACGTAGTCGCCGTACTCGGCCGTGTCGCTGACGCTCCAGCGCTGCTTGGCGATGCCGCCCTCCCACATGAGGTCGACGATGAGCTTGAGCTCGTGCAGCACCTCGAAGTAGGCGATCTCGGGCTGGTAGCCGGCCTCGGTGAGAACCTCGAAGCCGTACTGCACGAGCTGCGAGGTGCCGCCGCAGAGCACGGCCTGCTCGCCGAACAGGTCGGTCTCGGTCTCCTCCGTGAAGGTCGTCTTGATGACGCCCGCGCGCGTGCCGCCGATAGCTTTGGCGTACGACAGGGCGAGATCCCAGGCGTGGCCGGTCGCGTCGCGCTCGACGGCGATGATGTCGGGGATCCCGCGGCCGGCGACGAACTCGCGACGCACCGTGTGGCCCGGGGCCTTGGGAGCGACGAGGATGACATCGACGCCCTCGGGGGCGTCGATGTAGCCGAAGCGGATGTTGAAGCCGTGCGCGAAGGCCAGCGTCTTGCCCGGCTGCAGCGCA
>NCEJ01000214.1 GCA_002280615.1 Micrococcales bacterium 32-70-13 | reverse complement strand
GCAGCAATCTCGCCTCGATCCGCGACATCCTGCCGCCCGACGTGCCCGTCGTCAGCCTCATGAAGGGCGTCGAGCGCGGCACCGGCCTGCGCATGAGCGAGGTCATCGAGCAAGAACTGCGCGTCGACCGCGACCGCATCGCGGCGGTCAGCGGCCCCAACCTCGCCCTCGAGATCGCCAAGCGCGAGCCCACCGCCGCCGTCGTCGCGAGCGCGAGCCACGACACGGCCGTCGCCGTCGCGACGATCGCCTCGAACGACTACTTCCGCTCGTTCGTCAACACCGACGTCATCGGTACCGAGTTCGGCGGCGTGCTCAAGAACCTCATCGCCGTCGCCGTGGGCATCGCCGACGGCGTGGGCTACGGCGAGAACACGAAGGCCTCGATCATCACGCGCGGCCTCGTCGAGCTGAGCGCCTTCGCGGTCGCCTTCGGCGCGCGGCCCGAGACGATGATCGGCCTCGCGGGTCTCGGCGACCTCATCGCCACGTGCGAGTCGCCGCTGTCGCGCAACAACACGGCCGGGCGGCTGCTCGGCCAGGGCTACGGCTTCGAGCAGGTCATCGCGCAGATGAACCAGACGGCCGAGGGTCTCGCCTCGGTCGGACCCATCCTCGAGCTCGCGGCGTCGCGCGGAGTCTCGATGCCGATCGTCGCCCAGGTGGCGCAGCGAGCCGCAGGCCGAATAGGGCCGTGCTCGTCGCACGGTTTCCGACACCTCGTACGCTCCGTTGCGTACGACGTGTCGCGAACAGTGAGACGCGGCCCACCAGGGCGGGCGCATCCGCTCGATAGGCTGGGGGCTGTGATCACCTCCCTCGCCGGCGGCCGCGTGCTGGCCGAGAAGCACGGTGCGACCCCTCCGCGGGTCGTCGCCCTGCACGGGTGGGGGCGCGACGGCACCGACTTCGCGACGATCCTGACGGGGCTGGATGCCGTGAGCATCCACCTGCCCGGTTTCGGCCCGGCGCCCGCGCCGGAGACCGTCTGGGGTTCGGAAGACTACGCCGAGCTCGTCGCCGAGGCGATCGCGGCCTTCGCGCCCGTCGTCATCGTCGCGCACTCCTTCGGCGGTCGGGTTGCCGCGCGCCTCGCCGCGGCACGCCCCGAGCTCGTCGCGGGCCTCGTGCTCACGGGGGTGCCGCTCGTGAAGCTGCACGCCCCCGCCGCCCCGCCGCTCGGCTACCGCATAGCCCGCTGGGCCAACCGCCGCGGCCTGCTGAGCGATGCGCGCATGGATGCCCTGCGCGACCGCCGCGGAAGCTCCGACTACCGCGCCGCCCAGGGAGTGCTGCGCGGCATCATGGTGCGCGTCGTCAACGAGACCTACGACGACGAGCTCGCGGCGCTCGCCGGCTCGACGGTGCCGATGCGCTTCGTGTGGGGCGAGCACGACACGCAGGCGCCGACCGACGCGGGCCGCGTGGCCGCTGAACGGGCCGGAGCCCCGTTCCGCGTGGTGCCCGGCACGGGTCACCTGCTCGAGGGTGACCTCGAGCTCGCCGTGCGCGAAGAGCTGCTCGGCCTCCTCGACGAACGGACCCGCACCGTATGATCGACCTCCTCCGGTACCCGCCGACGCTCGTCGCGCTCGTCCTCGCGCTGCTAGCGGCGGTGCCGATCGCCGCGCGCTGGCTGCGGGTCGCCCAGCGCGAGCACTACGTGCCCGGCTGGACGACGCGTATGGCGTGGCTCTGGGTGACGCGCGAGCCCGTGACGGCGGGGCTGCTCATCGTCGCCCTCACGGCGACGACCCTCGCCGTGGTCGGCGGGGTGCCGCCACTCGGGCCGTCGTGGGCCATCGGCGCGATCGTCGCCCTCGCGCTTATCCCGCTCGGCCTGCCGGTGCGCGGCCGATCGGCGAAGCTCGCGCTCACCGACCGCCTCAAGCGCCTCATGGTGTGCTGGATCGTCGTGCACGTCGCGGCGACCATCGTGCTCGTGGCGGTGCTCGGCCCGCGCGCCGCCGCAGCCCCCGCCCTCGTCCTCCTGCTGGGCGCGCCGCTGACCGACCTCGCGCTCGCGATCATGGCGCCGATCGAGCGCGCCGGTTCGAAGAAGTTCGTCGTCGCCGCGCAGAAGCGGCTCGCGCAGGTACGCCCGCGCGTCGTCGCGATCACCGGCTCATACGGCAAGACGAGCACGAAGAACTACGTGGCACACCTGCTGAGCGCGACGTACGCGACGGTCGCGAGCCCGGCATCCTTCAACAACCGCCTCGGGCTCTCGCGGGCCGTCAACGACAAGCTCGTGCCGGGCACCG
>NCEJ01000213.1 GCA_002280615.1 Micrococcales bacterium 32-70-13 | reverse complement strand
GCGCTCGACGGCAAAGTGCTGTGCTTCGTGCAGCCGGCCAGCAAGTTCGACACCCGGTACACGACCCTCGGGTTCAATGACACCGCGCAGCTCGACGATGGCGCCATGTGGCCGGCGTCGTTCGCCGTCACGACGGTCGGCGCGGCCGAGAAGAAGCAGATCACCGACCTCGTGCAACGCGCCGTCGGCGACGACATGGCATTCGTCGAAGCGATCAGCGATTCCTGGGACGAGTAGAGGCGGCAGCGGCAGATCTAGTACAACTTCGAGCGCGCCTCGTCGGCGAACCGTGGAACCCCGGCACGGGCGAGCGCTCGGAGAAGGTCGTCGACAGTCAAGGACGGCGAGTCGTAACCCTCGACCAGCTCGACGAGCGCTCGGAGCGTGGGCGCGTAGTGAAGGTCGAGTTGATCGAGCAGGAAATCGTCGGGGTGCACGGCCTCAAGATCGAACGGCTCTAGTGACGACGCCGGGAAGTGCTTGGTGTTGAAAGTGACCAGCACCTCAGCGCCGCCACGGACAGCGGCGGCAAGAACGTGTCGATCCTTTTCATCGTTCGTCATCATCGGAATGAGGTCGGAGTAGCCCTCGACCCTGGCGTCGGCGAAATGGCGCTCCATCGTGCTCACTCGCTTCATCACCAAGTCAGGGTTCTCGCCGTTCTTGACCAGATTCTTCGACAACTCGAACAGAACATCGTCTGACCAGAGCGGCCGAAACAGCCGCCGGTCTGCAAGCTCAAGAACGTAGTCACACATCAACGCCCCGTACAGAACGTTGGTGTCGAAGAAGGCGGGGAAGAGCACCTAGCCGTCCAACTCCGCCCGTCGCAGAAGTTCCGCGGGGTTGCCGACCTGGATCTTCGCGTCGAGGTTCGCGCGTTGAAGCTCTCGAAGGGCCAGTCGTCGCTCTTCGCGCGCATGAGTCTGGTAGTTGACGAGGTCTTCAAGCCCGACGCGACGATGGCGCCCCGGCTTGTCGAAGGGAATCTTGCCCGACTCAAGAAGTCGTACAAGCGTCGGGCGGCTGATGCCCAAGAAGTCAGCAGCCTGCTGGGTCGTCATGGTCATGCCTTGAGGCACGACCGTAATGCCCTGGCCTGCAGCGAGGGCATTCGCAACCTGCTCGAGGATTCGGAAGATCTCGTCAGGGATCGGTCGCGCAGCGCCATTCGGGTCGACCAGCGCTGCCTTCGAAGCGCCCTTCTCGAGAAAGCGCTCGATCTCGCGAATGGCCTCCGCGAAGTCAAGGAGCTCATCTCGAGTATCGGGCTCAGGTAGGTACGTGTGCGCCGCGCGAGCACCGCGAGGGACATCTGTGGGGATGCTCATGCTCCACAGTGTAGCGAGCGAATCGAAAAAAACGAACGAAAAGCGCACAGGGTCATCGTGAGCGCGTGACGGCGTTCTGAGTAGCGTTCGCCGCCGATTAGCCTTGAGCAGTGATCGTCGGCCTCGGCACCCTGCTCAATGTCACGACGATCGTCGTCGGAGCCGCCATCGGCGTGCTCATCGGCAACCGCCTGCCCGAGCGCACCAACCGCGTCGTCACCGACGCCCTCGGCCTCATC
This sequence comes from Micrococcales bacterium 32-70-13, assembly GCA_002280615.1. Taxonomy (GTDB): domain Bacteria; phylum Actinomycetota; class Actinomycetes; order Actinomycetales; family Microbacteriaceae; genus Microcella. The sequence continues at coordinate 29 of NCEJ01000213.1, read as the reverse complement.
ACGATCGTGCTCGGCGGCCTCAACCTCGT
>NCEJ01000212.1 GCA_002280615.1 Micrococcales bacterium 32-70-13 | reverse complement strand
TACGAGCTGCTGACGATCCCGCGCGTGCCCTTCCCGCGGCGCCCGAATCGGGCCGCGCTCGCCTTCCCGGGCCGATTCCGCGACGCGGTGCGCCGCACGCGCGCGATCATCCGCGATCGGGGGGTGGATGTCGTGGTCGGCTTCGGCGGGTACGCCTCGGCCCCGGCCTACCTCGCCGCGCGCCTCGAGCGCGTGCCCATCGTCGCCCACGAGGCCAACGCCCGCCCTGGCATCGCCAACCGCCTCGCGGTGTGGCTCGGCGGGCGTGCCGCCACGACCTTCGCGGGCACGCCCTTGCGGGGCGCGCGCGTCGTCGGCATGCCCCTGCGCCCCGAGATCACGACGCTCGACCGCGCGGCTGCGCGCGCCGGAGCCCTCGAGCATCTCGGCCTCACCCCAGGTCGGCCCGTGCTGCTCGTGACGGGCGGCTCGACGGGGGCCCAGCGGCTCAACGAGACCGTGACCGCGTCGGCTGCCCGGCTGCTCGGCACGGGCTGGCAGGTGCTGCACCTCACGGGCCGGCTCGACCCGCCTAGGCTGAGTGCCGATGATCAAGCCCGACCCCGCCCTGGTCCTTCCCGAGTCGCTCGGCCGGCTGCACTTCGTCGGCATCGGCGGCAGCGGCATGAGCGGTATCGCCCGTATGTTCCACGCGCACGGGTTCGTCGTCACGGGCAGCGACCGCTCCGACTCGGCGGCCGTGCAGTCGCTGCGCGACCTCGGCATCCCGGTGAGCATCGGGCACGACGCCGCCCACGTCGGCGAGACCGACACGCTCGTCGTGACGGGGGCGCTGTGGGAGGACAATCCCGAGTATCAGGAGGCCCTGCGACGCGGCCTGCCCGTGCTCCACCGTTCGCAGGCCCTCGCCTGGCTCGTTCGCGGCGAGCGCCTCGTCGCCGTCGCGGGCGCCCATGGCAAGTCGACCTCGACGGGGATGCTCGTCTCGGCCCTGCGCGCCCTGCAGCGCGACCCCTCCTTCGTCAACGGCGCGGTGATCCAGGGGGCGGGCACCTCCGCGGCCTGGGGCGAGGGGGATCTGTTCGTCGTCGAGGCCGATGAGTCCGACGGCTCGTTCCTGCTCTACGACGTCGCCGTCGGGCTCATCACCAACATCGACACCGACCACCTCGATCACTACGGCGATGAAGCCGCGCTCGAGGGGGCCTTCGACACCTTCGCCGCGGGCGCGCGCGAGCTGCTCGTGCTCTCGGCCGACGACCCCGCCACGCGGCGGCTCGCCGATCGCCGGCGCGCGGCCGGCAGCGCGGTGCCGATGCTGAGCTTCGGCAAGGCCGCCGACGCCGACGTGCGGATCGTGGCGATCTCCGAGACAGGGCCCATCCGCTACACGGTCGCGGTCGACGGGGCCGAGCACTCGGGCGAGCTCGCCATCCCGGGCCGGCACAACGCCCTCAACGCCGCGGGCGTCGTCGCCGTGCTCGTGGGGCTCGGCGTCGATGCGGGTGAGGCGGTGCGCGCGCTCGACGGCTTCGCGGGCACGCAGCGCCGCTTCGAGGCCCACGGCCTCGCCGACGGCGTGCGGCTCTACGACGACTACGCCCACCACCCGACCGAGGTCGCCGCTGCACTGCAGACGGCTCGCTCGGTCGTGGGGGAGGGGCGCGTCATCGCCATCCACCAGCCGCACCTCTACAGCCGAACCCAGGCGATGGCGGGCGAGTTCGCCGAGGTCTACGAGCACGGAGCCGACCACACCGTCGTGCTCGACGTCTACGGCGCGCGGGAGGACCCGATCCCGGGGGTCACCGGCGCGCTCGTCGTCGAACGGTTCGCCGGCCCCGCGCTCGTCGACTACCGGCCCGACTGGCAGGCCGCGGCCGACCGCATCGCCGAGCTCGCGCGACCGGGCGACATCGTCATGACGCTCAGCTGCGGAGACGTCTACCGCATCATCCCGCAGGTGCGTGCGGCGCTCGAGGCGCGCACGACAGGGGCGACGAGCCCGTGAAGCGCCCCGAGGGCCTCGGCGGCGAGCCGCCCCCGGCCGCTCCGGCCCCACGGCGCGCGCCCGCGACGAGTGCCGCGCCGACCGCACGCTCCCCGCGCACACCACGACCTCCCCGTCCGTCGCGCACCCCGCGCGAGCCGTCCGCC
>NCEJ01000055.1 GCA_002280615.1 Micrococcales bacterium 32-70-13 | reverse complement strand
GAACCCGAGCACGACGCGCGTGAGGCTGCGCTCGAGCAGCAGGTAGACGCCGCACGCGATGAGCGCGGCCATGACGACGACGAGCACGAGCGACACGGTCATCGCGCACCTCCCGCGGGGGCGGCGGGCGCGACGCGCTCGTCGATGAGCGATCCGGATGCCGCACCCGAGCGGCCCGGAGGCGCGAGCTCGTCGCCGCCCTGGCGGTCGACCTCGCCGCCCAGGCTGCGCAGCACGTCGAGCACGAGGCCGACGACGACGAGGTACACGCCGATGTCGAAGATCGTCGAGGTGACGAACTCGATCTCGCCGAGCAGCCAGACCTCGCCCTCCCAGTAGGCCGAGGTGAGCGGCGGTGCCCCGAGCAGCAGCGGGGCGAGGGCGGTGCCGCCGGCGATGATGAGGCCCGTGCCGAGCACGGCGCCCGCGCCGACGGGCAGCGCGGCGCTCAGTTCGTAGCGCCCCCCGGCGAGGTAGCGCGCGACGAGCGCGAGGCCCGCGACGAGCCCGCCGACGAAGCCGCCGCCGGGCAGGTTGTGACCCGCGAAGAGCAGGTAGAGCGAGATGACGATCGTGGCGTGGAAGGTCAGGCGCACGACGACCTCGAGCAGGATGGAGCGGTGGCGCGGGTCGAGAGCCGGTCCGGCGAGGATCCACGCGTTGCGCAGCTCGCCCTGCTCGCCCTGCTCGCGCACGCGGTCGAGCCGCGCCGAGATGCGCCGCTTGACCACGGCCCGCCCGATGCGCGGCGGGCTGTCGCCGCGGCTGCGCAGGAAGAGCAGGCTCGCGACGCCCGTCGCCGCGGCGATGACGACCGCGAGCTCGCCCATGGTGTCCCACCCGCGCAGGTCGACGAGCGCGACATTGACGGTGTTGCGCCCGTCCCCGATCTCGTAGGCGAGCTGCGGCCAGGCGAGCGAGATGGGCTGCTCGAGGCGCGCGCCCGCGACGATGATCGCGACGAGGGCCATGACGAGCCCGACGCCGATGCCGATGCCCGCGCGGAGCACGCGATGGGTGCTGCCGTGCTTGTCGCCGAGCCGGGCGGGCAGCCGTCGCAGCACGAGCACGAAGGCGATGAGGGTGACGACCTCGACGAGGATCTGGGTGAGCGCGAGATCGGGGGCGCCCTGGAGGGCGAACAGCGCCGACATCCCGAATCCGGTGACCCCGACGACGACGAGGGCCGCGAAGCGCTTCTGCGCCTGCGTGGCGGCGATCGCGGCGATGATCATGACGACGCCGATCGCCAGCTGCGCGGGGTGGTCCCAGAGCCGCAGCGCGCTCGGCCACCTGTCGCCGAGCAACAGGCCCGCGCTCGTGACGGCGATGAACACGACGAGGATCACCCCGAGGTAGAAGGGCAGCGAGCCGCGCTGCGTGAGGCTCGTGACCCGCACCGCGAGGCGGTCGACGGCGCCCACCGAGTCCCAGTAGGCGTCGGAGGCCGTGTAGTCGCTCGCGAGCCGGGCCTGCAGGCGCGCGACGGGGGCGCGGGCGGCGAACAGCAGCGCGCCGAGCCCGATCGCGAGGGCCGAGAGCCCGAGCTCGGGCGTGAGGCCGTGCCAGAGCGCGAGGTGGTAGGCCTCACCCTCGCCGGCCGGGAAGAGTGCGGTGTAGCCGACGAGCCCGCGGTCGACGAGGCCGGCGAGCGGACCGAGCGCGAGGCTCGTGACGGCGAGCACGGCGGGAGCGAGCAGGAACCGCCGGCTAACGACGGCGAGCGCCGTCACATCGTCGACGCCGGGCTTGCGGGCGAACGCGCCCCAGAAGAAGCGGATGCTGTACGCGACTGTGAGCGCCGACCCGACCACGACGCCCACCGTCGCGACGGCGGCCCAGGTCTGCCCGGCGGCGTCGAGCTCGATGCCGCCCGTGCCCGTGGCCGCCGTGAGCAGGGCGTAGAGCACGGTCTCTTTCGCGACGAAGCCGAGCACGGGAGGCAGGCCCGCCATCGAGGCGAGCACGACGCCCGCGATTGCGGCGAGCCACGGCGAGCGCCGGCCGAGGCCCGAGAGCTTGCGCAGGTCGCGGGTACCGGCCTCGTGGTCGATGATGCCGACGACGAGGAAGAGCGCGGCCTTGAAGAGGGCGTGCGCGAGCAGCAGCGCGAGGGCCGCGAGGGCGGTGTCGCGCGTGCCGAAGCCCGCGACGACGACGAGCAGGCCGAGCTGGCTGACGGTGCCGTAGGCGAGCAGCAGCTTGAGGTCGGTCTGCTTGAGCGCGGCCCAGCCGCCGAGCAGCAGGGTCGTGAGACCGAGCACGACGAGCACCTCGCGCCAGCCGGGCACCTCGACGGCCGCGGGGGCGAGCCGCAGGATCAGGTAGATTCCCGCCTTCACCATGGCGGCGGCGTGCAGGTAGGCGCTCACGGGCGTCGGTGCCGCCATCGCGCCGGGCAGCCAGAAGTGCAGGGGCACGATCGCCGACTTCGACAGCGCCCCGACGAGCGCGAGCATGATCGCCGTCGTCGTGAGCGGGCCCGCGGGCAGCTCGGCGAGGATCGCCGTGAGGCTCGAGGTTCCCGCCTGCACCGCGAGCAGCACGAGGCCGACGAGCATGACGAGCCCGCCGAGCGTCGTCGTCACGAGCGCCTGCAGGGCTGCGCCACGGCTCGCCCGACGGTGCGTGTAGTGGCCGATGAGCAGGTACGAGAAGACGCTCGTGGCCTCCCACAGCACGAAGAGCAGGTAGACGTCGTCGGCGATGACGAGGCCGTACATCGCGCCCGCGAAGGCGAGCAGCACGGCCGCGAAACGCCCGAGGCCGGGCTCGTCGTCGCGGAAGTAGGCGGCGCAGTACAGCAGCACGAGGCTGCCGACCCCCGTGACGACGAGGGCGAGCACCCACGAGAGCGCATCCATGCGCACGTCGAGGGTCAGCTGCAGCTCGGCGATCCAGGTGACGCGCTCGACGGGCAGGCGGGCGGCCTCGCCGGAGAGCGCGGCAGGCGCCTGCAGCAGGGTGTGCGCGAAGGCGCCGAGGGGCACGAGGGCCGCGAGCCAGAACACCCGCGTGCCGAGCCGCGGGGCGAGCGGCAGCAGCGCGATCGCGGCCGCGCCGAACACCGTCAGGACGATGAGCATGCGTCCTCCCTCGGTGTCGGTGGTTCGGCAAGGGGGTAGGGCGTCACGGCGCGATCGCCGGATGCGCTCAGTCTACCAAGGGCTAGCCGCGAGCTTCCCGGGCCGCGGCGAGCACCTGCAGCAGGGTGGCGACCTCGGCGGGCCCCGCCACGCGGTGCGCGGCGATCGACGGCGCCGGCCCGACCTTGATGCCGACGTCGCCGGGCTCGAGCGCCTCGAGGGCGTCCTCATCGGTCACGTCGTCGCCCGCGAAGAGCACCGCATCGGGGGCGAACCGCGCCCGGAGGGCGCGCAGTCCGTCGCCCTTGGTGGCGTCGCGCACCGAGAACTCGACGAGGTTCTTGCCGTCGCGCACCGTCAGGCCCGGGTCGGCGGCTAGCGCCTCGGCCCGGACGGCCTCGGTGAGAGCCGCGGCCGCGGCCGGGTCGACGACACGCGTGTGCACCGCGAACCCGGCGGGCTTGTCCTCGATCCAGGCACCCTCGGTCGCCGCGACGAGGGGCGCGAGACGCGCTCGCAGGGCGTGCACCCGAGCGCGATCGGCGTCGTCGACGGCCGGCCGGGTATCCCCCGCCGCGAAGCGCACCTCGAGGCCGTGCGAGCCGATGAGCGGCGCATCGTCGGGCAGGCCGCCGACCGCGGTGAGGCTCTCGAGCGACCGGCCCGAGACGAGCGCCACGATCGTGCCCGGTAACGCCCGCAGCCGCTCGATCGCCTGCTGCGCGTCCGGCAGCGCCCGTGCGCGCGCCGGGTCGTCGACCTCGGGCGCGAGCGTGCCGTCGAAGTCGAGGGCGACGAGAGCGCGATCGAGCGCCGCGAATCGCTCGAGGGCCGCGAGCAGCCCGGGGTCGAGCGCGGTGCCGGGTGCCGGGTCGGGGGTCATCGCGCGCCGGAATGGTGGTTGGCGTGCCGGAGGGTGTCGAGGAAGGTGCTCGACCAGCGCGCCACGTCGTTGTCGCGCACGCGGCGGCGCAGGGCGCGCATCCGGGTCGTGCGCTCGCGATGGGGCATGCGCACGGCCGCGACCATGGCCTCCTTGAGCCCGTCGATGTCGTGCGGGTTCACCAGCAGGGCGTTCTTGAGCTCGTCGGCGGCCCCCGCGAACTCGCTCAGCACGAGCACGCCGTCTTCATCGGTGCGGCAGGCCACGTACTCCTTGGCCACGAGGTTCATGCCGTCGCGCAGGGCCGTGACGAGCATGACGTCGGCGGCGAGGTAGAGCGCCACCATCTCCTCGCGCGGGTAGCCGTGGTGCAGGTAGGCGACGGCGCTGTGGCTGATGGTCGCGTAGGTGCCGTTGAGGCGCCCGACCGTGAGCTCGATCTCGTCGCGCAGCTGCATGTAGGCCGCGACGCGCTCGCGGCTGGGGCTCGCCACCTGCACGAGCACGGCATCCCCCACCGAGAGCGTGCCGTCGCGCAGCAGCTCGCCGAAGGCCTTGAGGCGGTGCCGGATGCCCTTCGTGTAGTCGAGGCGGTCGACGCCGAGCATGATCGTCGAGGGGTTGCCGAGATCGGCGCGGATCTGCCGCGCGCGCTCCTGCACCTCGGGCCGCCGGGCGATCTCCTCGAAGCTCTCGACGTCGATCGAGATGGGGAAGGCCTTGGCGATAACCGAGCGGTGGCCGCCGAGCCCGTCGGGCACGTGGATCTCGGGCGTGCGCGTCGCGTAGCCGAAGAGGCGCCGCACGGCACGCGAGAAGTTGCCCGCGTCGGCGACGCGCTGGAAGCCGATGACGTCGGCGCCGAGCAGCCCCTCGATGACCTGCTTGCGCCACGGCAGCTGCGCGTAGATCCCGTAGGGCGGGAAGGGGATGTGGTTGAAGAAGCCGATCGTCAGGTCGGGGCGCTGCTCGCGCAGCATGCGCGGCACGAGCTGCAGCTGGTAGTCCTGCACCCACACCGTCGCGCCGGGCGCAGCGACGCGTGCGCTCGCATCGGCGAAGCGCTGGTTGACCTCGACGTACGATTCCCACCACTCGCGGTGGAAGCTCGGCGGGGCGATGACGTCGTGGTACAGCGGCCACAGGGTGTCGTTGCTGAAGCCCTCGTAGTAGTGCTCGATCTCGAGCGGGCTCAGCGGCACGGGCACGAGCGTCGCGTCGTCGGAGACGAAGGGCTCGAGCTCGAGGTCGGGCTGGCCGGCCCAGCCCACCCAGGCGCCCTGCGAGGCGCGCATGACGGGCTCGAGCGCCGTCACGAGCCCACCGGGCGAGCGCTGCCAGCGCGCGGTGCCGTCGGGGTCGACCACGCGGTCGACGGGAAGTCGGTTCGAGACCACGACGAAGTCGTAGTGGGTGCTGTCGGTCATGTCGCTCGCTCGTCTCCGGTGGTGCGATCCGGGGGGAATCGTCGGTGCGGGGCTGTCCGGCTCCGTCCACGGTATCAGCCGAGTCTCAGAGCGCTCCCAGCCGCGGAGGGCGCCCGCGCCCCACGATTCGTCCGCTCGTCACGCGGCATTCACCTGGCCCTCCGCACCGCGCGCGGCGCTCCGACGTACAGTGGCGACGTGATCAGCATCGGCATGGGAACCACGAGCGTGCTGCCGCGTCGCCTGCACGACGCGTTCCGCCTGGCCGCCGAGGCCGGCTTCGACGGCGTCGAGGTCATGGTCACGAGCGACCCCGACACGTACGACCCGCGCGTCATCGGCGCGCTCAGCGAGCGGTTCGGGATGCCCGTGCTGAGCATCCACGCCCCCGTGCTGTTCTTCAGCACCTTCGTGTTCGGCCGCAACCCGCGCGTCAAGCTCGAGCGCAGCCTGGCCCTCGCGCGCGACGTGGGAGCGGCCACGGTCGTCGTGCATCCGCCGTACCGCTGGCAGCGCCGCACGGCCGCGGGCTTCGTCGACACGCTGCGCGAGCTGCAGGCCTCCTCGGGCGTGACGATCGCCGCCGAGAACATGTTCCCGCTCACCGTGCGCGGGCGCGACCGGCACCCCTACGCGCCGCACTGGGATCCGGGCTCGCTCGACATCGCGGCCCTCACCCTCGACTTCTCGCACGCCGCCCTCGCGGGCGTGAGCGCGCTCGACCTGGCTCAGCAGTGGGGTGACCGGCTGCGGCACGTGCACCTGTGCGACGGCTCGAGCACCGAGCCGAACGCGCGCGTGCTCGACGAGCACCTCGTGCCGGGGCGGGGGGCGCAGCCCGTCGCCGAGGTGCTCGCGCTGCTCGCACGGCGCGGCTTCGACGGCGCGATCATCGCCGAGATCAACTCGCGGGCATGCGGCGGCGACGATGCCCGCCGGCTCGCCTGGCTGCGTGAGACCGTGGAGTTCGCCCGGCACCACACAACGCTCGAGCACTCGAACGGTCGCGACGCCGTCGGGCCCGAGCGCGCGTCCTAGCCGAGGAAGGCGCGCAGCAGCGATTGCGAGCCCGCGAGGTGCTCAGCCATCGCGGTGGCCGCGCGATCGGGGTCGCCGACGAGCACGGCCCACACGATCTGCTCGTGCTGCTCGTCGGAGTGCGCGATGTTGGGCGCGAGCAGGGGGATGCGGTCGAGCAGGGCGTTGACGCGCATGCGGTTCTCGGCGACGAGCGAGACGAGGCTCGGGCTGCCCGAGAGCTCGGCGATCGTCAGGTGCAGGCGCGAGTCGAGCCGCCGGTAGTCGGCGGGGTCGGCGGCGGCGAGCTCGCGCAGGCGCAGGTGCAGCGCCTCGCGCTCGGCGGCCGAGAGCGTGCGCCCGGCGGCGGCGCGGGCCGCCCCCACCTCGAGCACCGAGCGCAGCGTGAGGATGTCGTCGAGCTCGGCCGCGGAGGCCTGCTCGACGGGGGCATCCCCGCCGTCGGGTAGCGGGTCGCACACGAAGGTGCCGCCGTAGCGGCCCCGCCGCGACTCGAGGTAGCCGGTCTCGGCGAGCGAGCGGATCGCCTCGCGCACCGTGTCGCGGCTCACCTCGAAGCGCGCGGCGAGCTCGCGCTCGGGGGCGAGGGCCTCGCCCGGCGCGACGATGCCGAGCCGGATGAGCTGCAGCAGGCGCGCCAGGGTCTCCTCGAAGGCGTTGCCCCCGCGCACGGGTCGCGAGAGCGCCTCGTGCGCGAGCGACTCGAGGGGCTCGCCAGGCTCGTCGCCGGGCATCCCCCCGCGCAGCCCGCCCTCCCCCGTCATGGTCCGGACCCTACAGGGGCGTGACGTAGGCGCCGCTGATGCCGCCGTCGACGAGGAACGTCGAGGCGGTGATGAACGAGGCGTCGTCGCTCGCGAGGAAGGCGACCGCCGCGGCGAGCTCCTCCGCCTCGGCGAA
>NCEJ01000211.1 GCA_002280615.1 Micrococcales bacterium 32-70-13 | reverse complement strand
GTCGTTGAGCAGGAGGCGGTCGTCGCGCACCGTGAAGGCGAGCTCGGCCGCCGCGGGCACGGCGGCGAGCGGCAGCTCGCGCACGGCCTCGCCGCAGCGCCGCCAGGCGATGCCGTCGGTCCACGCGGCGAAGGCGCAGTCGCCGACGACCACGGGTGGCGCCGCAGCGCCCTGGCGCCCCGTGACGAGCTCGGTGATCGCCCCGCCGTCGAGCGCGATCGACAGCAGCCCGCCGCGGTGGGCGACGAGCACCTCGGCGGCGGCGTCGCTCGCGAGGGCGAGCCGCGGCTCGCCCGCCGCCGCGATCACGCCCGAGAGGTCGATGACGCCCGACTCGGTGTGCAGCAGCCGGGTGCCCGCATCCAGCACCGCCCAGCGATCGCGAGCGACCGTGATCTGCAGCGCGGCGGTGTCGTCGACGTCGATGCTCCAGGTGCGATCGACCCGGTCGACCCGCTCGGGCACGACACGGTAGACCTCGCCGAGCCCCGGCGAGACGGCGACGATGCCGTAGCGGTCGGTCGCGGCGACCGCGCTCTCGGGGCCGAACTGGAAGGTCGCGACCGAGGAGGGGTCGAAGTCGGGGAAGAGCGATCGGGCGGTGACCCAGGTCTCGCCCGAACCGCCGCTGTGCACGACGACGTTCGACCCCGCGAGCATGAGCGCGGGCTCGTCGGGCGGTAGCGGCACCGACTCCATGACCTCCGAACGAGCGGGGTCGACGAGCTCGGCGGTCGCGTTCACGGCGTCGACGACGATGACGTCGGAGCCCCGCTGCACGGCCTCGAGCTGCGCCCCCTCGCCCGGGATGACCGAGTCGAGCACCCCGACCTGCAGGTTCGCCCGACCGACGGCCTGGCGCTCGCCGTTGACGACCCAGACGGCTCCGTCGTTGAGGTCGAGGCGCTGGGCCTCGAAGCCCGGGTGCACGACCGCGAGCGCGATGACGGTCGCCGCGACGAGCGAGCCGCTCACGGCGGTGAGGGCGGCCGAGCGGTGCTGCGCGAACCAGCGGCGGATCACGGGCTCACTCCCCCGCGACCTCGGCGCACTTCTCATCGCTCGCAGCCCCGAGCCGGCCCTCGCGCGCGACCCGCACCGTCACACACACGCGGTCGCCGGGCGTCGCGGCCACGGCGAACTCCGTCGCGCTCTGGAAGGTCTCCGCCCCTCCCGCGAGGCGCACCTGGTAAGTGTCGTCGGGCTCTTGCTGACGCGCGGCAGATCGCGATCACCGCCCTGGATGGCGAGCAGGGTCGCCGTCGCGCCGAGAGCGATGACGGCGAGGGAGACGAGCACGAGGCCGCCCGCGAGCAGGCGGCTGCGCGCGGCGACCCTCCGCGTCGCGGTTCCGACCGGAGCGGGCGACGACTCGGCGACGGCCGCCTGCGCGGTCGCGATGCTCCGGCGGCGCCGACGGCCGGAGGACGAACCCGGGGCGCGGGGCGCGATCGCGCGCACGATCGTGCGGTCGCCCGGGTCGCCGATCGTCGCGAGCGCCCAGTCGTCCATCGCCACATCGGCCTGCGTCGTGACGAGACCGAGCTCGGCCTCGATGCGCTGCAGGTCGCGCACGAGCTCGAGCGCCGACTGCTGCCGCTTGGCCGGGTCGCGCGTGAGTGCGCGGCGCAGAACGGCCTCGAGCGCCGCGGGCACGTCGTCGCGGTCGATCGCCGGCACGCGGGCGCGGGCGATGCGCCCGATGAGCTCGTCGGAACTGTTCGAGCCGTCGAGCACCTCGAAGGGCGAGCGCCCCGCGAGCAGCGTGTACAGCGTCGCGGCGAGCGACCAGACCTCGCTCTGCACGGTGCCCGCCGTCTCATCGAGCAGCACCTCGGGAGCCGACCACGGGATCGACATGCCGACCGAGTCGGTCGCGCTCGCGGCGCTGAGCGACGACGCGATGCCGAAGTCGCTCAGCACGGGGTGGCCGTAGGCGGTCATGAGGATGTTCGAGGGCTTGATGTCGCGGTGCAGCACGCCGCTGCGGTGCGCCGTCTCGATCGCGCTGCCGATCTGCACGCCGATGCGCAGCACCTCGGGCACGGGGATGCGCTCGGCCCGGTACCGGGTCGCGAGCTGCGAGGAGCAGAGCTCCATGACGAGGTACGGGCGCCCGTCGGCCGAGATGCTCGCCTGGTAGACCGTGAGGATGCCCGGGTGCGACGAGAGCTGCGCCATGAGGTTCGCCTCGACCTGGAACATCTGCCGCACATGCTCGGTGACGACGTCGGAGAGCATGACCTTGACGGCCACCTGCCGCCGCGGCATGTTCTGCTCGTACAGGAAGACGTCGGCGAACCCGCCGCTGCCGAGCAGCCGCACATGGCTGAATCCGGGCAGGATGGGAGGCTCCGACGGTCGACGCCGCGTCATGGTCCCCCCTCCCGCACGATGTCTCCCCAGTGTAGGGAGTACGGGCGATCAGCGGCCGGGGGCGCGCACCACGTCGACGACGATCACGGTGATGTTGTCGCGCCCGCCCTGCGCGAGTGCGGCATCCACGAGCGCGTTCGCGGTCTCGCGGGCGCTCAGGCGGGCCGCGAGGTGCAGGCGCAGGCGCTCGAGCGGCACCTCCTTGGTGAGGCCGTCGGAGCAGATCAGCAACCGCATGCCGGGCTCGAGCGCGAGCATGCGCACGTCGACCTCGGGCTCGATCGAGAAGCCCACGGCGCGGGTGATGACATTCGACTCGGGGTGGTTCTCGGCCTGCTCGGCGCTCAGCTGACCCGCCTCGACCATCTCCTGCACGATGGAGTGGTCGGTCGTGACCTGGCTGAGCTCGTTGCCCGAGAAGCGGTACACGCGCGAGTCGCCGACGTTGAAG
>NCEJ01000210.1 GCA_002280615.1 Micrococcales bacterium 32-70-13 | reverse complement strand
CATCTTCATCGGTGAGCGCAACGTCACCGACGTGCCGCCGAAAGACCGCGACATCGCGATGGTGTTCCAGAACTACGCGCTGTACCCGCACATGACGGTGGCCGAGAACATGGGCTTCGCCCTCAAGATCGCCGGCATCAACAAAGACGAGCGTGCGACGCGCGTGCTCGAGGCGGCCAAGCTGCTCGACCTCGAGCCCTACCTCGACCGCAAGCCCAAGGCCCTCTCGGGCGGCCAGCGCCAGCGCGTCGCCATGGGCCGCGCCATCGTGCGCCAGCCCCAGGTGTTCCTCATGGACGAGCCGCTGTCGAACCTCGACGCCAAGCTGCGCGTGCAGACCCGCACCCAGATCGCCTCGCTGCAGCGCCGCCTCGGCGTCACCACGGTCTACGTCACGCACGACCAGACCGAGGCCCTCACCATGGGCGACCGCATCGCGGTGCTGAAAGACGGCATCCTGCAGCAGGTCGGCACCCCGCGCGATCTGTACGAGACCCCGAACAACGTCTTCGTGGCCGGCTTCATCGGCTCGCCCGCGATGAACCTGTTCCCGGCCGAGGTCGCCGACGGCGGCGTCAAGTTCGGCACCGCGATCGCCCCGGTGGCGCGCGACGTGCTGTCGTCGACGAGCGAGAAGATCGTGACCGTGGGTGTGCGCCCGGAGGACATGATCGTCAGCACGAGCGGTGAGGGCCTGCCGGTCGAGGTCGAGATCGTGGAGGAGCTCGGCGCCGACGGCTACCTCTACGGCAAGACCGAGGTGCAGGGTCAGCGCGTCGACATCGTCGCCCGCGTCGACGGCCGCGTGCACCCGCACAGCGGCGACACGGTCTACATCACGCCCGAGCCCAAGCACGTGCACGTCTTCGACACCGCGTCGGGCCTGCGTCTGAACAAGGAGCCCGTCTCGAGCTGAGACGCCGCGTGAACCACCGGCGAGGGCGGGCGTGCTGAACCAGCACCCCGCCCTCGCCGCATTCGGCCCGCCGCCCCCGACAGGGCAGCTCATGCCCGTGCTCGTCACGCGGCACCTGCGCTTCTCGCTGCCGTACCGCGCCCTCTATTCGCAGACGCTGCGGCCCGACACGGCGACGCGCCTCGTGGATGCCCTCGCGCTGCTGCTCGTGCGCTTGCACATCATCGGCTTCTTCTGGGGCGACGTCTCGCTCTCGAACACCCTCTTCCGCCGCGACGCCGGCGCCTTCGCCGCCTACCTCGTCGACGCCGAGACGGGCCAGCTCTACGAGGGCGGCCTGTCGAACGGCCAGCGCGAGAACGACCTCGAGATCGCACGCGTCAACATCGCCGGAGAGCTGCTCGACCTCGAGGCGGGCGGGCGGCTCGATGAGGGCATCGACGCCATCGAGACGAGCAACGGCATCATCGAGGCCTACCGCTCGCTGTGGAAGGAGCTCACGGGCTGGGAGTCGTTCGACCGCTCGGAGCGCTGGCGCATCAACCAGCGGGTCGAGCGCCTCAACGATCTCGGCTTCGACATCGAAGAGCTCGCGATCACCACCGACGGCGACAGCACCGAGGTGCGCATCCGCCCCAAGGTGGTGGATGCGGGCCATCACACGCGCCGCCTGCTGCGGCTGACCGGCGTCGATGCGGAGGAGAACCAGGCTCGTCGCCTGCTCAACGACCTCGACTCGTACGCGGCCTCGAACTATCCCGACCGCGAGGCCGATGAGGAGGTCGTCGCCCACGAGTGGCTCGTGCGCGTGTTCGAGCCCGTCGTGCGCGCTATCCCGAAAGACCTACGCGGCAAGCTCGAGACGCCCGAGATGTTCCACCAGCTGCTCGAGCACCGCTGGTACCTCTCGCAGAACGAGGGCCGCGCCATCCCCCTCGCCGAGGCGCTGAGCTCGTACATCGACACGGTGCTGCGGCACCGTCGCGACGAGGCGACGATGATCGCACCGCCGACCGAGACCATCTCGCTGCCGTCGCTCGAGACGAGCGAGATCGAGATCGTCGAGGGCGACGACGCCCCGACGGGCAGCTGGCGCGACAAGGTCTGAGCAGGGCCAGACGGCGATCGCCGCGCGGGCCCGAGGGCTCCGCGCGGCGATCGGTCGAGCATCCGCCCCCTACAGGTTCTTGACGGCCGTCAGCACCTTCGTGAGCGAGTCCTTCGCGTCGCCGAACAGCAGGGTCGTCTGCGGCTCGAACAGCAGGTCGTTCTCGATACCCGCGAATCCGGGGCGCATCGAGCGCTTGAGGAAGACGACCTGGCGGGCCGAGGCCACGTCGAGGATCGGCATGCCGTAGATGGGCGAGCCGGGGCTCGTCTTGGCGGCCGGGTTGACGACGTCGTTCGCACCGACGACGAGGGCGACGTCGCAGTTCTTGAACTGCGGGTTCACCTCGTCCATCTCGGCGAGCACCTCGTAGGGCACGTTCGCCTCGGCGAGCAGCACGTTCATGTGCCCGGGCATGCGGCCCGCGACGGGGTGGATGCCGAAGACGACCTCGATGCCCTTCGCCTCGAGCGTCGTCGCGAGCTCGGCCATCGTGTGCTGCGCCTGCGCGACCGCGAGGCCGTACCCGGGCACGACGATGACGCGCTGCGCGTAGCCGAGCAGGATGGCGACGTCCTCCGCGCTCGAGCTGCGCACGGG
>NCEJ01000209.1 GCA_002280615.1 Micrococcales bacterium 32-70-13 | reverse complement strand
GACAACTACATGCATGCCGCGGCCACGGAGCAGGGCGCCACCAGCCTGCAGAGCGCCTCCAGTGATGCCATCGAGACGGAAACCATCACTCCTCCTGACCACAATCCCGACAGCTCCGATTCTAAGGACTCCTTGTCTGATGGCGCCATCGCAGGTATCGTGATCGGCGTCGTGATCGGAGCCGCGCTCATTGTGTTTGCACTGTTCTGGTTGTGCGGTGGCTTTGCCAGCGCACCTAAGAGTGTGCAGACCACAGAGCCTGCGGAGACCCAGAAAACCTATGCGGAAGTGGCGGCCGCAGCGCCAGAAAGCGAAATGACATCGTTGCCCACGCACACGGTAAACACGGTTAACACGGTGAACACAACGGATAATGATGTCGCGGTAGCGGTGTAAGAAGCTTATGAAGGGAAAAGCTTATATGTAAATACTGTATATATGATGGTTGTGCTGTACTGGCTTGTACTGCTTGTATTGTACCAATGTGCCACATTTTTTTTGCCAATAAACAATCGATTCAACAAACAAACAAACGATTCTATTTTCTCCATTCTGTCAAGCACCAGTATTCATACTTGGAGTACGTAGAGTATAATCACTTCAGCAAACAATTATCCTCAAGATTGCCTGGATTGCCAGTATAACATCTTACCGGTTAAGAGCGAAGTGAAGAGAGGGTTAGTTCAATCGAAGGTGTGGAAGTTGGAAGTTACAACTTGCAATCGCTGTTGTCGCCAAGCTTCTTCGACCAATGGATTAATCCGTCTGTTGGCGTTGGGAAACTTTATAAAAGAACAAATAACTTTCTTCATTTACATTCAAAATACCATGAGATTCTTTCCCTTTCTATCTGCCGTGCTTGCCATGGCAACTATCATCTCAGGCATCCATGGAGCGCCTGTAAACCTCGGCCTCGCTGACCCATATGCCATTCTTGCCGGAACAACTGTTACCAGTGGTGGAACTGTCGGAACGGTGGTTAATGGTGACATTGGTATATTTCCTGGACACGCAATAACTGGCTTTCCGCCGGGTGTTCTCAACGGCGAGCTCGATTCCGCCAACGGGGCTGCGGCTGGTGCTCAAGGTGCTCTAACGACCGCCTACAACTATGTTGCCACTCAGCCGATGAATGTTTCGCTCACTCCCGGCGTGTATAAATTCTATGTAGCCGCTGCCATGAATGGAATGTTGACCCTTGATGCCGCTGGCAACCCCAATGCCGTGTGGATGTTCCAGGTTGGGAGTTCTCTTCTTATTGCCGAAGGAAGCAGCATCATCTTCAAGGACAGCATCGGCAATCCGGACTACGTGTACTGGCAAGTGGGCTCCAGTGTAACACTCGAGACAAATGTGGCCATGGTGGGAAACATGTTGGCCCATACCGCCATCAACCTGAACATTGGCGCCACAGTCTTAGGAAGATGCCTCGCCAGAAACGCTGCGGTCACGCTTCACAGGAACCCGATCACCATTCCTCCCAAGATCCCAACTTCCATGCCTACCGCTGCCCCGTCCGTTGTGCCCACACGCACTCCCAGTTCGAAACCAACCGCGGCTCCGTCCGCTGTGCCCACCGCCAACCCCACTCTGAGTCCTTCCACTTCTCCATCCAAAGCCCCAACGGCTGCGCCTACCGTGACGCAGACTGCGGGACCAACCGTTGCGAATGCGCCAAGTCCTCCGCCCACAGTCACTCCCACGATCGCCCCGACCACGACCATCACCGTGAACCCGACCGCTGTTCCATCCAGCCCGCCCACGTTGACACCTACTGCCAATCCGACCGCGGTCCCATCGGCGTTGCCCACGGCGGTCCCCACCGCCAAGCCCACCCTGGCTCCCTCTCTGACGCCTAGCGCTTCTCCAAGCAGGGTCCCCAGTGCCAGTCCCACCTTGGTCCCTTCCGCGATCCCGAGTGTCAGTCCATCTGTGGAGGCAACGGCTGGTCCTACGTTTGTCAACCAGCCAACGGTGCCGCCAAGCTTGAGCCCCAGCGCCAGCCCGTCCAAAGTCCCTTCGGTGAGTCCGACGTCAGTGCAACCCAGCGCAGTACCCTCCGCCAGACCGTCGGTGACCGCCACTCCGCGCCCCACTCTGAGAGAGTATCCTATCGATTTAGGGTTGGCTGGCCCCTACGCCATCCTCGCTGGCTCTACGGTTACCAGCACTGGTGTGGTCGGAACGGTCGTAACGGGTAACATCGGAATCTTTCCGGGTTCGGAAATTACCGGATTTCCTCCCGCCGTCCTCAATGGCGCCGTTGACGCTGCCAACGGAGCTTCCGGCGGCGCGCAAGGTGCTTTAACCACCACCTATAACGCCATTGCGGATCGAAGATTCAACAAGACGCTCTCCAACCAAGACCTTGGTGGCATGACCCTTCTGCCCGGCGTGTACAAGTTCGACGGAGCGGCTACGATGAACGGCATGCTGACCCTCGACGCCGCTGTTGACCCGAAAGCCGTGTGGATGTTCCAGATCGGCACTTCCTTCTTAGCCACAGAAGGAAGCAGTGTCATCTTCAAGGACAGCATCGGCAACCCGGACATGGTTTACTGGCAGGTGGGCTCCTCCGCCACCCTCGCCGTCGGCGTTTCTATGGTCGGTAACATCCTCGCGCTCGCCTCCATCACCGTGAACAATGGCGCGACGGTCAACGGCAGATGTCTGGCCCGCAACGGCGCGGTCACCCTGGACAATAGCGTGATCACCAAGCCCGCAGTGGTGGCCTTCAGCGCCACGCAGACCGTCTCCGGCATCAGCCTCGAG
>NCEJ01000054.1:637-8577 GCA_002280615.1 Micrococcales bacterium 32-70-13 | reverse complement strand
GCGCTGTCGTCGGCGAGCGCGCGCAGGAAGCGCAGCTTGTAGTCCATGTGCGGGTCGTCGAGCCCGCGGCCGTTGGGCACGTAGAGGCTCCACAGCCGCACGTCGTCGACGGTCGCGCCGATCGCGCGGGCCTCGAGCGGGGCATCCTGGCCCGAATCAGGATCATGCCCCTTCGCGAAGCCGGGCTGGCCGCTGAAGCCGATCTCGATGTCGGTCATCGGCAGGCGGCTCGCGATCGCGACGCCGTTCCACTGGTTGAGGCCGTGCAGCACGACCTCGTAGCCGGCGGCCTCGAAGGGCTCGAGGGGGAACTGCGCGGGGGTGCACTTGATCTCCTGCATCGCGAGCACGTCGACGTCGGCGTTCACGAGCCAGTCGACCACGCGGCCGTGGCGCGTGCGGATGGAGTTGACGTTCCAGGTGGCGATGCGCATGCTCCCCAGCCTACGGATGCGCGGGTGACGAACTAGAGTGAGCGGGTGACCGAGGCGCGCGATCAGCTCATCCAGTTCATCCGCGACGAGGCCGTGTTCCACGGCGAGTTCACGCTCACGAGCGGCGCGACCGCGTCGTACTACATCGACCTCCGCAAGGTGAGCCTCGACCACCGCGTCGCCCCGCTCATCGGCCAGGTCATGGTCGACCTCATCGCCGATATCCCCGACATCGACGCCGTCGGCGGCCTCACCATGGGCGCCGACCCCGTCGCCTCGGCCGTGCTGCACCAGGGTGCCGCTCGCGGCCTCGCCTACGACGCCTTCGTCGTGCGCAAAGCGCCGAAAGACCACGGCCGCGGCAAGCAGGTCGAGGGCCCCGACGTCGCGGGCAAGCGCGTCATCGTGCTCGAAGACACCTCGACGACCGGCGGTTCGCCCCTCACCGCGGCCCGCGCGCTCGAGGCCGCCGGAGCGACCGTCGTCGCCGTGGCCGTCGTCGTCGATCGGGCGACGGATGCCCGGCGTGTGATCGAGGAGGCCGGGTACGAGTACCGCGCCGCCATCGGGCTGGGCGACCTGGGGCTCGCGTGACCGACGAGCGCGACCCGGGCTCTGACGGGCCGGACACCGGGGGCTTCGACGCCGACGCGTGGTTCCGTTCGCAGTTCGGCAGCCCGGCGCCGGAGCCTGTTGTGCCGCCCGCGCCCGCGCCCGAACCGCCCGCAGCGCAGCCGGTGCCCGACCTCCCTCCGCCGGTCGACCCCTTCGCGCCGGTCGACCCCTTCGGCACCTTCGCGCCGCCCCCCGCTCTCGTCGAGCCGCCGCCGACCCTTCCCGCCGTGCTGCCCGTCGCCCAGCCGGCCGTGCTCGAGCCCGAGCCCACCCAGCCCTCGGCGATCATCGAGCCCGAGCCGACGCAGCCCTCCGCGATCGTCGACGCGGCTCGACCCCTCGGCGACGCCGCGACCGAGCTCATGCGCCAGCCCGAGGAGGGCGGGGCGCTCGACGAGCTCTTCGGCGCCGAGAGCTTCCAGGAGTACGAGGAGGCGCTCATCCCCGCCGCCCCCCGCCCCTCGCGGCGCGGGTCGGGTGGCGAGCCGCCGGCACCCGGAGAACCCGCCCCGCCCCGCGCCCCGCTCGGCCGCACGCAGAAGACGCTGCTGTGGGTGGCGGGCGCCCTCGTGGCGCTGCTCGCCCTCGTCGCGATCTTCTTCGTGGGCACGCGCATCCCGACCCTGCTCGGCCCCGCGCCGGGCGCCGAGCCCTCGCCGACCGCGACGCCGTCACCCACTCCGACCGCCACCGCCCGGCCGATCGGGCCCGTCGACCCGGGGGAGTACCGCTGGGACGAGCTCGGCGGCGGCGAGTGCCTCGAGCCTTACGTAGATGCCTGGCAGGACGAGTACACGGTCGTCGACTGCGCCGAGCCGCACGGCGGGCAGCTCGTGCGCCGCGCGGAGTTCCCGCTCGCGGAGGGCGAGCTCGAGCCGGGGCCGTACCCCGGCGAGGAGGCGCTCGCGGCCCAGATGTCGCTGCTGTGCACGGCCCCCGGGGTGCTCGACCTCGCCGCGGCGGGCGGCCTCACCGACGTGCAGGTGCAGGGCGCCTTCCCGGCCACGGAGGAGCAGTGGGATTCCGGAGCGCGCGACTACTTCTGCTTCGCGTCGCGGTCGTCGGGCGAGCCGATCACCGGCAGCCTCGCGCCACCGGCTCCCGCCGCCTGATCTCGGCCGAGGGGCCTCAGAGCTCGGTCTCGGCGGGCGTCGCGTCGACGAGCTCGTGCACGCCCTGCAGGATCTCGTCGGGGCGGAACGGGTAGCGCGCGATCTCGGCCTCGTCGCTGATGCCCGTGAGCACGAGCACCGTGTGCAGGCCGGCCTCGATGCCCGCGACGATGTCGGTGTCCATGCGGTCGCCGATCATCGCGGTGTTCTCGCTGTGGGCGCCGATGCGGTTCATGGCCGAGCGGAACATCATGGGGTTCGGCTTGCCGACGACGTACGGGTCCTTCCCCGTCGCCTTCGTGATGAGCGCCGAGATCGCCCCCGTCGCGGGCATCGGCCCGTCGGCGCTCGGGCCGGTCGCGTCGGGGTTCGTGGCGATGAAGCGGGCGCCCTGGCCGATGAGGCGGATCGCCTTCGTGATCGCGTCGAACGAGTAGTTGCGCGTCTCGCCGACGACGACGTAGTCGGGGTCGGTCTCGGTCATGATGAAGCCCGCCTCGTGGAGGGCCGTCGTGAGGCCCGCCTCGCCGATCACGTAGGCGCGCCCGCCCGGGATCTGGCTCGCGCAGAAGTCGGCCGTCGCGAGCGCGCTCGTCCAGATCGACTCCTCCGGCACGTCGAGGCCGCTCGCGCGCAGGCGCGCGGCGAGATCGCGCGGTGTGAAGATCGAGTTGTTCGTCAGCACGAGGAAGGGCGTGCCCGCGTCGCGCCACTGCCGGATCAGCTCGACCGCTCCGGGCAAGGGCGTGTTCTCGTGCACGAGCACGCCGTCCATGTCGGTCAGCCAGCACTCGATATCGCGTCGTTCGCTCACGCGCGCCAGCCTAACGGGGCGGTTCCGGATGCGCGGCCCCGAGCGTCCGCGCGACCAGGCCGAGGCGGCGCTCGATGACGGCCACGGCATCCGGGCTCTCATCGATGCTGATGCTGTGCCGGCCGAGCGCGCGCGCGGCCGCGGCCGTCGTGCCGCTGCCCGCGAAGGCGTCGAGCACCCAGTCGCCCTCGCGGCTCGAGGCCTGCACGATGCGGCGCAGCACGCCGAGCGGCTTCTGGGTGGGGTAGCCGGTCTTCTCGGCTCCGCTCGTCGGAACGATCGTGTGCCACCACACGTCGGTCGGCAGCTTGCCGCGCGCCGCCTTCTCGGGCGTCACGAGGCCCGGAGCCATGTAGGGCTCGCGGTCGACCGCCTCGCTGTCGAAGTAGTACGTGGCCGGGTTCTTCACGTACACGAGGATCGTGTCGTGCTTCGTCGGCCAGCGGCGGCGCGCCTTGGCGCCGTAGTCGTAGGCCCAGATGAGCTCGTTGAGGAAGCAGTCGCGGCCGAACAGGGCGTCGAGGGCAACCTTCGCGTAGTGGGCCTCGCGCCAGTCGAGGTGCAGGTAGAGGGTGCCGTCGTCGCGCAGCAGCCGGTGCGCCTCGATGAGCCGCGGGGCGAGGAAGCCCCAGTAGTCGCCGAAGGTGTCGTCGTAGCTGCTGAGCGCCTCGACCGTGCGGGTGTAGCTCGTGCCGGCGAAGCCGAGGTGGGCGCCCTCGGGGTCGCGCACGCTGCGTGTCGTGCGGCGGTGCTGGGTGCGCCCCGTGTTGAACGGCGGGTCGAGGTAGACGAGCTGCACGCTCGCGTCGGGCAGAGCGCGCATCGCCGCGAGGTTGTCGCCGTGGATGAGCAGGTCGGGGCCGTCGGGGCGCCAGAGCGGCTCGGCGTTGTGCTCGCCACGAGCAGCGCCCTCGCTCTGCCTCGGGATGCCCATGGGCAGAGGTTAACAGGGCGACGGTCGCTCAGCCCTCTCGTCAACCGACCTTCGTCAGCCGACCAGGGCGACTGCGGGTTCGGTGCGATACGTGCGCCCGCTCGGCGCGCGCCACTCGAGAGCACCCCCGCCGGCCTGGTCGACACGCCAGGCGGTGCGGTGCTTGAGCTGGTGGTGGGCCTCGCACAGGTGCGCGAGGTTGTCATGTCGGGTGGCGCCCTCGTGCTGCCAGTCGACGGTGTGATCGATGTCGGAGGTCGCGGCCGACCGACCGCAGCCGGGGAACCGGCACGTCTCGTCGCGGATGCGCAGCCAGAGTCGCAGATCGCGCGGCACCGCGTACCGCTCACGCCCCACCGAGAGCACAGTGCCCGTCTCGGGATGGGTCAGCAACCGCACGAAGCTGGGGGCGTGCGCCGCGAGGCGTCGAGCGACCTCGGTGGAGATCGGCCCGTAGCCCTCGAGCGTGCTCGCGCCGGAGGCGGGGTGCTCCGCCTCGAGGAGCGACAGCACGGGCACGCTCACGAGCACGGTCGCGCGCACCCCGCGCCCGAGACCGGACTCGGGCATGATGCCGTCGGTGAGCAGGTCGGCGAGCACGTCGGCCCGGCGCTGCGTCAGCGTGCGCGCCTCGTCGGGGGCGGCGAGGCCGCGCGCGATCTCGGTGAGGCGGCGGTATGCGCCGACGGCCTGCTCGGCGGGCAGGTGGGCGGTGAGCCAGGCCATGCCGTCGCGCCCGGGCTCGATGCGCACCGAGCGGGAGTCTTCGGCTGCTGTGCGCCGCACGTCGACCGAGTCGGGATGCATCCGCTCGCGGATCGCCCGCGCCGCCTGCCGGAACCCGGTGGGCGTGCGCGCCTCGGCCGCGGGGAGCGCCTCGGCCTCGAAGGCCGACCAGATCGCCTCGGGCAGCGAGCGCGCCTCATCGACGAGCACGCTCGCGTGCCGATAGCTGATGCGGCCGGAGCGGAGGGCCTCGAGCGTCGGCCGCAGCTCGTGCGCCAGGACCGCGCTATCGGCGACGAGCTGCTCGGCCTCGCGCTCGCTCATGCGCAGCGCCGTGCTGAGCTCGGTGGTCGCGACACGCCGCGCCGTCGTCTCGCGCGACCATCCGCTGCCACCCGAGGGCAGGTGCGCCTCGGCCGCGAGCGCGAGCCGCCGCACCTCGTCGATCGCGACCGTGCGATAGGCGTGCAACGCCGCGACGAGCTGGTTGACCTCGACGATCGAGTCGAGCACCGCACCGAGCCCCGCATCGACCGCGGCGGCGGGCGAGGCTGGCAGCGCGGCAGGCTGCGCGGCGAGGGCGGTGGAGGTCGACATGCCGGCAGTCAAGCAGCGACCACCGACACCGGAGGGCCCCACCATGCCCTCGGTGGACGGCGGGGGGAAGCGGTCTGATCAGGCCTTTTGGGGAGGAGGGGCGACGGTCTCGCGGCCCGCGTCGGTTGCCGCGTCGATCGCCGCATCGCCACCCGCATCGCCACCCGCCGCGCCATCCGCAGCATCCACCGCCGCACGCCGCCGGGGCGACCGCAGCAGCACCGCGATGAGCAGCAGCGTCACGCCGATCGCCGCGCCGTACGCGGGCGTGAACCCCGCCACGAGCAGCGTCACGACTCCGGCGATGCCGAGCACGACCTTGAGCGCCGCCATCCACGGGCCGACGGGTTCGGCGGCCGGACGACCGCGCGCCTCGTCGCGGCGCTCGAGCCAGCTCACCCCGATGACGATCGGGATGAGCAGCAGCGCGACCGCCACGAGGAACGGCGGCCGGCTCTGCCACCAGCCCTCACTGAGCGGCTCGGGGAACGGCGCCCCCGAGACCACGAGCACGACCGCGATGAGCACGATGACGGGCACGTGCCACAGGTAGATCTGCATGGCGTTCGTGTTGATGGCGCCGCTGAGGCCCGCGAGGGTCTCGCGCTCCGCGAGGCGCGCGAGCCACGGGCGCAGGAAGGCGAACAGCAGCGTCTGGCCGACCCCGAGCACGAGGATCGCCGCGGTCGGCGGGTTCAGGTTGTCGTACATATCGGTCGAGTACCCGACGACGGTCGTCAAGAACAGCAGCACGCCGAAGGCGGCGAGGCCGGCGAGACCGAGCATCCATCGGCGGCGCCAGTCGAACCAGCCGTCGGCGAGGCAGAAGCCGAGCTGTTGCACGAAGAGCCACACGAACAGGAGGTTGAGCGCGCCGATCAACGGCTGCACCGTGAGCAGGGCGACCGTGTCGATGATCATGACGGCGCCGAGCATCGTGAGCAGGGTGACCCACGGCGCGCGCTCGTGCAGGCGGGCCATGAGGGGCACGAGGCCCGAGCATCCGAGATAGACGGCCAAGAACCACAGGGGCTGCCCGATGCGGAAGCCCACGTCGGCGAGCACCGGGTCGGGTAGGCCCACGAGCCCGAGCACCGCGAGCGTGATTCCGACGAGCCCGAGCGGCAGCAGGGCGGGCCGGGCGAGGCGGGCGACGCGGTCGCGCACGTAGTCGGCCCCGGTCACCCCGCGCTCGCGCTGGCGCCGCCACGCGAGCAGACTCGAGAAGCCGCCCATGACGAAGAACAGGGGCATGACCTGCACGAGCCACGTGCTCCAGGCGAAGATCGGATGCCCGTCGAGCGAGTTCGTGATGGCGAGCCCGTCGGTCTCGACTGTGATTCCCGCCATCATGACGTGCAGACCCACCACGACGACGAGGAACGCGGCGCGCACGAGGTCGACAGCGTGATCACGGGTGGGTGTTGCCATGATGGGTTCAGGGTACGTCAGCAATCTCCGAGGCGATAGCGGCGCCCCGTAGCCTGGGGGCATGACCGATCCCGAGCCCACGCTCGAGTGGACGACCCGCGGCGTCGGCCCGTGGCAAGGCGAGCTGCCCGCCGACCTGCGCCTCGACCCCGAACTGCTCGCGCACGGCGACACCCGCAACGTCATCGACCGCTACCGCTACTGGAGCATGGCCGCGATCGTCGCCGACCTCGACGCGCGGCGGCACCCCTTCCACGTCGCGATCGAGAACTGGCAGCACGACATGAACATCGGCTCGATCGTGCGTAGCGCCAACGCCTTCCTCGCAGCCTCGGTGCACATCGTCGGCCGCCGCCGCTGGAACAAACGCGGCGCCATGGTCACCGACCGCTACCAGCACGTGTCGCACCACGAGACGATCGCCGACCTCGTCGCCTTCGCGCGCGCGGCCGACCTGCCGATCGTGGCGGTCGACAATGTGCCCGGTTCGCGGCCGGTCGATGCCGCACCGCTGCCGCGCGCGTGCATCCTGCTCTTCGGCCAGGAGGGCCCGGGGCTGAGCGTCGATCAACGCGAGCGCCGCGGCCGCGATCGTCATGCACGAGTGGGTACGGGTGCACGCGAGCCCTTGACGAGCATCCACCCAGCCGATGGACTGAGCGCATGACCGCGATCACCGACGATCTGCCCGCTCAGCTCATCCGCCAGGAGCACGACCTGTGGGAGGCGATGCGGCACGGCGACGGCGGCACGCACCTGCAGCAGGCCATGACGGCGGACGCCGTGCTCATCGACGACGGATCGCTCGTCGAGCGCTCGGCCGCGATCGTGGCGCTCGACGGCACGACGTGGGGCGCGGCGACGATGAGCGACCAGCGGGTCGTGCGCCTGGGCGACCGGGCCGCGATGCTCGCCTACCGGCTGCGCAGCTCGCGCGACGGCGTGCCGGTCGACGCGTGGGCGACGACGACCTACGTCTACGCCGAGGGCCGCTGGCGCGTCGGCGCGCACCAGCAGTCGCCCGCCGCCGACTAGGGCCGCGCCCGCCGAACCCGGATCGGCCCCTTCGCCGTCGAGGGGTCGACGACCCGGCCGCCCTGCGTGATCTCGACCTCGCCCGCCGCGACGAGGCGCCGCGCCGCGCGCCGGGCGGGCTCCATGAGGTCGCGCCAGGCCTCCTCGTCCTCGCCGCCGACAGCCCGCGCCGCCTCGCTCGGGCAGATCGTCGCCCCGCTGGCCCGGCCGGCCAGCAGGCTCCGGATGCTCTCCTCGAGCGC
>NCEJ01000054.1:0-617 GCA_002280615.1 Micrococcales bacterium 32-70-13 | reverse complement strand
CCACGCCGCCGACCCATGCCGCCATGATGCCCGGCGAAGCCGACGACTAGCTTCGAGCGGGCGCTCCGCCGGCGCGGCGCTCGCGTGCGAGCAGCAGCCCGACCGCGGCGATGACGGCCACGGCGATCGCGGTGCCGCCGAACAGCAGCAGCGCTCCGCCCGCCTCGTAGGCGAGCCCCGAGACACCGGCCGCGATCGTGGCGGCCGCGAGGCCGATGCCGCGCAGTAGGCCCTGCGCCGAGCCCGCGCGGGCCGGGTCGACGGCGTGCGCCATCGCGGCCGCGGCGCCGATGAAGGCGAGTGCCTGACCGGTCGACTCGACGAAGCCCATGCCCGTGGCGATGAAGGGGTTGCCCACGACGCCGTACAGGGTGACGATCGGCAGCAGGATGAGCATGCCGCGCCAGTAGGCCGAGACGCCGCCGCGCCGGTCGGCGAGGCGGCCCGCCCAGCCGGCGACGAGCACGTAGGGCACGGCGAAGAGCGCGTAGCTCGCGGCCGTGAGCACCGGGCCTGCGCCGATGTCGGCCATGAAGCGCGGCCACACGCCGTCGTAGGCGCCGGTCGGCACCATGACGGCCGCGTAGAGCAGCACGATGCCGACGATGCGGGGGCTG
>NCEJ01000053.1 GCA_002280615.1 Micrococcales bacterium 32-70-13 | reverse complement strand
GACGCCGAGGGGAACGTCACGAAGCAGGGGCAGAACTACTACCTCAAGCCCATGAACTGCCCGTTCCACAACCTGATCTTCCGCGCCCGCGGGCGCTCGTACCGCGAGCTGCCGCTGCGCCTGGCCGAGTTCGGCACGGTCTACCGCTACGAGAAGAGCGGCACCCTCTCGGGCCTGACGCGCGTGCGCGGGCTGACGCAGGACGACGCGCACATCTACGTGACGCCCGACCAGGTGAAGGCCGAGGTCGCGAGCCAGCTGCAGTTCGTTCTGGAGACGCTGCGCGGCTACGGCCTCGACGACTTCTACCTCGAGCTCTCGACCCGCAACCCCGAGAAGTCGTTCGGCAGCGACGGGTTGTGGGATCAGGCGACCGAGACGCTGCGCGAGGTCGCCGTCGACTCGGGCCTCGAGCTCGTGCCCGACCCGGGTGGGGCCGCCTTCTACGGGCCCAAGATCTCGGTGCAGGCGCGCGATGCGATCGGGCGCACGTGGCAGCTCTCGACCGTGCAGCTCGACTTCAACCAGCCCGAGCGCTTCGAGCTCGAGTACACGGCCTCCGACGGCACGCGACAGCAGCCGATCATGATCCACCGCGCCCTGCTGGGCTCGATCGAGCGCTTCTTCGCGATCCTGCTCGAGCACTACGCGGGCGCGTTCCCGGCCTGGCTCGCGCCCGAGCAGGTCGTCGGCATCCCCGTCGCCGAGGACTACGCCGAGTACCTCGAGGGCGTCATCGCGACGCTGCGCGGGGCCGGGGTGCGCGCGCACGTCGACCGCAGCGATGACCGCATGCAGAAGAAGATCCGCACCCACACGACCGGCAAGGTGCCCTACCTGCTGATCGCGGGCGCCGACGACGTCGCCAACGGCGCGGTGAGCTTCCGGTTCCGCGACGGCTCGCAGGTCAGGCGATCGCCCGCATCACCACGGCGATCTCGACGCGCTCCGCCGAGCTGTAGCGAGCATCCATGACCGATCAGGATGCCCGGCGCGGCCTCGACGGCGTGCCGGCGGAGAGCGCGGCGGGGTTCGCGGCGGTCCCGGATGCCTTCCAGCGGCTGTGGACGCCGCATCGCCTCGTCTACATCGAGAACGGCCAGCAGCCCGACGACGACGCCTGCCCGTTCTGCCGAGCGCCCGAGCTCGACGACGAGCAGGCGCTCATCGTCGCGCGCGGCGAGCACGCCTACGTGCTGCTCAACCTCTACCCCTACAACAGCGGGCACCTGCTCGTCTGCCCCTACCGGCACATCGCGCAGTACGACGAGGCGAGCCCCGAGGAGGTCGCCGAGATCGGCGCGCTCACGCAGACGGCGATGAGCGTGCTCACGGCGACCTCGGGGTGCCAGGGCTTCAACATCGGCATGAATCAGGGCCGCATCGCCGGCGCCGGCATCGCGGCGCACCTGCACCAGCACATCGTGCCGCGGTGGGCGCTCGACTCGAACTTCTTCCCGATCGTGGCCGGCACCAAGGCCGTGCCGCGGCTGCTCGGTGAGGTGCGCGACGAGGTCGCTCGCGCCTGGCCCTCAGATTCGCGGCAGTAGACTGACGCGGCCGCCGCATCCACTGAACGATCTTCCGCGCGCTCGAGCGCGCACCGTGCCAGAAAGGGCCGATACACGATGACCGAGACCACGTCGACGAGCGTGCAGGGCACGAGCCGCGTGAAGCGCGGGCTCGCCGAGATGCTCAAGGGCGGCGTCATCATGGACGTCATCAACGCTGAGCAGGCCCGCATCGCGGAGGATGCCGGGGCAGTCGCCGTCATGGCGCTCGAGCGCGTGCCCGCCGACATCCGCGCGCAGGGCGGCGTCGCCCGCATGAGCGACCCCGACCTGATCGACGAGATCATCGCGACGGTGTCGATCCCCGTCATGGCGAAGGCCCGCATCGGCCACTTCGTCGAGGCCCAGGTGCTGCAGTCGCTCGGTGTCGACTACATCGACGAGTCGGAGGTGCTGAGCCCCGCCGACTACGTCAACCACATCGACAAGTGGCCCTTCACGGTGCCCTTCGTCTGCGGCGCGACCAACCTCGGCGAGGCGCTGCGCCGCATCACCGAGGGCGCGGCGATGATCCGCTCGAAGGGTGAGGCCGGCACGGGCGACGTCTCCGAGGCGACCAAGCACATCCGCACGATCCTCGGCGAGATCCGGGCGCTCTCGGCCAAGACCCCCGACGAGTGGTACGTCGCGGCGAAGGAGCTGCAGGCGCCGTACGAGCTGGTCGCCGAGGTCGCGCAGACCGGCAAGCTCCCCGTCGTGCTCTTCACCGCCGGTGGCGTGGCTACCCCCGCCGACGCCGCGCTCATGATGCAGCTCGGCGCCGACGGCGTCTTCGTCGGTTCGGGCGTCTTCAAGTCGGGCAACCCCGTGGCGCGCGCCGCCGCGATCGTCAAGGCGACCGCGGGCTACAACGACCCGGCGATCGTGGCCGAGGCCTCGCGCGGTCTCGGCGAGGCGATGGTCGGCATCAACGTCGCCGACCTGCCCGCGCCGCACCGCCTCGCCGAGCGTGGCTGGTAGGGCTCTTCCGCCCGTCGGCGTCTTCGCCCTGCAGGGCGACGTGCGCGAGCACGTCGCCGTGTTGCGCGCGCTGGGCGCCGACGTGCGCGAGGTGCGCACGCCCGCCCAGCTCGCCGAGGTCGCCGGGCTCGTGATCCCCGGCGGCGAGTCGAGCGTCATGGACAAGCTCAGCCGCCTGTTCGGGCTGCGTGACCCGCTGCGGGCCCGCATCGCCGACGGGATGCCCGTCTACGGCACGTGCGCGGGGCTCATCATGCTGGCCGATCGGGTGCACGATGCGATCGAGGGTCAGCAGACCCTCGGCGGCCTCGATGTTGCCGTGCGGCGCAACGCCTTCGGCACCCAGCTCGACTCGTTCGAGACCGACCTCGCGATGCCCGTGCTGGGCGACGCGCCCGTGCACGCGGTCTTCATCCGCGCGCCCGTGGTCGACGAGGTCGGGCCCGGGGTCGACGTGCTCGCCTCGCTCTCCGACGGCCGCATCGTCGCCGTCGAGCAGGGTCGGCTGCTCGGCACCTCGTTCCACCCCGAGGTCGCGGGAGAGACCCGCCTGCACGAGCGGTTCCTCGACCACGTCGCCGCCGCATCCTGAGGCCGCGTGCTGGCACGATAGGGGCATGAGCCTCTACTCCGACTACCCGGCGGCCCGCACTCGGCAGATCATCGCCGACGTGATCGGGGTCGTGGGGGTCATCATCGTCGTCAGCATCGCGACCGCCGTGACCACGGCGATCCGTGCGCTCGGCTCGTTCGGGCGCGACCTCGAGGCTGCGGGGCTCGACTTCCAGACCGGGCTCACCGAGGCCGCCGAGAACCTCGGCGACGTGCCGCTCATCGGTGACGGCATCCGTGCCCCCTTCGACGCGGCCGCGAGCGCGGGTGAGCAGGTCGCTGCCGCCGGTCGCGCCCAGCAGGTGTTCGTCGAGACCCTCGCGGTCGGCGTCGGCTGGGCGGTCGCGCTCGTGCCGCTGCTGCTGCTCGCGCTGCTGTGGGTGCTGCCGCGCGTGCGCTTCGCGCGCCGCTCGCGCAGCCTGCGGGCCATGATCGCCCAGGGCATGACCGCCGACACGCTCGCGGCGCGCGCGGTCGCTCAGGCACCGCTGCGCGAGCTCGTGGCCGTGCATCCCGACCCCGCCGCGGCGTGGCGCGCCCACGATGCCGCGGTGGTTCGCGCCCTCGCGGGCATCGAGCTGCGCCGCGCCGGAATCCGCGCCGACGCCCTGCCCTAAACTGGAGGGGATTTCCGACCCGCGAGGAGCACCATGTCCGGCCATTCCAAGTGGGCGACGACGAAGCACAAGAAGGCCGTCATCGACGCCCGTCGCGCCAAGTCGTTCGCCAAGCTCATCAAGAACATCGAGGTCGCGGCCAAGATCGGCGGCGCCGACCTGAGCGGCAACCCGACGCTCGTCGATGCGGTGCAGAAGGCCAAGAAGACCTCGGTGCCCAACGACAACATCGATCGCGCGATCAAGCGCGGCGCCGGTCTCTCGGGCGAGTCGATCGACTACCAGACGATCATGTACGAGGGCTACGGCCCGGGCGGCCTCGCCCTGCTGATCGAGTGCCTCACCGACAACAAGAACCGCGCGGCCGCCGAGGTGCGCACGGCGATGTCGCGCAACGGCGGCACGATGGCCGACCCCGGCAGCGTCGCCTACAACTTCAGCCGCAAGGGCGTCATCGCCATCACGAAGACCGAGGGCGTCACGGAAGACGACATCCTGCTCGCGGTGCTCGACGCGGGGGCCGAGGAGGTCATCGACCAGGGCGGCGGCTTCGAGGTCATCACCGACCCCTCGCAGCTCGTGGCCGCGCGCACGGCGCTGCAGGAGGCCGGCATCGAGTACGACTCGGCCGAGGCCGAGTTCGTCGCGAACGTGCAGATCGAGGCCGACGCCGAGACGGCGCGCAAGCTCTTCAAGCTCGTCGACGCCATGGACGACCTCGACGACGTGCAGAACGTCTTCACGAACGTGTCGCTCAGCCCCGAGGTGCGCGCCCAGCTCGACGACGACGACGAGTAGCGACCCATGCCGCGGGTGCTCGGCGTCGACCCCGGACTGACCCGCTGCGGGGTCGGCATGGTCGACATCGAGCCCACGCGCCGCGCCACGCTCGTCGCGGTCACCGTCATCGAGACGCCGGCTGGGCTCGCCCTCGAGCGGCGGCTGCTCGCCATCGGCGACGCGATCGCGGCCCTGCTCGACGAGCACCGCCCCGACGCGGTCGCGCTGGAGCGCGTCTTCGCGCAGCACAACGTCAGCACCGTCATGGGCACGGCCCAGGCGAGCGGGGTCGTGCTGCACGCGGCGGCCGCGCGCGGCCTCACGGTGACGCTGCACACGCCGACCGAGGTGAAGGCCGCCGTCACCGGCCACGGCGGGGCCGACAAGAAGCAGGTCACGGCGATGGTGCAGCGCATCCTGCGATTGGATGCCCCGCCGAAGCCCGCCGACGCCGCCGACGCGCTCGCCCTCGCGATCTGCCATGGCTGGCGGGGCGGGTCGGGCCCGGCCCCGGCGTCGGTGGGCGAGGCCGAGGGGACCGCGCTGACGCCCGCCCAGCAGGCGTGGCGCGCGGCCGAGAAGGCGACGCGCACCCGTAGGCTCGACGGGTGATCGCCAGCCTGCGGGGTACCCTCATCGCCCTCGCGGGGTCGCGCGTCGTGATCGACGTGGCCGGGGTCGGCTACGCCGTCGCCCTCACCGAGCGGCACGGGCGCGAACTGCGGGTCGGCGACACCGTGCGCCTGCACACCGCCCTCGTCGTACGCGAAGACGACATGAGTCTCTTCGGCTTCGCCGATGAGGTCGAGCTCGGGCTCTTCGAGTTGCTGCGCACGGTCTCGGGCGTCGGCCCGAAGTCGGCGCTCGGGGTGCTCGGCGAGATGACGCCCGACGCCATCGCGCGGGCGATCGCGGCCGACGACGACGCACCCTTCCGGGCCGTGAGCGGCATCGGCCCCAAGACCGCCAAGCTCATCGTCGTCACGCTCGCGGGCAAGCTCGCTGCTCCGGCCGGGGCGGCTCCGGGCGCCGATCGTGCGGGCGATCCGGCGCCGAGCGTCGTAACGGCCTCGCTCGTCGCCGCGCTGACGGGCCTCGGCTGGCCCGAGCGCACCGCACTCGAGGCCGCCACGCAGGTCGTCGAGGCCGACCCCGACGCGGCGACGACGGGGCTGCCCGTGCTGCTGCGCCGCGCTCTCGGTCTGCTCGGCCCCGCGCGCGGCCGCGCGGATGACGCGGGCGGGGCTCGCTCGTGACCGACGACGTGCTGCGCGCGAGCCCGGAATCGGAGGCCGAGCTCGCCTTCGAGGGCGCGCTTCGGCCCCAGAGCCTCGCGGAGTTCGTCGGGCAGCAGAAGGTGCGCCGCCAGCTGCAGCTGCTGCTCGAGGCGGCGGGCCTGCAGAACCGCACGCCCGACCACATCCTGCTCGCGGGTCCTCCCGGGCTCGGTAAGACAACGCTCGCGATGATCGTCGCGCACGAGGGGCGGCGCCCGCTGCGCATGACGAGCGGTCCGGCCATCCAGCACGCGGGCGACCTCGCGGCCGTGCTCTCGTCGCTCGTTCCGGGCGAAGTGCTCTTCATCGACGAGATCCATCGCATGGCGCGCTCGGCCGAGGAGATGCTCTACCTCGCGATGGAGGACTTCCGCGTCGACATCATGGTCGGTAAGGGCGCCGGCGCGACGAGCATCCCGCTCGAGCTCGCGCCGTTCACGCTCGTGGGGGCGACGACCCGCTCGGGGCTCCTCCCGAACCCGTTGCGCGACCGCTTCGGCTTCACCGCGCACCTCGAGTTCTACGAGCCCGACGAACTGCACGAGGTGCTCGTGCGCGCCGCCCGCCTGCTGTCGCTGGCGATCGATGAGGATGCCCTCGCCGAGATTGCGCGCCGCTCGCGCGGCACGCCCCGCATCGCTAACCGCCTCCTGCGCCGGGTGCGCGACTTCGCGCTCGTGCGCGGCGGCCCGGCCGACCGTGCGGCCGTGCGCGCGGCGCTCGAGCTGTACGACGTCGATGAGCAGGGCCTCGACCGGCTCGACCGCGCCGTGCTCACCGCCATCGTCGACCGATTCGACGGCGGACCCGTGGGCCTCTCGACCCTCGCCGTGTCGGTGGGGGAGGAGGCCGAGACGATCGAGGCGGTCGTCGAGCCGTTCCTCGTGCGCACGGGGCTGCTGTCGCGAACCCCGCGCGGGCGGGTCGCGACCGCTCGCGCCTGGGACCACCTGGGCCGTGTGCCCCGGGCGACCGGGGCCGATGACCTATAGTTGACGCTGGCCCTCGGCAGTGCATCCGCTCGCTGACTGGCGCCACGACCGGCGCTCCGCCGCAGAACTTCCCGAGCCGCAGTACTCCTGAAAGGCAATCCCTCATGGATCCGTTGACCATCGTCATGCTGGGCGTCCTCGCCCTGCTGATCTTCTTCATGTTCCGCAACTCCCGCAAGCGCAAGCAGGCTCTCGAGGACCTGCAGGAGAAGATGGTGCCCGGTGCCGAGGTCATGACGAACTTCGGGCTCTTCGGCACCCTCGTGAGCATCGACGACGATGCCAACGTGGCTGTCATCGAGACGAGCCCCGGCAGCACCGTGCGCGTGCACCGCCAGACCCTCGCGCGCGTCATCGAAGACGACGTCGTCGACGAGGAGGCCGCCGCAGAGGAGATGACCGCCGAGGGCGCCCCCGTCTCGGGCGAGCCCGTTCTCAACGAGTCGAGCCTCGATGCGCCGGCCGAGAAGCCTAAGCGCACCAAGAAGACCGAGAGCTAGACCCCTCCGCTCCCCGCGCGCTGCGCGCCGCTCTGCGGCGTGCCCGCCCTCCCCGGCAGAAATGAGTACCTGAGGTGGCCAGAACTACCACCGAGCGCAAGGCCATTCGATCCCTCGTCTGGCTGCTCGTCATCATCATCGCCCTCATCGCGGCGAACGGGGCGAGCGTGCTGTTCAACAACGGCCAGTGGACGCCGAAGCTCGCGCTCGACCTCGAGGGCGGCACGCAGATCACGCTGAGCCCGCAGCTGTCGACGGGCGAGGCGGTCACGCCCGAGCAGCTCGAGCGGGCCGTAGCGATCATCCGCCAGCGCGTCGATGCCAGTGGCGTCAGCGAGGCCGAGATCAACACCCAGGGCAACCAGAACATCGTCGTGTCGATCCCGGGTGAGCCCGACGACGAGACGCGCGAGCGTATCCAGAGCTCGGCCAAGCTCGAGTTCCGGCCCGTGCTCGCCGCCGACCTGCCCTCGCCCGACATGATCGGCGAGGAGGGCGCGGAGGACCCGGCGACCGACCCCTCGGCCTCGCCGAGCGCCGAGCCCAGCGCGGCGCCCTCGCCCACAGCGAGCCCGACCGATGCGAGCGACCTGGCGTGGATCACGCCCGAGCTGCAGGAGCAGTTCGACACCTTCGACTGCGCTTCGCTCTCCGCAGTCGGCGCCAACGTGGCCCCGACCGACGAGCCCCTCATCACGTGTGAGCAGGACGGCTCGATCAAGTACATCCTCGGGCCGGTCGAGGTCGCCGGCGAGCGCATCGCCGACGCCCGCGCGGGCCTCGTCACCTCCTCCACGGGTGTCACCACGAACGAGTGGGGCGTGTTCATGGAGTTCGACGCCGAGGGCACCGCGCAGTTCCGCGCCGTGACCGAGCGGCTCGTCGCGCTCGTCGGGGTGCAGAACCAGTTCGCCATCGTGCTCGACGGCAGCGTCATCAGCGCACCGCGCACGATCAGCGCGATCACCGACGGCCGCCCGCAGATCAGCGGCAACTTCACCGAGGAGAGCGCGCTGACGCTCGCCGACCAGCTGAAGTTCGG
This sequence comes from Micrococcales bacterium 32-70-13, assembly GCA_002280615.1. Lineage (GTDB taxonomy): Bacteria > Actinomycetota > Actinomycetes > Actinomycetales > Microbacteriaceae > Microcella. The sequence goes on along the minus strand of NCEJ01000053.1, from coordinate 3 downwards.
CGC
>NCEJ01000208.1:1662-2719 GCA_002280615.1 Micrococcales bacterium 32-70-13 | reverse complement strand
CCCCGCCCGTCGGGGAGTCGGATCGCGAGTCGGAGGTCATGAGCGGGCCTTTCGACGGAGGGCGAGGATGGTCGTCGCGACGGCGACGAAGGCGAGCACGAGGGCGCCGCTCGGCAGCACGATGAGCATCCAGACGATCGCGGCGGTGACCGCGAGCATGACGACGGGGCCGAGGCGCATGCTGCCCGCCCGGCGGGCGACGAGCCCGGTCACGATCGCGATCGCGAGCGACTGCAGCGCGATCGCGCTCGCCACGACGATCGGCAGCGGAGCGGTCGTCATCGCGGCCGAGGCGGCGATGAGGAGGCCGCCCGCGACGGCGAGCGCTTCACGCAGCGGGGTCGCGACGCGCGCCAGCACGGCGACCTGAACGAGCAGCGGCACGGCCCCGAGCGAGGCGAGCGCGAAGCCCTGGCCGGGCAGGAGCAGCCCTGTCTCCGCGGCGGCCGACCCGACCGTCCACGCGAGCGCGACGATGAGCGCCGCGACGACGCCGAGCCAGATGCTGAGGCTGCGCTCGCCCGGCGACCACGGCCGCTGGGGCCGCGGCGCACGCGGCAGCGGAGGCATGCCGGGCAGCCCCGAGACCCCGATGCCGCGCCCGCCATCGCCGTGCTCGGCCGCGTACTCCGCTTCGAGCTGCTTGCGGAACGCCACCTCGCGCTCGAAGCGCGCCCCGCGCACCCGGTCGACGACGCCGAGACCGATCGCCCCGGCCATGACGAGCGCGGGGCTGACCCCCGCGATCATGAAGGGCAGCGCGAGCCCCGCGCCGGCGATGCCCGCCCACACGTGCGCGACCATCGGGTCGACATAGGGGCGGATGAGCACGACGGTCGAGGCGGATGCGGCCGCGGTCGTGATCGCCACCACCGAGGCGACCTGCACATCGACGAGGCCGATGGGGCGCTCCGGCCCGATCGTGAGCAGGGCCAGCACACCGACCGCGGCGAGCGCACTCGCGATCGCCATGACGACGGCCGAGACGGCGGGGGTGCGGGTCAACTGGTCGAATCCGCGGCGGGAGTAGAGCATCCCGAGGCCGATCGCGCCCAGC
>NCEJ01000208.1:0-1643 GCA_002280615.1 Micrococcales bacterium 32-70-13 | reverse complement strand
GAACCACAGCACGACGACCGGGGTCGGCAGCAGCGGCGGCCGCTCGGGCATCGGGGTCGTCACGCCCTCCACCCTATGCGCGCAGCCCTGTTCGCAACTCAGGCTGTACCGGGCTGAACCGCGCCTGACGGCGTCACAGTCGGCCCCTCAGCCTGAGTTGCGAACACCCCCGCTGGCGCGCGAGGCCGCGCGACAGGCGTCGTTCAGACTATGAGCGCGCGCATGCCCGCCTCGAGCGCCGCGACCTCGGCCTCGGCGGCCGCCCGGCGCTCGTCGACCGAACCCTGGTCGCTCGACGCGTCGATGTAGACCTTCACCTTGGGCTCGGTGCCGCTCGGCCGCACGATGACACGGGCGCCGCCGTGCATCCAGAACCGCAGGATGTCGCTCGGCGGGAAGACGCCGAAGCCGCCGCTGAAGTCGTCGACCTGGTTGACGCGCACGCCCCCGACCTCGTTCGGCGGAGTGTCGCGCAGCGCCGCCATGACGGCGCCGATGCGGCTGAGGTCGGTGACGCGCAGCGAGACCTGCGCGCTCGCGAAGGCGCCGAAGCGCTCGTCGAAGTCGCGCTGGTGCTGCTCGAGCGTGCGGCCCGCGGCCTTGAGCTCGCCCGCGAGCGCGAGGAAGTCGACGGCGGCCGAGATGCCGTCTTTGTCGCGCACCTTGTCGGGGTCGACGAGGTAGCCCAGGGCCTCCTCGTAGCCGTAGCCGAGGCCGCCGACGCGCGAGATCCACTTGAAGCCCGTGAGGGTGTCGCTGTAGCTGACGCCGTACGCGGCGGCGACGGCCGAGAGCGCGGGCGACGAGACGAGGGACGCCGCGAACTTCGCCTGCCGCCCCTCGCGCTGCAGGCGCTCCGCGGCCCGCCAGCCCAGCAGGGCGCCGACCGCGTTGCCGCTCAGCCGGCGCCAGCCCTCGGGGGTCGACGCGTCGGGGATGGCCACCGCGAGCCGGTCGGCGTCGGGGTCGTTGGCGATGATGAGCTCGGCACTCGCGGCCCGGGCGGTCGCGAAGGCGAGATCCATCGCGCCCGGCTCCTCCGGGTTCGGGAACGCCACCGTCGGGAAGGCCCCGTCGGGCGCGATCTGCTCGGCGACGACGGTCGGCTCGCCGAGGCCGGCCTCGCGGAAGACGCGCTGCGCGACCTCCCACCCGACGCCGTGCATCGCCGTGTAGACGAACGAGACCGGGGCGAGCACGGCCGACTCGGGCGTGTGCGTCACGAGGGCCGCAGTGCGGGCGATGTACGCGTCGATGATCGACTCGTCCGCGGTCTCGTACCCGGTCGAGCGCGGCAGCTCGCCGACGACGCTCGTGTCGGCCACCGACAGGATCGCCGCGTGGATCGCCTCGTCGGCCGGCGCGACGATCTGCGAGCCGCCGTCGCGGCCGCCCAGGTACACCTTGTAGCCGTTGTCGCGCGGCGGATTGTGGCTCGCCGTCACCATGACGCCCGCGCTGAGTCCGAGCTCGCGCACCGCGAAGGCGAGCACGGGGGTCGGCAGGGCGCGCGGCAGCAGCACGACGCGCACGCCCGCGCCCGCCATGAGCTCGGCCGAGTCGCGCGCGAAGACGTCGCTGTTGACGCGGCCGTCGTATCCGATGACGACGCTCGCGTTCTCGTCGCGCGCGAGCAGCCAGCG
>NCEJ01000052.1 GCA_002280615.1 Micrococcales bacterium 32-70-13 | reverse complement strand
CCGGGCTAGAGGATCTCGAGGTTGCTCTCGAGCTCGTACGGGGTGACCTGCGCGCGGTAGGCCGACCACTCGCGGCGCTTGTTGAGCAGCACGTAGTTGAACACCTGCTCGCCGAGCGTCTCGGCGACGAGCTCGCTCTCCTCCATGAGCCCGAGGGCGCGGTCGAGGCTCGACGGCAACGGCTTGTACCCCAAGGCGCGGCGCTCGGACTCGCTGAGTTCCCACACCGTGTTCTCGGCCTCGGGCGGCAGCTCGTACCCCTCTTCGATGCCCTTGAGGCCCGCCGCGAGCAGCAGCGAGAAGGCGAGGTAGGGGTTCGCGGCCGAGTCCATGCCGCGGTACTCGACGCGCGCGCTCTGGCCCTTGCCGGGCTTGTAGAGCGGCACGCGCACGAGAGCCGAGCGGTTGTTGTGGCCCCACGTGACGTAGCTGGGGGCCTCGTCGCCCGTCCACAGGCGCTTGTACGAGTTGACGAACTGGTTCGTGATGGCCGTGATCTCGGGCGCGTGCGTGAGCAGGCCCGCGACGAACTGGCGGCCGATCTTCGACAGCTGGTACTGGCCCGCCGGGTCGAAGAAGGCGTTCGTGTCGCCCTCGAAGAGCGAGAGGTGCGTGTGCATTCCCGATCCGGGATGCGCAGCCAGGGGCTTGGGCATGAACGTGGCGTAGACGCCCTGCTCGATGGCCACCTCTTTCACGACCGTGCGGAAGGTCATGATGTTGTCGGCCGTCGTGAGGGCGTCGGCGTAGCGCAGGTCGATCTCGTTCTGACCCGGGCCGGCCTCGTGGTGGCTGAACTCGACCGAGATACCGAGGTCTTCGAGCATGCGCACGGCGCGGCGGCGGAAGTCGTGCGCCGTGCCGCCGGGCACGTTGTCGAAGTAACCGGCCGCGTCGACGGGCTGGGGGCCCTTCGGCCCGTACTTGCTGCTCTTCAGCAGGTAGAACTCGATCTCGGGGTGCGTGTAGAACGTGAAGCCGCGGTCGGCCGCCTTGGCGAGCGTGCGCTTGAGCACGTGGCGCGGGTCGGCGGCGGCGGGCTGGCCGTCGGGCGTCGTGATGTCGCAGAACATGCGCGCGGTCGGGTCGACCTCGCCGCGCCACGGGAGGATCTGGAAGGTCGTCGGGTCGGGGTGCGCGAGCACGTCGGCCTCGTAGGCGCGCGAGAAGCCCTCGATCGCCGAGCCGTCGAACCCGAGGCCCTCGGCGAAGGCGCCCTCGACCTCGGCGGGCGCCACGGCGACCATCTTGAGCGTGCCCACCACATCGGTGAACCAGAGGCGCACGAACTTGACCCCGCGCTCCTCGATCGTGCGAAGAACGAAATCGCGCTGCTTGTCCATGCCGCCCATTCCGGTGCTCACATCTCTCCCTCGGTCGACACGAAAATCCCGCCATTAGGCTAACGGGTATGCCCCGCCTCCGCTTGGCCCTCGCCCAGTCGAACCCCCTCGTCGGAGACCTCGCGGGCAACGCCGAGAAGATCGTGCGGGCGGCGCGCGACGCGGTCGCCCAGGGCGCCGACATCCTCGCCGTCGGCGAGATGGCGCTCACCGGCTACCCCATCGAAGACCTCGCGCGACGGCCGTCGTTCCTCGCGTGGATCACCGAATTCCTGCCCCTCCTCGCGCAGCGGTTGCAGCGGGAAGGGCTCGGCGACCTGCCGATCGTCGTCGGGCACCCCGACGGGCCGCACGAGCCGCGGCTGCTCGGCACCTCGAACGCCCCCACGGCGATCGCGCAGAACTGCGCGAGCGTCCTGCAGCACGGCCGCGTCGTCGCGCGCTACGCCAAGCACCACCTGCCCAATTACGGGGTCTTCGACGAGTACCGCACGTTCATCCCCGGCGACGAGCTGCTCGTGCTGCGGCTCAAGGGCGTCGATGTGGCCCTCATCATCTGCGAAGACCTGTGGCGCGACGGCGGGCCCGTGGGCCGCGTGCTCGAATCGGACGCGGGCGTGCTGCTCGTCATCAACGCCTCGCCCTTCGAGCGCGACAAGGACGAGGTGCGGCTCCCCCTGGTCACGCGGCGCGCGATCGAGACCGACACGGTCGTCGCCTACGTCAACCTCGTCGGCGGGCAGGACGATCTCGTGTTCGACGGCGACAGCGTCGTCGTCGACGGGCAGGGCACGATCCTCGCCCGCGCCCCCCAGTTCGTCGAGCACCTCCTGGTGGTCGATGTGGATGCGGCCGACGCGACCGACACCGAGTTGCCCCCGAACGTGCGGCGCGTCGAGCTCGCGGGCGGCGGTGCCGCGAGCGAGCATCCCCTCGCCACCGACATCGCCGAGCTGCCCGATGACCGGGAGCAGCTCTGGAACGCGCTCGTCACCGGAACGCGCGACTACGTGCGCAAGAACCTCTTCCGCAGTGTCATTCTGGGTCTCTCGGGCGGCATCGACTCGGCCGTCTGCGCGGCCATCGCGGCCGACGCGATCGGGGCCGAGAACGTCTACGGCGTCTCGATGCCGTCGCGGTGGAGCTCTGACCACTCGCGCAGCGACGCCGACGACCTCGCTGAGCGCATCGGGCTCAACTACTCGGTCGAGCCCATCGCCGACCTCGTGCAGCCGGTCGAGAGTCAGCTCGCGCTCGACGGCGTGGCCGCCGAGAACCTCCAGGCGCGCATCCGGGCCATCATCCTCATGGGGCTGTCGAACATGCACGGGCACCTCGTGCTGACGACGGGCAACAAGACCGAGCTCTCGGTGGGCTACTCGACCATCTACGGCGACTCGGTGGGCGGGTTCGCACCGATCAAGGACGTGCCCAAGCTGCTCGTCTGGGAGCTCGCGCGCTGGCGCAACGAGCACGCCATCGCGCGCGGCGAGACGCCGCCGATCCCCGAGAACTCGATCGCCAAGCCGCCGAGCGCCGAGCTGCGGCCCGGCCAGGTCGACCAAGACACGTTGCCGCCCTACGAGGTGCTCGACGCGATCCTCGAGGCCTACGTCGACCGCGAGCTCGGCCGCGACGACGTGATCGCGCTCGGCTTCGAGGCCGAGACGGTCGACTTCGTCACCCGGCTGGTCGACCGCTCCGAGTGGAAGCGGCGCCAGGGCGCCATCGGGCCCAAGATCTCGGGCATGGCCTTCGGGCGCGACCGGCGGATGCCGATCACGTATCGCCCCACGAGGTAGCTGTCTGTCGCGGCGGCCTGTTGACCACCGCGCGTACAAGCCCACCCGGTAGCCCCGGGCTAGGGTGGTCGGCATGGCTGAGGCACCGAAGCGCGTCCGCACCCGTCACTTTGCTCGCGCGAAGGAGCAGGGCATCAAGATCACGGGGCTCACGTCGTACGACGTGCTCACCGCGCAGATCTTCGACGAGGCCGGCATCGACTTTCTGCTCGTCGGCGACTCCGCCGGCAACACGGTGCTGGGCTACGACACGACGCTCCCGGTCACGATCGACGACCTCATCCCGCTCACGCGCGGCGTCGTCAACGGCGTCAGCCGCGCCCTCGTGGTGGCCGACATGCCCTTCGGTTCGTACGAGACGGGGCCGGAAGAGGCCCTGCACACCGCGTTCCGGTTCATGAAGGAGACGGGCGCGCACGCCGTGAAGCTCGAGGGCGGGGTGCGGTCGGCCAAGCAGATCCGGCGCATCGTCTCGGCGGGCATCCCCGTCATGGCCCACATCGGCTTCACCCCGCAGAGCGAGCACGGGCTCGGCGGCCACGTCATCCAGGGGCGCGGCGAGGCGGCGGAGCAGCTGCTCGCCGACGCGCACGCGGTCGAAGAGGCCGGCGCGTTCGCGGTCGTGCTCGAGATGATCCCCGCCGAGGTGGCGAAGCGCATCACGGCCGAGCTGAGCATCCCGACCATCAGCGTCGGCGGCGGCCCGCACTGCGACGGCCAGCTCGTCGTCTGGACCGACTGGGCCGGGCTCACGGGCGGGCGCATCCCGAAGTTCGTCAAGCAGTACGCGAACCTGCGCCAGGTGCTGCGGGATGCCGCGCTCGCGTACAAGGCCGACGTCGAGTCGGGCGCCTACCCCGACGAGGCGCACAGCTACAGTGACGCGACGGCCGAGCAAGCCCTGCGCGACCGCACCGAGTAGCCCTCGGGTCGTCAGATCTGGGCCAAAAGGGCACACGCCGCGCGCGCGTGTGTCCTTTTGGCCCAGATCTGGGACGAGCGGGCTACTCTTCGTCGTCGGCAGCCCAGGCGCGGGCGCGCTCGCGGGCGATCTCGGGCGCGCGACGAGCGTCGGCCTCGGTGGTGTAGGGGCCGTCGCGGTCGCTGCCGAGCGACTGCGGGCCGCGCTCGACCTCACCGGTCTTGTGGTTGTACCACCACTGCTGCTCAGCCTCGTGGACCATGGGCCGCTCCACTCACTCGGTAGACTCGACCCTATGCCTCGCGACGCCTCCGGTCACCTCGTCGCCGGGCGACTCTCGCCGCAGCGAGCGGTGCCGCTGAGCATCCCGCGCCCCGAATACGTGGGCAAGGCCGCGCCCGCCCCGCACGTCGGCGGCGACGTCTACGACGCCGAGACGATCGAGCTCATCCGCCACAGCGGCCGCATCGCCGCGCAGGCCGTCGAGGCCGTCGGCGCCGCGATCGCGCCCGGGGTCACGACCGACGAGCTCGACCGCATCGCGCACGAGTTCCTGCTCGACCACGACGCCTACCCCTCGACGCTCGGCTATCGCGGCTACCCCAAGTCGTGCTGCACGAGCCTCAACGAGGTCATCTGCCACGGCATCCCCGACGACACCGTCATCGCCGAGGGCGACATCGTCAACATCGACATCACCGCCTACAAGAACGGCGTGCACGGCGACCTCAACAAGACCTTCATCGCGGGCGAGGCGAGCGAGGATGCGCGGCTGCTCGTCGAGCGGACTGAAGAAGCCCTGCGGCGCGGCATCAAGGCCGTCGCACCCGGGCGGGAGATCAACGTCATCGGCCGCGCGATCGAGGCCTACGCGCAGCGGTTTGGCTACGGCGTCGTGCGCGACTTCACCGGGCACGGCGTGGGGCGCTCGTTCCACTCGGGGCTCATCGTGCCGCACTACGACGCCGCGCCCGACTACTCGACCGTCATGCAACCCGGGATGGTGTTCACGATCGAGCCCATGCTGACGCTCGGCGACATCGCGTGGGATCTGTGGGCCGACGACTGGACGGTCACGACGAAGGACAAGACCCTCAGTGCCCAGTTCGAGCACACGCTCGTGGTCACCGAGCGCGGGGCCGACATCCTCACCCTCCCGTGAGCGCCGCCCGCCCGCGCCACCCGAACGACAGGAGAACCGCATGACGCTCGCCATCGGCATCGATATCGGCGGCACCGGCATCAAGGGCGCGATCGTCGACCTGGCATCGGGCGAGCTCGCGAGCGAGCGCGTCAAGCACCCCACCCCCGAGGGCGGTGAGCCCGAGGCCATCATCGAGACCGTCGCGCAGCTCGTCGACGAGCTCGGCACCGAGGGCGTCGCGCACATCGGCGTGTGCTTCCCCGCGATCGTGCGCAACGGCCGCACGATGTCGGCCGCCAACGTGAGCGAGCGCTGGATCGGCCTGGACGCGGACACCCTGTTCGGCGAGGCCCTCGGCCGCGACATCCACTTCGTCAACGACGCGGATGCGGCCGGGTACGCCGAGACCCTGTCGGGCGCCGCGCGCGACCAACGCGGCCTCGTGATCATGACGACGCTCGGCACGGGCATCGGTAGCGCCTTCATCTACGACGGCGTGCTGATTCCCAACACCGAGCTCGGGCATCTCGAGCTCGACGGCCGCGACGCCGAGGATTGGGCCGCCAACTCGGCGCGCGAGCGCGAGGGGCTGTCGTTCGCGCAGTGGGCAGAGCGGCTCACGCGCTACTACCGGCACGTCGAGTTCTTGTTCTCGCCCGACCTCTTCATCATCGGCGGCGGGGTCTCGAAGCAGCACGAGGAGTTCTTGCACCTCATCGACGTCACGACGCCGATGGTGCCGGCCGTGCTGCGCAACAACGCCGGCATCATGGGCGCGGCCGCTCTCGCGGCACGCTACGCCCGCTGACCTGCGGCCCCGCCGGCGGCAGCGAAACAGCCCGTTCCTCGCATGATCGCCCGAACGTTCGGGCTGACGTGCGAGGACCGGGCTGAACAGGGATGCTGCGAGCGACCTAGCTCCTGCGGAACTGATTGACGAGCGGGCAGTCGAACGGGTCGCGGGCCGAGAGGCCGACGCGGTTGAGGTAGTCGATGACGATGCCGTACGAGCGGAACACGCCCGTCTCGGTGTAGGAGATGCCCATCGTCTGGGCGTATTCGCGCACGATCTCGCGAGCCTTGCCGAGCGCGGGGCGCGGCATGTTCGGGAACAGGTGGTGCTCGACCTGGTGGTTGAGCCCGCCGAAGAGCACGGTCGCCCACCAGCCGCCCTTGAGGTTGCGCGAGGTGAGGATCTGACGGTGCAGGAAGTCGAGCGAGGTGTCGTTCTCGAGGATGGGCATGCCCTTGTGGTTGGGGGCGAAGGATGCTCCCATGTACACCCCGAATACCGCGAGCTGCACGCCCAGGAAGGCGAAGGCCATGCCGAGCGGCAGGAACCAGAACAGCACGGCGACGTAGAGCGAGAGCCGCAGGGCGATCAGGCCCAGCTCGAGGAAGCGGTGCTCGACGCGGACCTTGTCGAAGAGGCTCATGATCGAGCGCGCGTGCAGGTTGATGCCCTCGAGGGTCAGCAGCGGGAAGAAGAGCCAGCCCTGGTTGCGCGTGATGAGCGCAAAGGCGCCCTTCGACTTCGCGGCGTCTTCGGGCAGGAACGCGATGGTGTCTTGCTCGATGTCGGGGTCGGCGCCCTTCTGGTTCGGCTTCGCGTGGTGGCGCGAGTGCTTGTGCATCCACCAGTGGTAGCTGATGCCGACGACCGCGGTCGCAAGGATGCGGCCGACCCAGTCGTTGACCTTGCCCGAGGCGAAGATCTGGCGGTGCGAGGCCTCGTGCGTAACGAAGGCGATCTGCGTGAGCACGATGCCGAGCGCGCCGGCCATGAGCAGCTGGAACCAGCTATCGCCGAGCAGCACCATGCCGGTGATGACACCGCCGAGGGCGACCGCGAGGCCCGCGAACACGGCGTAGTAGAAGCCCTCGCGACGGCGCAGGAGGCCGCCGTCGCGCACGGTGCGCATGAGCGCCGAGTAGGAGGCGGTGAGGGGCACGGCGTTGGGGTCGCGGGGCGTGGTCGTGCGCAGGGCGCCGAGCATTCCGGAATCGGCACCGGAGGAGGCGAGAGAGGTCATGAGGCCTTCGGGGTCGGAGTGCGACTTCCCAGCCGGCGCGAGGTGCAGGCCGTTGCCTGCGAGATATTCCGACTCTACGCACCCGCGTATGCCGAACACGGAATGACAGGCCGATTCATAGCGCAGGCTCGCCTTGCTTGATGGTGGGGAGGGAGCGGAGGCCGCGGCCGTCGTCGGCGGCGCGATCTCGATGGCGCTCGGCGAGTACGTGTCGGTCGCGAGCGCGCGCGACAGCCAGACGGCCCTCATCGCGAAGGAGAAGCGCGAGCTCGCCGAGATGCCTGAGCAGGAGCTCGCCGAGCTCGCGAGCATCTACCAGGCCAAGGGCCTCTCCCCCGCGACCGCGCAGAAGGTCGCTGAAGAGCTCACGGCGCACGATGCCCTCGGCGCGCACCTCGAGGCCGAGCTGCACATCGACGAGAACGAGGTGCTCAAGCCTTGGCAGGCGGCGGTCGCCTCGGGCCTCGCCTTCCTCGCGGGCGCCGTGCTGCCCATGCTCGCCATCCTGCTGCCGCCGCCCGAGCTGCGCATCCCCATCACCTTCGTCGCGACCCTCGCCGCCCTCGGCATCACGGGCGCCCTCGGCGCCGTGCTCGGCAAGAGCCCGTGGCTGCGGCCGACCGTGCGCGTGCTCGTGGGCGGCGCCCTCGCGCTCGCCGTGACGTTCGGCATCGGCGCACTCCTCGGCACGCAGATCGCCTAGCCGCCGTCGCGAGCGCGTGCGGCGAGAGGCGCAGCGCGCCCGGCCGGTATCCTGGCGTGTGCCTTCCGACCAGCCCCACGAGCCCGATCAGCCCGGCATCGACCCGGACGACCTCGCGACGACGCTGCGGGTGCTGAGCACGCTGCACGAGCTCGACCACGAGCATCCCGACTTCATCGCGGTTCGCCACGCGACCGCGCACATGTTCCGCGCCGTCAAGGTGCACCGCCGCCTGACGAAGCGGGCCGAGGTGCTCGCGGCCGACAAGGCCGTCATCGAGGCCACGGCGACGGGCTCGCCCGACCGCATCGACGACGAGACGCGCGGCGTCGACATCAGCTCGTCGACCGAGGCGCCCTTCGCCGGCGAGCTCACGCGCGCGCAGGCCTGCTACATCTGCAAGCAGCCGTACACCCTCGTCGACGCCTTCTACCACCAGCTCTGCCCCGACTGCGCACGCCTCAATCACGCGAAGCGGGATGCCCGCACCGACCTCACCGGACGCCGCGCCCTGCTCACCGGCGGCCGCGCGAAGATCGGCATGTACATCGCCTTGCGGCTGCTGCGCGACGGTGCGCACACGACGATCACGACGCGGTTCCCGCGGGATGCCGTGCGCCGCTTCTCCGCCCTCCCCGACGCGGCCGACTGGATCGACCGGCTGCGCATCGTCGGCATCGACCTGCGCGACCCCGCCCAGGTCATCGGGCTCGCCGAATCGGTCGCGGCGGCCGGCCCGCTCGACATCATCATCAACAACGCCGCGCAGACCGTGCGCCGCTCCCCCGGCGCCTACCAGCCGCTCATCGAGGCCGAGCTCGCTCCCCTTCCGGATGGGCCCCTCCCCGAGCTCGTGACGTTCGGCCACACCATGGATCCGCACCCGCTCGCTCTCGCCGAGTCGGTCGCCGCCCACCCGATCCTCTCGGCGGCCGCCGCGAAGGCCGAGCAGCTGACGCAGGCGGCGATGACGGCCGGCAGCGCATCCCTCGCCAAGCACCGCGACGGGACGGCGATCGACGCCGGTGGCCTCGTGCCCGACTTGCACGACGTCAACAGTTGGACGCAAGCGGTCGGCGACGTCGAGCCGCTCGAGATGCTCGAGGTGCAGCTGGCCAACTCGGTCGCGCCGTTCATTCTCGTCGACCGCTTGCGGCCCGCCATGGCGGCCTCGCCCTTCCCCCGCCGCTACGTCGTCAACGTGAGCGCGATGGAGGGTGTGTTCGGTCGCGGCTACAAGGGCCCCGGCCACCCGCACACGAACATGGCCAAGGCGGCGATGAACATGCTCACGCGCACGAGCGCTCGCGAGATGTTCGAGACCGACGGCATCCTCATGACGAGCGTCGACACGGGATGGATCACCGACGAGCGGCCGCACCCCACGAAGCTGCGGCTCGCCGAGGAGGGGTTCCACGCCCCGCTCGACCTCGTCGACGGTGCCGCGCGGGTCTACGACCCCATCGTGCGCGGCGAGGCGGGCGAGGATCTGTTCGGCGTGTTCTTGAAGGACTACACGCCCTCGCAGTGGTGAGCAGCGCCTCCGGAACCGACTGAGGCAAGTGGGTCGGCCGATACGCCGGGTTCTGTTCCAGGAATCGCTTCCCTTCGACGGCCATCTCTCTCGGGACGACGTTGCCGCAGCCCTCTAGCGGTCTACCCGACACCTCGGCGAGCAGCGTCAACGGTGTCTGTCTGACCTTGCT
>NCEJ01000207.1 GCA_002280615.1 Micrococcales bacterium 32-70-13 | reverse complement strand
AGCATCGTGTCCCGCTGGTCATTTAGCTGCTGCCGGCTCCAACGCCTGTGATCCTTGTCCCGCTGGTGGCTATTTGGCGGCAGACGGTATGTCCTGCTCAACTTGCGCCGGTGGTACTTTTTCCACACCCGGGTCCTCCGCCTGCACTACGTGTGCTGCCGGAACATACGCATCAAGTGGCTCTGGTTCTTGTGCAAGCTGCGCCGCTGGGTCCTACTCAGCAGCTGGAGCCTCTGCTTGCACTGCTTGTGCGGGTGGCACTTACGCTCCACCTGGATCGTTTGCTTGCACGGCCTGCGCCGCTGGCTACTATGCTGCGGCGGCCTCTGGTGCGTGTACGGCCTGTCCAGCTGGACGTTACGCAGCCTACGGAGGCACCACGACGTGCACTGAAGTGCCTGAGAGTAAGTTTGTTGTTTATTGTGCGCCGTTTCGCGCTTCTTTTTCTTATCTATTAATCCTTTTTTTGTCTTTTCTTTCAGATTTCTATGGAAACGCACGCAGTGCAGCCACTGACAAGATTGCATGTGTGGCCGGGACTAATTCTCCTGCTGGCTCTGACGCAAAGGACGATTGTGTGCTGGAGGGCAGCAACAGTATGAACATGGATGGCTATGGCGGTGGATCGTCTCGCAGAAGACTCACAGAGATCACATTGTCAGAAAGGGACAGTGCCACTCTGCGGTCCTGCATTGCGACGGTTATGCTCATTCCGATGAACCATATTATTTCGGTGACCGCTTTTGCTACGGAAGGAGCGATGCTCACGGTTGTTACCGACACAGTCGTTCCGATCACCATGTTTCCGCTCTACACAACCACCACTCTGCTCGCCAACGCGCTCACTTCGAACCTTGCAGAAGGTGTGACTTCAGGAGCTCTCGCCACGTTGATCAAGCTTGCCTCCGCTTTGGACTTCAGTTCCCAGCTCAGAAGTGTGTCATTCTTTGTGATCAGCGCACCGCCACCCACAGACAGCCCCACGGAGATGCCGTTTGTTCAGGGAGAAGCCCCACTTGATCTTGGTTTCGCTGAGCGGTTTGCCATCATCGCCGGCAGCACCGTCACCAGCTCAGGTACCGTTGGAACGGTTGTTACCGGTGATATCGGAATCTACCCAGGAACAGCGCTCACAGGCTTTCCTCCCGCTATTCACAGAGGCAACCTAGATTCTGCCACTGCTGCCGGATTACTAGCAAAAGGATCCCTGACCGCGGCTTATCTGGTTCTTGCAGGCAAGACACTCACTGCAGATCTGTCGGGCCAAAATCTGGGCGGCAAAACGCTTCTACCGGGTGTGTACAAGTTCACGGAGGATGCTACTGTAACTGGAGTCCTGACCCTCGATGCCGTCGGTAACAGTGCTGCCGTGTGGGTTTTCCAAACAGTTGCTGCACTAAGCTTGAGCACCGGCAGCAGTGTTGTCTTTAAAGGAGGCATCGGCAATCCAGACTACGTGTATTGGCAAGTGGGCTCCTCTGCTTTCCTCAACGTCGGCTCAGCCATGGTTGGAAACATTCTCGCATTGACGTCAATTGTAGCTCAGGATGGCGTCACAATGGTAGGAAGATGTCTAGCGCGCAATGCTGAAGTAACGCTCGACAACAGTGTCATTACCATGCCCGTCAAGCTGACTGCCTCCCCATCTCTTATGCCAGTGGCCGG
>NCEJ01000051.1 GCA_002280615.1 Micrococcales bacterium 32-70-13 | reverse complement strand
GCGCTCGAAGACCAGGTGCTCGAGGCCGAGGTCGCCGAAGAGCTCGCAGCGACCGCGGCGTCGCGCGACGAGTGGGGCGTGACCTCGTATGCCGAGATGTTGCGCTTGCGCTACGGCACCGGCAACTACGCGTACACCACCTCCGGAACAGGCGCGGTCCGGTGGCCCTTCGCGTTTCCAGCGACGGTGCTGTCTGCGTTCGGCGACCGCGCCGCTCCGTGTCTCGGTTGCTCCTCATATCATCGCGGTATTGACCTTGACGGGGGACGGGGCACGCCTATCGGGGCAATTGCTGATGGCACGGTGACCTACGTGGGGTACGGCGGCGGGTGGGGCTACCGTGTCGAAATCGAGCATGTCATCAACGGCCAGAAGGTCACATCGCTCTATGCGCACATGATCGACAACAGTTCTGTTCTTCAGGTTGGGCAACAAGTTGCCGTCGGCGATATCGTCGGCGCCGTGGGAAACACGGGGCTATCGACTGGCGCACACTTGCACCTCGAGATTCGCATCGACAACGTGCCCATCGATCCCTTCGCCTGGTTGACGGCGAACGCCAGTTAGGGCGAGCCTTACTTCAGCGCGGGGCGCCCGCCCGGACCGCGCGAAATAGACTAGGCCGAGGCGATCCAGACCGCGGTGTCGGCGGGCAGCATGGAGCCGTCGAGCGGTCCACTCGCGAGCAGCAGCTCGCCCTTCGGCAGCGCGACCGGCGCGGTGCCGACGTTCGCGATGACCGTGACGGCGCCGTTGCACAGCGCGACAACGTCGTCGCCGTGGCCCTCGAGCCATTCGACCGCACCCGTGCCGAGCCCGTGCTCCGCGCGCAGCGCGAGGGCCGCCCGGTAGAGCTCGAGCGTCGAGGCAGGGTCACCCTGCTGAACGTCGCGTGCGAGGTGCGCGAACAGAGCGGGCTGGGGAAGCCAGCTCTCGCCCGAGGCGCTGAAGCCGAAGGCCGGGGCGGCCTTCTCCCACGGGATCGGCACGCGGCATCCGTCGCGCCCGTAGACCTCGCCGTTGGTGCGGTGGAAGGTCGGGTCTTCGCGCACGTGGTCGTCGAGCTCGACGACCTCGGGAAGCCCGAGCTCCTCGCCCTGGTACAGGTAGGCGCTTCCGGGCAGGCTCAGCATGAGCGCCGTCGCGGCGCGGCCGCGGCGCAGGCCCAGCACGTCGTCGGGCTTGTCGACCGACTTCGGGCCGATACCACTGGCTGGCGCGGCGCCGTACGTGTCGAGGCCGTAGCGGCTCGGGTGCCGCACGACGTCGTGGTTCGAGAGCACCCAGGTGCTCGGCGCCCCGACCGCCGTGAAGGCGTCGATCGACTCGTCGATGACCGAGCGCAGGCGCGCGGCATCCCACGGTGTACCGAGATAGCTGAAGTTGAAGGCCTGGTGCATCTCGTCGGGGCGCACCCAGAGCGCCGCCTTCGCGAGCGGCTCGACCCAGGCTTCGGCGCACAGTACGCGGTCGCCCTCGTACTCGGCGAGCACCCGGTGCCAGTCGCGGTAGACCTCGTGCACCTCGGGCTGCGCCCAGTAGGGAACCTCGTCAGGGGCGGAGATCGCGTCGGCGAGGCCACCCGCGTCGGCGACCTGCACGATGTCGGGCAGGCCTTCCTTCTTCATGAGGCCGTGAGCCACGTCGACGCGGAAGCCGTCGACGCCGCGGTCGAGCCAGAAGCGCAGGATCTGCCGGAACTGCTCCCAGACCCACGGGTTCTTCCAGTTGAAGTCGGGCTGCGAGGTGTCGAAGATGTGCAGGTACCAGGGGCCCGGGGTGCCGTCGGCCTCGGTGATGCGCGTCCACGCATTGCCGCCGAAGATCGACTGCCAGTTGTTGGGGGGCAGCTCGCCGTGCGCGCCCTTGCCCTCCCGGAACATGAAGCGGTCGCGCTCGGGCGAGCCGGGGCCCGCCGCGAGGGCCTCCTGGAACCAGGGGTGGTCGCTCGAGCAGTGGTTCGGAACGAGGTCGACGATGACCCGCAGGCCCAGCTCGTGCGCGCGATCGCGAAGGGCGTCGAAGTCGGCGAGGGTGCCGAAGATCGGGTCGACGTCGCAGTAGTCGCTCACGTCGTAGCCGGCGTCGCGCTGCGGTGAGCGGAAGAAGGGCGAGAGCCACACGGCGTCGACGCCGAGGTCGCTCAGCGCGGGCAGGCGCTCGGTGATGCCGGCCAGGTCGCCGATGCCGTCGCCGCTCGCATCGGCGAACGAGCGCGGGTAGATCTGGTAGATGACGGCAGAGCGCCACCACTGATCGCCCGGCGCGGCGGAGCGTCGGTGGTCGACGGCGGTGGGGTTCGTCGAGGCGACGGTCTCATTCGGCATTCCGCCACCCTACGACACCCCCCACGCGAAAGTGGAATCGGTTCCATGCCGTATTCAGCGCGGTTCCGCGCCTCGAGGGCGTGCGATCCGCTGGTTCTCTGGTGCTAATCTTCTCTGGTGCCAATCGCCGTTCGCGGCGTCGGCAGCGCCCCGATAGCTCAGTGGTAGAGCACTTCCATGGTAAGGAAGGGGTCGTCAGTTCAATCCTGACTCGGGGCTCCGGTTCGTCTGATGCGGCCTCGCGGTCGCACGGAGTTCCTGCCCGGCGGGGTAGCTCAGGTGGTTAGAGCACACGGCTCATAATCGTGGTGTCGCGGGTTCGAGTCCCGCCCTCGCTACTGTTTCAGCGATGGTCGCGAGACCGTCAGTACCCGGTGCGCTCGTCGATCAGCTTCTGCAGGTCGGCCTTGACGCCCGCGATCGCCTCGCGCTGCTCCTCCTCCGTGAGCAGCACGGGCTCGGCCCGGGGGATGAGCCGTGCCTGCATGACCTCGCCGATCGTGTCGTCGCGCGCCCGCAGCGCGAGGTCGCGCACGACCGCCTCATCGTCGCGGGCCGCGTCGAGCTTCTCGACGACGCCCCGGAGGGTGCGGCTGCGCGCGGCCAGCCGGGCGGCCTCCTCGCGCTTGCGCCGCACGCGCGCGAGGTCGCGCTTCGACCGCGCGCTGCGCGACTCGCGCGGGGTCGGCGCGGCCCGCACGCTGTCATCAGACAGCCGCGCGGCCGTCTCGCGCAGCTCGGCCGAGAGCGTCTCGATCGCGTGCCGGGCGAGGGCGGCCGCCTCGGCCTCGTCCCACGCAGCCCCGTCACGCAGGATGCGCAGGATCACGCCGTTCTTGACCGAGAGTCTCAGCGCCGAGAGTGCGACGAGGTAGCCCTCCTCGATCTGGTGCGCGAGATCGCGCGGCGCCGCGGGCAACGGCCGCGCGGCGATCGCCGAGGCGGTGGCGGGCCAGAAGCGCATGTCGACCTTCGCGGGCTCGAGAGGGGGAGGCCTCCAGGGTACGGCCCGTGCCTGCGCGCACGCCGGGGAGGGAGCGGCGGGCATCCCGAGAGAGAAGCGGCGCGACACGCCGAAAACACAACATGTAGGGGAATGACACGCGTGTGATTCCCGTTATATAGTGAGACCCCTAGCCGCCGGGGGCGGAGAATTCAGCAGAAGGAGGTCCATCATGGACAACGACAACGAGACCATCGGCGGCTACGCCGTGCCCGTCGACCCGATGGACATGCTGCAGTGCGAGAGCTGCCAGTAGCCCGCTGACACCACGAACCACCGAGACCCCGGAACGCCGACGACGGCGGACCGGGGTTTCGCATAACCGCTCCGGCCGGAGGAGGACATCGTGAGCATCACCGTGGATGCCCGATCCTCCGATGCGCGCGCCCGCATCGCGAGCGACGCCGAGGTGCTCGACCGTGTGCACCGCACGCTCGGCCCCGTCGACGTCGTCGCCGAGCACTGGGGCACCGACCGCCTCTCGCGTGTGCTGCACGTCGTGACGCGCGGCGGCGAGCAGGCGGTCGTCAAGTGGCATCGGGATGCCCTGCCGCACCGGCGCGAGAGCGAGGCCCTGCAGCAGTACGCGGTGGCGCTCGGCGGCGACGCGCCGCGCATCGTGCTGAGCGACCCCGGCCTGCGCCTGCTGACCCTCTCCCGCCTGCTCGGAGAGGCGGCCGCGGGCACGCCGCACGAGCGCGACCCCGATATCCACATGCGCGCCGGCGACCTCGTGCGACGGCTGCACGACGCCGAGCCCGCACGGCGGCACGACGGCTTCGGGCGCATGATCGCGGCCGAGTTCGAGCGCTGGAGCCGTGCCGCCGACGAGCTCTGGGGCGAGGGGCTCGACGGCCGCGACGAGCGCGCCGAGCGCCTCGCGGCCGAGCGCCACCTCCTGCGCCAGCACGTCGCCGCGGCGCTCGACCTCGGCGAGTTCGACCACGTTCCGGCGCACCGCCGCCTCACGCCGCGGCACTGGATCATCGACCCCGGCGGGCACGTGCGGTTCATCGACTTCGCCCACCTCGAGTTCGAGCCGCGCGTCGTCGACCTGCTGTGGCTCGAGTACGGGCCGTGGCGCGACGAGCCGTGGCTGCGCGCGGCCTTCCTGCACGGCTACGGCCGCACGCCGACCGAGCGCGACGAGCTCGTGCTCCGCGCCGTCGCGGCCACCCGCGGGCTCGAGCTGCTCGTGCGCGGCGACGCCCGCGGGCACGCCGCCGAGCGCACGCTCGGCCGCTCGATGCTCGACCGCCTGCTCGGCGCGACGCTCTTCTAGACCGGCCCGCCGCATCCGCCCGCGCCTAGACTGGGCGCGTGCCCGTGAACCCAGAGCTGACCGAGCGCGCGTTCGCGCCGACCGCGCCCTACCTCGTGGGGCGCGAGAAGGTGCGCGAGTTCGCCCGCGCCGTCTTCGCCACCGCGCCGCTGCACCACGATCCTGAGGCGGCCCGCGCGGCCGGCTTCGCCGACGTCGTGGCGCCCCCCACCTTCCCGATCGTCATCGCCGAGGCGACGCTGCAGCAGCTGCTCGCCGAGCCCGACGCCGGCATCGACTTCAGCCGGGTCGTGCACGGCGACCAGCGCTTCAGCTACTCGCGCCCGATCGTCGCGGGCGACGAGCTCACGGCGACGCTGCGCGTGACGAGCATCAAGTCGCTCGGCGGCAACAGCATGGTCACGAGCGAGTCGGCCATGACCGACGCGAGCGGCGCGCACGTCGTCACGAGCATCTCGACGCTCGTCATCAGAGGGGACGAGTCATGAGCCTGCTCGACGGTCTCGAGGTCGGCCAGGTCGTGGCCGAGCGCTCGTTCCCCCTCACGCGCGACAGCCTCGTGCGCTACGCCGGGGCGAGCGGCGACTTCAACCCCATCCACTACCGCGACGACGTCGCCGCCGCCGTCGGGCTGCCGGGCGTGCTCGCCCACGGCATGCTGACGATGGGCTTCGCGGTGCAGCCGGTCGTCGATTGGCTGGATGCCCGCGGCTGGGTGAGCGACTACCAGGTGCGCTTCACGCGCCCGGTCGTCGTCGACCCGCAGCTCGGCGCCGTCGTCACCGTCGTCGCGACCGTGGCGGCGGTCGACGAGACCGGCGCCCGCATCGACTTGACGGCGACCGTCGGCGAGCAGACCGTGCTCGGCAAGGCGCAGGTGCGCGTCACAACCCTGGCGTGACCGGCATGCGGCTCGACGAGCTCACGACGCTGCGCGTCGGCGGCGCCGCCGAGCGCATCGTCGAGGCGACGTCGAGCGAGCAGCTCGTCGATGCGGTGCTCGAGGCCGAGGGCTCGGGCGAGCCCTGGCTCGTGCTCGGCGGGGGTTCGAACGTGCTCGTCGCCGACGACGGCGTCGAGGGCGTCGTCGTGCGCGTCATGACCCGCGGCATCGAGCGGCTTCCGGATGCTCCCGGCTCGGCCCGCCCCGTGCGCCTGCGCGTGCAGGCGGGCGAGCCGTGGGATGCGCTCGTGGCGTTCACGGTCGAGAACGGGTGGGGCGGCATCGAGGCGCTCAGCGGCATCCCGGGGTCGACGGGTGCGGCGCCCATCCAGAACATCGGTGCCTACGGCCAGGAGGTCGCCGAGAGCATCGTGAGCGTCGAGGTGCTCGACGTCGACAGTGGCGAGCGGCGCACCGTGCCCGCCCCGCAGCTCGAGCTCGGCTACCGCACGAGCGCTATCAAGCAGGGGTGGCGAGCGGTCGTGCTGAGCGTCGATCTCGCGCTCGAGCGGTCGGAGGGCGCGCTCGGCCGCCCCGTCGCCTACGCCCAGCTCGCCGATGCGCTCGGCGTCGACATCGGTCAGCGCGCTCCGCTCGTCGGCGTGCGCGCCGCCGTGCTCGCCCTGCGCGCGAGCAAGGGGATGGTGCTCGACGAGGCCGACCCGCAGTCGCGCAGCGCGGGCTCGTTCTTCACGAACCCGATCGTGAGCGACTCGTTCGCCCTCGGCCTCCCGCCCGACGCCCCGCGCTGGCCGCAGCAGCCCGAACCGCCCGCGCTCGCCGTGCCCCTCGGCGCCGAGCCCGCCGCTCCGCCCGCGGCCGTCGAGGGCACGGTCAAGCTCAGCGCCGCCTGGCTCATCGAGCGGGCCGGCATCGCGCGCGGCTTCCGGCTGCCGGGCTCGGGCGCATCCGTCTCGACGAAGCACACCCTCGCGCTCACGAACGCGAGCGGGCGCGCGACGGCCGCCGAGGTCGCCGAGCTCGCCCGCTACATCCAGACCCGTGTCATGAGCGAGTTCGGCGTCGTGCTGCACCCCGAGCCCGTGTTCATCAACCAGCCGCTCTAGAGCAGGCCGCGCTGCATCGCGAGGGTCACGGCCCGCGTGCGGTCGTTGACCCCGAGCTTCTCGAAGGTGCGCAGCAGGTGGGTCTTCACGGTCGATTCTCCCAGGAACAGGCGTTCGCCGATTTCGCGGTTCGAGAGCCCGTCGGCGACGAGGCGCAGCACCTCGGTCTCGCGCGGCGTCAGCGTGGCGGGGGAGGGCTCGCGCATGCGCGCGACGAGCTGCGCCGCGATCGCGGGCGACAGCGCCACTTCGCCCGCGGCCACCGATCGCACGCCGGCGATGAGCTCGTCGGCCGGCGCCGCCTTCAGCAGGTAGCCGCTCGCCCCGGCCTCGATCGCCGAGAGGATGCTCGCGTCGGACTCGGACGTCGTGAGCACGAGCACGCGCACCTCGTCGGCCTGCGCCCGGATGCGCGCGGTCGCGGCGTCGCCCGTGAGGCGGGGCATCCGAACGTCCATGACCACGAGGTCGGGCCGCAGCGCGAGCGCCTGCTCGACGGCATCCTCGCCGTCGACCGCCTCGCCGACGACCTCGATGCCGGGTTCCGCCGCGAGCAGGGCCACGATGCCGGCGCGCACCACGGCGTGGTCGTCGGCCACGAGCACGCGGATCACCTCGTTCACGCCGTCACCCCCGCTGCGGGCAGCTCGGCGACGAGGGTCGTGCCCGCGCCCGCGGCGCTGCGCACCTCGAGCGTGCCGTGCACGAGCGCGAGGCGATCGGTCATCCCCGAGAGCCCGAAGCCGTCGCGCGCCGAGGCCGGGTCGAAACCGATGCCGTCATCGGTGATCTCGACGCGCACCCGATGCCTGTCGCCCTCGGGGGCGGTGACTGCGATCGCGATGCGGGATGCTCGCGCATGCTTGCGCGCATTGCCGAGCGCCTCCTGCACGCAGCGCAGCACGACGACTTCCGTCTCGCGGTCGAGCGCG
>NCEJ01000206.1 GCA_002280615.1 Micrococcales bacterium 32-70-13 | reverse complement strand
CGAGCCCGTGAGCTTCACGATCTCGATCGTGGTCTACGACGACCGCATCGAGGCGACGGCGACCGACGAGGGCGTGGTCGATCGCGTCGACCTGCGCGACCGCGCCATGCCCGACCAGTACGCCGAGCGCGGTCGCGGGCTGCCCATCATGCAGGCGCTCTCCGACAGTGTCGAGCACCGACGCATCGAGGGCTTCAACCACTGGACGGTCGTGCGCGGGCGGCGCCACGGCGGAGCCCCGCCGCGCAAGGCCATGCCGTCCATCTCGATCGCGGGCGTCATCGACGAGATGGCGCGCCAGCGCGCGCTCGACGACATGGGCATCCTCGACACCCCGCCGGAGGAGCGCTTCGACCGTGTGACGCGCCTCGCCCGCCAGCTGTTCGGGGTCGAGACCGCGGCCGTCAACCTCATCGATGGCGACCGCCAGTGGGCGAAGTCGGTCTCCGGTATCGGGCCCGTCGAGATCCCGCGCGATCGATCGATGTGCACGGTCACGATCGAGCACGACGATCCCCTCGTGGTGCCCGATCTGAGCGCCGATCCTGCCCACGCCCACAAGATGGTGCCGGGCCTCATCAACTTCTACGCCGGGTTTCCGCTCTACGCCCCCGGCGGCGAGCGCATCGGCGCGTTCTGCGTCTACGACTCGCAGCCGCGGCACTTCTCGGCGCGCGAGACCGAGATGCTGCGCGACCTCGCCGGCTGGGTGCAGCAGGAGCTGACGGTGAGCCAGGAGCTCAGCCGGGCATCCGAGGTGCAGCAGGGGCTGCTGCCGCAGCAGCTGTTGAGCCTGCCGGGCTGGAAGACGGCGGGCGTGTGCATCCCCGCGCGCGCCGTCGGCGGCGACTTCTATGACTGGTACCCCGTCGGTGAGGGAGCGGCCCTCACGCTCGCCGACGCGATGGGCAAGGGCATCGCGGCGGCCATCATCGCGGCGACGGTGCGCGCGGTGCTGCGGTCGGCGGCCCGCTTCGGCGATGTCGCGGGCGCCGTCGATGCGGCATCCGCGGCGCTCACGGTCGACCTCGACAACGCGGGCGTCTTCGTCACCGCCTTCCACTCGCGGCTCGACATGGACTCGGGGGTGCTGAGCTACGTGGATGCGGGGCACGGCCTCTCGATCGTCGCGCGCGCCGACGGCAGTTCGCAGCGGCTGCGGTCGACCGCCCCGCCGCTCGGCGTCGACCCCGAGACCGAGTGGCAGGTGCAGACCGTGCAGCTCGACCCGGGCGACACGCTCATCGTCGTGAGCGACGGCGTGCTCGACCTCTACGACGGCACCCTGCACTCGCTCGACAACCTCGTGACGCTCGCCCTGCTCGCACAGGACCCGTGGGAGATCATCGAGGCCATCCGGGCACGCGCGCGCGGCACGAGCGCTGACGACGTCACGGTGCTGATCGTGCGGCGCGACGACGCCGACTGACCTCGGGCCGGGCATCCGCCCGTCGTGGGCCCCTGTGCGCGGGCGGTACAGTAGAGGCTGCGATTTGTCTCGGGATGGGACGAGCAGCGTGGATCTTTTCGAGTATCAGGCCCGAGACCTCTTCGAGAAGCACGGTGTTCCCGTGCTGCAGGGCATCATCGCCGACACCCCGGAGGAGGCCCGCGCGGCTGCCGAGTCGATCGGCGGGGTGACGGTGGTCAAGGCGCAGGTCAAGGTCGGTGGCCGCGGTAAGGCCGGCGGTGTCAAGGTCGCGAAGACCGCGGATGACGCCGAGGCCGCAGCCCGCGACATCCTCGGCCTCGACATCAAGGGCCACGTCGTCAAGCGCGTGATGGTGGCGCAGGGCGCCGACATCGCGGAGGAGTACTACTTCTCGGTGCTGCTCGACCGTGCGAACCGCAACTACCTCGCGCTGTGCAGCTTCGAGGGCGGAATGGAGATCGAGCAGCTCGCCGAGGAGCGCCCCGAGGCGCTCGCGCGCGTCGCGGTCGACCCTGCCGTGGGCATCACGCTCGAGAAGGCGCGCGAGATCGCCGTCGAGGCGAAGTTCCCGGCCGAGCTGGTCGACAAGGTCGCTCCCGTGTTCGTCGCCCTCTACGGGGTCTACGTCGCGGAGGATGCGACGCTCGTCGAGGTCAACCCGCTCGTGCTCACGGGCGCGGGCGACATCGTGGCGCTCGACGGCAAGGTGAGCCTCGACGAGAACGCCGCGTTCCGGCAGCCGGGCCACGAGGCCCTCGAAGACAAGGATGCCGCCGACCCGCTCGAGGCGAAGGCCAAGCAGCACGACCTCAACTACGTGAAGCTCGACGGCGAGGTCGGCGTGATCGGCAACGGCGCTGGCCTCGTGATGTCGACGCTCGATGTCGTCGCCTACGCGGGTGAGAACCACGGCGGGGTCAAGCCCGCCAACTTCCTCGACATCGGTGGCGGCGCCTCGGCCGAGATCATGGCCGCGGGTCTCGACGTGATTCTCGGCGACCCGCAGGTCAAGAGCGTCTTCGTCAACGTCTTCGGCGGCATCACCTCGTGCGTGGCGGTCGCGAACGGTATCGTCGCCGCGCTCGAGATGCTCGGCGACGCCGCGACGAAACCCCTCGTGGTGCGTCTCGACGGCAACCAGGTCGACGAGGGCCGGGCGATCCTCGCCGCGGCCGCGCACCCGCTCGTCACGCTCGCCACGACCATGGACGACGGCGCCGACAAG
>NCEJ01000050.1 GCA_002280615.1 Micrococcales bacterium 32-70-13 | reverse complement strand
GGCAAGGCTGGTGCCCGGCGGTGGATGGTTGCGCTGAAAGGGGATGAGGAGGAGTGCCGCCGGGCTCAGAAATGTGCTGGCGTCTGGTGACGACGCGCAGTCTTCTTGGCCGCCGCTCGCGCACGCGCCGCCTCATCGCGACGGGGGCCGCGGCCACGACCCTCGCGCTCGTCGGCGGGGTCGCCCTCGTGACGCTCTCGCCGCTCATGGCCCTCGACACGATCGAGGTCGTCGGCACCGCGCGTCTCGACGCCGTCGCCGTGGGCGACGCGCTCGACGACCACCTCGGCACGCCGCTCGCCCTGCTCGACGAGGGCGGCATCCGCGACGACCTCGCCGCGTTCCCGCTCATCCGCTCCTACTCCACCGAGGTCATCCCGCCGCACACGCTCGTCGTGCGCATCGTCGAGCGCGCGCCGGTCGGCGCGATCGAGCGGGGTGCCGTGGTCGACCTCGTCGACGCCGCGGGCGTCGTGGTCGAGACCTCGGCGGAGCGCCCGGCGGGCATCCCCCTCATCGCCGCGGCGAGCGCCGATCGCGACTCGCTCGCCTTCCGCAGCGTCACGGCGGTGCTGTCGGCGCTGCCGGATGCCCTGCGCGGGCAGGTCGACGTCATCAGCGCCTCGACGCGCGACGATGTCACGTTCACCATGACGGGTGCGGGGCATCGCGTGGTCTGGGGCAGTGCCGAGCGCTCCGACTTCAAGGCGCGCGTGCTCGCGGCCGCGATCGCCGCGACGACCCAGGGGGCGGCGTGGGAGTACGACGTCTCGGCCCCCGAGAGCCTCGTGGTTCGCCAGCTCTGACCCGCGCACGAGTCGGCCGCCCCGGGTGGATTCGCGACACGCGGCGCGCCTCGACCGCGCTCACCCCCGCGCGCCCTACCGTCTCACTCAGCAGTACATACTGAGCATAACTTTAGCCCTCAACCTGAGGGTGAAGGTTGAGCGGAAGGCATCGACGTGACCTCGAACCAGAACTACCTCGCCGTGATCAAGGTGGTCGGCATCGGCGGCGGCGGCGTGAACGCCGTCAACCGCATGATCGAGCTGGGGCTGCGCGGTGTCGAGTTCATCGCCATCAACACCGACGCCCAGGCGCTGCTCATGAGCGACGCCGACGTCAAGCTCGATGTCGGCCGCGAGCTCACCCGGGGCCTCGGCGCGGGCGCCGACCCCGAGGTCGGGCGTCGCGCCGCGGAAGACCACGCGGAGGAGATCGAGGAGGCGCTCGCGGGCGCCGACATGGTCTTCGTCACCGCGGGGGAGGGCGGCGGCACTGGCACGGGCGGCGCGCCCGTCGTGGCCCGCATCGCCAAGTCGATCGGCGCGCTCACCATCGGCGTGGTCACGAAGCCCTTCGGCTTCGAGGGCAAGCGCCGCCAGGCCCAGGCCGACCTCGGCGTGGCCCAGCTGAAGAACGAGGTCGACACCCTCATCGTCGTGCCCAACGACCGCCTGCTCGAGATCAGCGATCGCGGCATCAGCATGCTCGAGGCCTTCGCGACCGCCGACCAGGTGCTGCTCGCCGGCGTGCAGGGCATCACCGACCTCATCACCACGCCCGGCCTCATCAACCTCGACTTCGCCGACGTCAAGAGCGTCATGCAGGGTGCCGGCTCGGCGCTCATGGGCATCGGCTCGGCGCGCGGCGCTGACCGCGCCATCAAGGCCGCCGAGTTGGCCGTCGCGAGCCCCCTCCTCGAGGCCAGCATCGACGGCGCGCACGGCGTGCTGCTGTCGATCCAGGGAGGCTCGAACCTCGGCATCTTCGAGATCAACGACGCCGCCAAGCTCGTGCAGGAGGCCGTGCACCCCGAGGCCAACATCATCTTCGGCGCGGTCATCGACGACACCCTCGGCGACGAGGTTCGCGTCACGGTCATCGCCGCGGGCTTCGACGGCGGCGAGCCGACCGTCGTGCACCGCGACCGGCGGGCGAGCTTCCAGGCGGCCGAGGGCGGCGCCGGGGCGACGGCCGTCGCGACCGCGACGAGCGAGACGGGCGGACTCGACCGCGCTCTCGCCGATCGCGCGTGGGCCGACGACGGCGGCCTTGCGGCCACCGCGCCGATCGACCCCCTCGAGGCCGACGACGACGACCTCGACATCCCCGACTTCCTCCGCTGACGTGGCGGCCGAGCAGCCCTCGACGGTCGACCCCGGGCTCGTCGCGCGGCACGCCGCCGTCGAGGCGGGCGTCGCCGAGGCCTGCCGGGCGGCCGGCCGCGCCCGTGACGAGGTCACGCTCATCGTCGTGACCAAGTTCCACCCCGCCTCGCTCATCCGCGACCTCGCGGCGCTCGACGTGCACGACGTCGGTGAGAACCGGCATCAGGACGCCGCTCCGAAGGCCGCCGAGCTCGCCGACCTGCCGCTCACGTGGCACTTCGTCGGTCAGCTGCAGTCGAACAAGGCGCGCGCGGTCGCCGAGTACGCGCGCGTGATCCACTCGGTCGACCGCGACTCGCTCGTCACGGCGCTCGCCCGCACCGAGCGCCCGCTCGAGGTCTTCCTCGAGGTCAACCTCACCGACGACCCCGGGCGCGGCGGGGCCGAGCCGGGCGCGCTGCTGCCGCTCGCCGAGCGCGTGCTCGAGCATCCCGCTCTCACCCTCCGCGGCGTCATGGCGGTCGCCCCCATCGACAAGGATGCTCGAGCGGCGTTCGCCCGCCTGCGCGGACTCTCCGAGCGCCTGCGCACGGTCGCCCCGCACGCCGCCGCGATCTCCGCGGGCATGTCGGGCGACTACGCCGAGGCGATCGCCGAGGGCGCGACACACCTCCGCATCGGCGCGGCAATCACGGGTAAACGGCCCGAGCGCCCTTAATCTGGCGAGTGCCACGACCGGTAAGGACGAACCTCATGAGCAATCCGCTGCGCAAGACCATGGTGTACCTCGGCCTCGCCGATGAAGAGGTCGAGTACGACCACCCCGCGGCACCCGCCGCGACGGCCACGAGCGCCGCCGTAGCCCAGCGCGCCCCGGTGACGCCGCTGCGCCGCGCGGCGCCCGCGCGCGTCGCCGCGCCGAGCGACATGAACGAGATCCTCACGGTGCACCCGCGCGCCTACAAAGACGCCCAGGTCATCGCCGAGAGCTTCCGCGAGGGCATCCCCGTCATCATCAACCTCTCGCAGATGACCGAGAGCGAGGCCCGGCGGCTCGTCGACTTCGCGAGCGGCCTCTCGCAGGGCCTCTACGGGCGTATCGAGCGCGTGACGAGCAAGGTCTTTCTGCTGTCGCCCGCGCACGTCGCGACGACCGGTGACACCGCCGACATCGAGCCCGACGTCGACGCCTCGTTCCTCCCTCGCGACTGAGGCGGGTCGGCGCCGGCTCCCAGCCGGACCTGCGAGACTAGAGGCGTGACGCTCGTCTTCTCGATCATCCTCTCGGTCATATACGTGGCCCTGCTGATCGTCTTCATCGCCATGTGGGTGCGGTTCGTCTTCGACTGGGTGCAGGTGCTCAACCCGGGCTTCCGCCCGCGCGGCGTCGTCGTGCTCATCGCCGAGTCGAGCTACACGATCACCGATCCGCCGCTGAAGGCCGTGCGACGGGTCATCCCGCCGCTCCAGCTGGGTTCGATCCGGCTCGATCTCGCCTGGACGATCGTGCTCATCGTGCTACTCATCCTGATGTCGCTCGTGAGCGGCCGGTAGTCGGCCCGCCTCCTGGCTCGCTCCGTGGTGAGGGCGCTACGCTGACCGAAACAGATGTGACGCGTGTGACTGGTTGTTGCTAGCGTTACCCCATCGTTATTCATCCGCTCCAGAAAGTCTCGAGGTGACGCACATGGCTCTCACGCCCGAAGATGTCGTCAACAAGCGTTTCCAGTCGACCAAGTTCCGCGAGGGCTACGACCAGGACGAGGTCGACGACTTCCTCGACGAGATCGTCGTCGAGCTGCGTCGCCTCAACCAGGAGAACGACGAGCTGCGTCAGCGCCTCGTCGCCGCCGATGCGCGCATCGCCGAGCTGCAGCGCGGTGGCGCGGTCGCCGCGGCCCCCATGGAGTCGCCGGCCCCCGCGATCGTCGCGGCGCCCGTCGCGCCCGCCCCCGCTCCCGTCGCCGAGGCGCCCGCGCCCGTCACGAGCGCTGCCGAGCCGACGGCCGACACCAACAACCTGCTGCAGCTGGCCCGCCGTCTGCACGAGGAGCACGTGCGCGAGGGCGTCGCCAAGAAGGAGCAGCTGATCGCCGAGGGCCAGGCCGAGGCCGCCCGCATCGTGGCCGAGGCCAC
This sequence comes from Micrococcales bacterium 32-70-13, assembly GCA_002280615.1. GTDB lineage: Bacteria > Actinomycetota > Actinomycetes > Actinomycetales > Microbacteriaceae > Microcella. The sequence continues at coordinate 5,046 of NCEJ01000050.1, read as the reverse complement.
GAGCGCGCAGCAGGGCCAGCTGCAGGCTCTCGAGCAGGAGCGCTCGACGCTGCAGCGCAGCGTCGACGAGCTGCGCACCTTCGAGCGCGAGTACCGCCAGCAGCTGCGCACCTACATCCAGACCCAGCTCGCCGAGCTCGAGAGCACCGCGCAGCCCGCGGCGGCTCCGGTGATGGCGGGCTCGGCCCCGACGGAGGGCTCGGCGCCGGTCTACGGCTCCGCTCCCTCGTACCCGGCCGATCAGGGCTACCCCGGCTCGGCCCCCGCGTACCCGGCTCCGGCCTCGCCCGCCCAGGGCTACCCGGCGCCGCAGACGCCGCCTCCCGGCCAGTTCCCGGGCTACGGTTCCTGAGCACCACTATCAGCATCCGCGTGACGCGGAAGGGAGCGCGACGGTGACCGAGTCGCGCTCCCTTCCTGTTCCCCCCGGCCGCGCAGGGGAGCGGGTGGATGTCGCCCTCGCGACTCTGCTCGGCTTCTCCCGAACCCAGGCGGCCGAGATCGCCGACGCGGGCGGTGTGAGCCTCGACGGCCGCGTCGTCGGCAGGTCCGACCGGGTCGCCGCCGACGCCTGGCTCGAGGTCACCTGGCAGCCGCGTCGCGAGATCGTCATCGAGCCCATCCCCGTGGCCGACCTGCGCATCGTCCACGACGACGACGACCTTGTCGTGGTCGACAAGCCCGTCGGCGTCGCCGCGCATCCCTCTGCCGGGTGGGAGGGGCCGACCGTCATCGGTGCCCTCGCCGCGGCGGGGTTCCGCATCGCGACCTCCGGGCCGGCCGAGCGCGCGGGCATCGTGCACCGTCTCGACGCGGGAACGAGCGGCCTCATGGTGGTCGCGAAGTCCGAGCACGCCTATCGCGAGCTCAAGCGCCAGTTCCACGATCGCGAGGTCGAGAAGATCTACCACGCCGTCGTGCAGGGGCATCCCGATCCGCTCTCGGGCACGATCGACGCGCCCATCGGCCGCCATCCGGGCAGCGCCTGGAAGTTCGCCGTCGTCGCGGGCGGCAAGCCCTCTGTGACCCACTACGACACGATCGAGGCCTTCCCCTCTGCCTCCCTGCTCGAGATCCACCTCGAGACCGGGCGCACGCATCAGATCCGGGTGCACATGGCCGCCCAGCGCCACCCCTGCGTCGGCGACGCGATGTACGGCGCCGACCCGGTGCTGAGCGCACGGCTCGGCCTCGAGCGGCAGTGGCTGCACGCCATGCGGCTGGGATTCCGGCATCCCGCGACGGGGGAGTGGAGCGAGCACACCTCGCGGTACCCCGCCGATCTGCAGCACGCACTCGATGTGCTGAGCAGTGCCTGACGCGCCCTCGCGACACGCCAGGGGCGCTCGACGGCACGACCTAGACTGAGGGTCCAGATCGACCCGTCGGAGGCCCCGTGACCACTCGAGCAGACTCGTTCGTCCACCTCCACGTGCACAGCGAGTACTCGATGCTCGACGGCGCCGCCCGCGTCAAGCCGCTCATCGCCGAGGCGGTCGCCCAGGGCATGCCCGCGATCGCGGTGACCGACCACGGCAACATGTTCGGCGCCTTCGACTTCTGGAAGACCGCGACCGACGCGGGTATCAAGCCCATCATCGGCATCGAGGCGTACCTCACGCCCGGCACCCACCGCACCGACAAGACCCGCGTCAAGTGGGGCGTCGGGGGCGAGGACGACGTGTCGGGCGCGGGCGCCTACACGCACCTGACGATGCTCGCGGCGTCGACCACGGGCATGCACAACCTCTTCCGCATGTCGTCGCTCGCCTCGATCGAGGGCTACTACTTCAAGCCGCGCATGGACCGCGAGCTGCTGAGCCGCTACGCCGAGGGCGTCATCGCCACGACGGGGTGCGTGAGCGGCGAGGTGCAGACGCGCCTCCGGCTCGGCGAGTACGACAAGGCCCGAGAGGCCGCCGCCGAGTTCCGCGACATCTTCGGCGCCGAGAACTACTACGCCGAGATCATGGATCACGGCCTGGGGATCGAGCGCCGCACCATGACCGAGCTCATCCGGCTCGCGAAAGATCTCGGCCTGCCGCTCGTCGCGACCAACGACCTGCACTACACCCACGCGGGCGATGCCGGCTCGCACGCGGCGCTCCTGTGCGTGCAGTCGGGCAGCACGCTCGACGACCCGAACCGGTTCAAGTTCGACGCGGACGAGTTCTACCTCAAGACGCCCGCCCAGATGCGCGAGCTCTTCCGCGATTACCCCGAGGCCTGCGACAACACCCTCCTCATCGCCGAGCGCGCCGAGGTCGCCTTCAACACCTCGGCCAACTACATGCCGCGCTACCCCGTGCCCGAGGGCGAGACCGAGAACAGCTGGTTCATCCAGGAGGTCGAGCGCGGTCTCGCGGTGCGCTACCCGAACGGGGTTCCGGATGCCGTGCGCGCGCGCGCCGAGTACGAGATCGGCGCCATCACGCAGATGGGCTTCTCGGGGTACTTCCTCGTCGTCGCCGACTTCATCAACTGGTCGAAGACCAACGGAATCCGCGTCGGTCCGGGTCGCGGCTCGGGCGCCGGGTCGATGGCCGCCTACGCCATGCGCATCACCGACCTCGACCCGCTCGAGCACGGCCTCATCTTCGAGCGCTTCCTCAACCCCGACCGCGTCTCGATGCCCGACTTCGACGTCGACTTCGACGACCGGCGCCGCGGCGAGGTCATCCGCTACGTCACCGAGAAGTACGGCGACGAGCGCGTGGCCCAGATCGTCACGTACGGCACGATCAAGGCCAAGCAGGCCCTGAAAGACAGCTCGCGCGTGCTGGGCTTCCCCTTCGGCATGGGGGAGAAGCTCACGAAGGCCATGCCGCCGGCCATCATGGGCAAGGACATGCCGCTCGCGGGCATCCTCGACAAGGCGCACGAGCGCTACAAGGAGGCGGCCGACTTCCGCGCCCTCATCGAGGTCGACGCCGAGGCCCGCACGGTCTTCGACACGGCCCTCGGCCTCGAGAACCTCAAGCGCCAGTGGGGCGTGCACGCGGCGGGCGTGATCATGTCGAGCGAGCCGCTCATCGACATCATCCCGATCATGAAGCGCGAGCAGGACGGCCAGATCGTCACGCAGTTCGACTTCCCGGCCTCCGAGGCCCTCGGGCTCGTGAAGATGGACTTCCTCGGCCTGCGCAACCTCACGATCATCGACGACGCGCTCGACAACATCGAGGCGAACCGCGGGGTGCGGCTCGTGCTCGAAGACCTCGCGCTCTCGGCGTGTTCCAGCTCGACGGCGGGCCGATGCGGTCGCTGCTGCGCATGATGAAGCCCGACAACTTCGAAGACATCTCGGCCGTGCTCGCGCTCTACCGCCCCGGCCCGATGGGCGCCGACTCGCACACGAATTACGCCCTGCGCAAGAACGGTCGGCAGCAGATCACGCCGATCCACCCCGAGCTCGAAGAGCCCCTCAAGGAGGTGCTCGGCGGCACCTACGGCCTCATCGTGTACCAGGAGCAGGTCATGGAGATCGCGCAGAAGCTCGCGGGCTACACGCTCGCGCAAGCCGACCTGCTGCGCCGCGCCATGGGCAAGAAGAAGAAGGAGGAGCTCGACAAGCAGTACGAGAACTTCCAGGCGGGGATGATCGCCAACGGCTACTCCGCGGCCGCCGTCAAGACGCTCTGGGACATCCTGCTGCCCTTCTCCGACTACGCCTTCAACAAGGCCCACTCGGCCGCCTACGGCGTCGTCTCGTACTGGACGGCCTACCTCAAGGCGCACTACCCGGCCGAGTACATGGCCGCTCTTCTCACGAGCGTCGGCGACTCGAAGGACAAGATGGCGGTCTACCTCAACGAGTGCCGGCGCATGGGCATCACGGTGCTGCCCCCCGACGTCAACGAGTCGATCGAGTACTTCGCGGCCGTGGGCGACGACATCCGCTTCGGTCTCGGCGCGGTGCGCAACGTCGGCCACAACGTCGTCGAGGGCATCCGCGGCGCACGCGAGCAGAAGGGGCGATTCACGGGCTTCTTCGACTTCCTCAAGAAGGTGCCGTCACCGGTCGCCAACAAGCGCGCGATCGAGTCGCTCATCAAGGCCGGCGCCTTCGACTCGCTCGGGTCGACCCGCCGCGCCCTCATGGAGATCCACGAAGGGGCCGTCGAGGCCGCGGTGAAGGAGAAGCGCGCGGAGGAGATCGGCGACGTGGGCTTCGACTTCGACAGCCTGTTCGACGAGCCCGATCAGAGCGCCGACCACGTGCCCGAGCGGCCCGAGTGGGCGAAGAAGGACAAGCTCGCCTTCGAGCGCGAGATGCTGGGCCTGTACGTGAGCGACCACCCGCTCGCGGGCCTCGAGCGCGCGCTCGCCCAGCACGCGGGCGTGAGCATCGCCGAGCTCAACGACAACCCGCCCGCCGACGGCGAGCAGGTGACGGTCGCGGGGCTCATCACGAGCGTGCAGCACCGGGTCGCGCGCAATTCGGGCAACCCCTACGGAATGATCACCCTCGAAGACTTCGGGGGCGAGCTCAGCATCATGTTCCTCGGCAAGGTCTACCTCGAATTCGGGTCGAAGCTCGCCGCCGACAGCATCGTCGCCGTGCGCGGTCGAGTGAACCACCGCGACGACGGCATCACGCTGCAGGCGATCCTGCTGCAGCAGCCCGACCTCGGGGTCAGCGCCGAGACGGGAACGCTCACCCTGACCGTGCGCGAGCAGCGCGCGACGGTCGACGTCGTCACCGAGCTCGACTCGGTGCTCAGCCGCCACCGCGGCTCGACCGAGGTGCGACTGCGCCTCGTGCGCGACGACACCGCGCGCGTCTTCGAGCTGCCGCACCGCATCGAGCCCTCGGCGGGCTTCTTCGGCGAGGTCAAGAGCCTGCTGGGACCCCGCGCGCTGACGTAGGCCGGGGCGGGATCAGAGCTCGGCGCCGAGCACCCGGTAGGCGCGCTCGTGGTAGAGCAGCGGCTCGTCGGGCTCGCCGAGTGCACCCTCGTCGATCTGCACGGCGATCATCGCGTTGCTCGACACCGAGGTGCGGGCGACGATCGTGCCGACCATCCAGGCCGTCACGTTCTTGAG
>NCEJ01000205.1:1825-4252 GCA_002280615.1 Micrococcales bacterium 32-70-13 | reverse complement strand
CGCGAGCAGCCCCTCACGGCCTGGCTCGGCGACCGCGACGGCCACGGCCTCGCCGAGACGCGCGAGCTCGGCGCGATCGGCGGCGTAGGCGGGCTCGCGGTCGCGCAACCGCTCGGGCAGAACAGGGCCGACCCGCGCATCCTGCAGCCGGACCATGACCGGGGCGCCGCTCTCGCGCAGCCGGATGTCGCTCGCGGTGAGCCCGACGCCTGAGAGCCCGACCGCGTGCGCGGCCTCGAGCGCCTCGGCGAGCGGCGCCAGCAGCGTCACCGCCTCGCCGAGCTCCAGCCGACCTCGACGGGCGGCGAGCACGGCGCCGAGCGAGGGGCCGCTCACCTGCTCGAGAAGGATCGCGAGACGCCCGTCGGGCAGGGTGACGAGATCATCGACCGCGACGGCGTGATCGCGCAGCGCCGCGGGCGCTCCGCGCACGGCATCGTGCGCCGCGACCTCCGCGTCGATCTGGGCGTCGGGTTGCTGCGCATCGATGACGCGGGCGACGCGGGTGACGCCGTCGGCGTGCACGAGCGCGGTCACCGCTCGCTCCCCCGCGCTCAGCACCCGGACGACGCGATCGCCGTCGATCGCGCTCGGAACGCGCGCGATCGAGGGCGGAACGGGCGGGGATGCGGTCACCGCGGCATCGTGCCCCGACGCCTCCCGCCCCGGCGCACGAGCTCGCCGCCCGGGGATGATCGGCTCTGGGCGAACGGCGGGGAGGAGGCATGGCCCGCACCTCCGCTCAGAAGCCCCCGAAAGAACCCGGTCGCATGAAGCAGATGTGGCAGGTGTTCCAGATGACGCGGCGGATGGACCCGCTGGCCGTGTGGATCATGCTCCTGTCCTTCCTGGTGCCGATCCTCGCGGGCGTGCTGCTCGCCGTCTTCGCGACGCCGGGCGACGTGCTCGCCGGCATCCTCTGGGTCGTCACGGGCGTGCTGCTCGGAATCCTGCTGCTGCTCATCGTGCTCGGTCGACGCGCCGAGCGCGTGGCCTACCGCCAGATCTCCGGCCAGCCGGGCGCCGTCGGTGCCGTGCTGAAGTCGTCACTGCGCCGCGCGTGGCAGGCGAGCGAGATGCCGATCACCGTGAGCCCGAAGACGCAGGATGCGGTGTACCGCGCGATCGGGCGCCCGGGCGTCGTCATCATCGGCGAGGGCCCGCAGTCGCGCACGCGCCGCATGATGGAGGACGAGCGCCGCAACGTGAGCCGCATCGTGCCCAACGTGCCCGTGCACTTCATCCACGTCGGCCCCGACGCCGAGAGCGTCAAGCTCGAGAACCTCGCGCGCACGCTCAACAAGCTCAAGCGCGCCATTACGAAGGCCGAGGTCTACGCGGTGAGCAACCGGCTGACCTCGCTCAGCAAGTCGAGCACCCTGCCCATCCCGAAGGGCATCGACCCCCTCAAGGCGCGCGCGCCCAAGCCCCGCTGACCCCGGCGGCGCGCGTCGCCGCTAGCGGCGCAGCAGGATCGTGCCGGCAGCGCGATCGTGCAGCCCGCGCTGGTTCTCGTCGAAGAGCAGCGCGGGGATGACGAGCGCGATGAGCAGGGCGCGCACGACGGGGCGCCAGACGCCCAGCAGGCCGCCCGCCATCGGGACGACGCGCATCCCGAGCACCGCGTGCCCGATGCTCGCGTTGATGACGATCGTGAACAGCACCTGCAGCCCGACGAAGAGCAGCAGCGTCACGAGCGAGTCGTAGGCGAAGAACGCCGCCGAGAGCGCGACCGCGATGCCCCAGTCGATCGCGAGGGCTGCGATGCGGCGGCCGAGTCGGGCGACCGAACGCGGGCCGGTCTCGGGCAGGCCGAGGCGCTGGCCGGGCCAGTCGGGCGGGGTCGGAGCGGGGATCGCGGTCACCCCCTCAGCCTACGAGTCGCGCTCGGGCGTACACTGAGCGGGTGATCGACTACGTCGTCACGGGGCTAAGCGCCAACTCCGTGCCGTACCTGTCGGGTCTCGAGCAGCAGCGTGCCCTGCACGCCGCCGTCGCCGAGAGCCGGGCGCCCGATACCGTCATGCTCCTCGAGCACGAGAGCGTCTACACGGCGGGCAAGCGCACCGAGCCCCACGAGCGGCCCGTCGACGGCACGCCCGTGATCGAGGTCGACCGCGGCGGCAAGATCACCTGGCACGGCCCCGGCCAGCTCGTCGGCTACCCGATCATCCGTCTCGCCGACCCGGTCGACGTCGTGCGCTACGTGCGCTGCCTCGAGGGCATGCTCATCGCCGTGCTCGACGACCTCGGCGTCGAGGGGGCTGGCCGCGTCGCCAGCCGCAGCGGGGTGTGGATGCGCGGCACCGACAAGATCGCCGCGATCGGCATCCGCGTGGCCCAGGGCGTGAGCATGCACGGCTTCGCCCTGAACTGCTCCAACAGCTTCGAGGCCTACGACGCGATCGTCGCGTGCGGCCTCGCCGA
>NCEJ01000205.1:0-1803 GCA_002280615.1 Micrococcales bacterium 32-70-13 | reverse complement strand
TGCTGCGGCTCGAGGTGCGCAACGCCCAGACCCCCATCGAGAAGAAGCCCGAGTGGATCAAGACGCGGGCGAAGATGGGCCCCGAGTACTCGGCGCTGCGCTCGCTCGTCGGCGAGCAGAACCTGCACACGGTGTGCCAGGAGGCCGGCTGCCCCAACATCTACGAGTGCTGGGAGGACCGCGAGGCGACCTTCCTCATCGGTGGCAGCCAGTGCACGCGCCGCTGCGACTTCTGCCAGATCGACACGGGCAAGCCCGCCGACTACGACCGCGACGAGCCCCGCCGCGTGGCCGAGTCGGTCGTGCAGATGAACCTGCGCTACGCGACGGTCACGGGCGTCGCGCGCGACGACCTGCCCGACGAGGGCGCGTGGCTGCACGCCGAGACGGTGCGCATGATCCACGAGCTCAACCCCGGCACGGGCGTCGAGCTGCTCGCGACCGACTTCTCGGGCAATCCCGAGCTGCTGCGGGTCGTCTTCGACTCGCGCCCCGAGGTCTTCGCGCACAACGTCGAGACGGTGCCGCGCATCTTCAAGCGCATCCGCCCCGCGTTCCGGTACGAGCGCTCGCTCGACGTCATCACGCAGGCGCGCGACTACGGCCTCATCACGAAGTCGAACCTCATCCTCGGCATGGGCGAGACGCGCGAGGAGGTCTCGCAGGCGCTGCGCGACCTGCACGACGCCGGCACCGACATCGTCACGATCACGCAGTACCTGCGCCCGAGCTCGCGCCACCACCCGATCGACCGCTGGGTCAAGCCCGAGGAGTTCGTCGAGCTCAAGGCCGAGGCCGAGGAGATCGGGTTCCTCGGCGTGCTCGCGGGCCCGCTCGTGCGCTCGAGCTACCGCGCGGGGCGCCTGTGGGCGCAGTCGATGGTCGCCAAGGGTCGGCCGATCCCCGAGTCGATGCGCGCGCTCGCCGAGACGACGTCAGGGTTCGCGCAGGCGGTCGGCTGAGCATCCACGCGGCCGCTCGGAGTGAACGCGGCTCGGCCGTAACATCCCGGAAACAATGGGGACACTGCGGGGAAACGCCCTGCGCCTAGTCTCGGAGCACGGCTGCGACTGCAGTCTTCCGGTACCAAGCTCAGGAGATCTGTCACATGTTCAGTGATTCTTCCGAGGTGCTGAAGGCTGTTCGACGGCTCCTCGATCCGGGGCTTCCAGTCGATCCACGAGTCCGACCTGCAGCTCATCCCGGACGTGTCGACCGCGTACGTCGACCCCTTCCGCACCGAGCGCACGCTCATCATGGTCTTCGACATCTACAACCCGCGCAACGGCGAGACCTACGCCCGCGACCCGCGCCAGGTGGCCAAGAAGGCCGAGAAGTACCTCGCCTCGACCGGCATCGCCGACACCGCCTTCTTCGCGCCCGAGGCCGAGTTCTACATCTTCGACGACGTGCGCTACGAGGTGAAGCAGAACACCTCCTTCTACTCCGTCGACTCGGGCGAGGCCGCGTGGAACACCGGTCGCGTCGAGGAAGGCGGCAACCTCGCCAACAAGACTCCCTTCAAGGGCGGCTACTTCCCCGTGAGCCCGGTCGACCAGCACGCCGACCTGCGCGACGACATCGTCGTGAAGCTCATGGAGGTCGGCCTCGAGGTCGAGCGCAGCCACCACGAGGTCGGCACCGCCGGCCAGGGCGAGATCAACTACAAGTTCGACACGATGGTCTCGGCCGCCGACGACATCCTGAAGTTCAAGTACATCGTCAAGAACACGGCGCTCGAGTGGGGCAAGGTCGCGACCTTCATGCCCAAGCCCCTGTTCGGCGACAACGGCTCGGGCATGC
>NCEJ01000204.1 GCA_002280615.1 Micrococcales bacterium 32-70-13 | reverse complement strand
GTCGTCTCGTTGGCGGCCGCGACGAGCACGATGTCGCCGCCGTCGCCGCCGTTGCCGCCATCGGGGCCCGCGAGGGGCTTGAACTTCTCACGCCGCACCGAGACGCAGCCGTGGCCGCCGTTCCCCGCGCGCAGGTGAAGGGTCACACGGTCGACGAACGTCGCCATGATGGTGCCTCCTCGTACTGCTCTGCCGCGGCGCCGATGTGCCCGTGACTGCTGTCGTGCTGTGCTGCTGTGGAACGGCGGAGGGGGCGGGCCGAAGCCCGCCCCCTCGCGTGTGGATCTGTGGTCGTGGCTAGACGCTCACGACGTTGACGACCTTGCGGCCGCCCTTCTGGCCGAACTGCACCGCGCCCGCCTCGAGGGCGAACAGGGTGTCGTCACCGCCACGGCCGACGTTGGCGCCGGGGTGGAAGTGGGTGCCGCGCTGGCGGACGAGGATCTCGCCGGCCTTGACGACCTGGCCGCCGAAGCGCTTCACGCCCAGGTACTGGGGGTTGGAGTCGCGACCGTTGCGGGTGGACGATGCGCCCTTTTTGTGTGCCATTGTTCGCGCCCCTTCTTACTTGATGCCGGTGATCTTGACGCGGGTCAGGTCGGCGCGGAAACCCTGGCGCTTCTTGTACCCGGTCTTGTTCTTGAACTTCTGGATGACGATCTTGGGGCCGCGCAGGTCGCCCAGCACCTCGGCCGTCACGGTGACCTTCGCGAGCTTCTTCGCGTCGGTGGTGACCGTGTCACCGTCGACGAGCAGAACCGGGGTCAGCTGGATGGTGCCATCCTCGCTCGCCTTGATGCGGTCGAGGACGACAACGGTGCCGACCTCCACCTTCTCCTGCCGCCCACCGGCGCGCACAACTGCGTAGACCACGTTTCACCTTTGCTCTGTTGACAGAATCCTGCTCGCGCGCCGAGTGCGACGCGTCGAGACGTGCTGAGGGGTGCCGGCGCGGGCTCAGCCCAGCGCGCACCAACGGTCAAGAATAGCCGACCGCGGGATGCCCGGTCAAACGCGCCCGATCGGCGCGCTCCCCGGCCCCTCAGCCTACAATCGCGACCATGGCCGTGCTGATCGATGAGCCCATCTGGCCGGCCCATGGCCGCCTCTGGGGGCACCTCGTGAGCGATACCTCGCTCGACGAGCTGCACGCGTTCGCCGCGGCCGCCGGAATCCCCGATCGCGGCTTCGACCACGACCACTACGACTACCCGGAGGAGCGCCGCGAGCTGCTCATCGCCCAGGGCGCCGAGCCCGTCACGGGCAAGGAGCTGGTCGCGCGGCTCAGCGCCGCGGGGCTCAGGGTCAGCCAGCGCACCAAGCGCGGCCTCTAGGCGCGGGCGGGCTCACCAGCGCGGCGAGAACCCCTCGAGCGTGCGCACGACGGCCCCCGACTCGATGTCGATGACGACGGCTCCCGTGGCGACGTCGGCGACGGCGACCTTCTGCACGCGCAGCTCGGTGCGGGTCAGTATCGCCTCGCCGCCGAACGCGAGCTCGCCGTCGACGAGCGAGGGGTCGAGCCGCGACTCGACGGCGGTCGCGAGGTCGAGCACGATGCCGCCGAACGCGTCGGAGCCGGTGAGCCGCGTGCCATCGGTCGACAGCGCGTACATCTGAGGGACCTGGCCGATGGGCAGGGCGATCGGGGCGTCGCCGAGCTCGATGCGCAGCACGGTGAGGTCGAAGGCGTGGGCGACGAGGGTGCGGCCGTCGGGCAGGAACTCGGCGTCGAGCACCCTGATCGGCGCGCCGTCGAGCCCCGGTACGACGTCGACGATGCCCTCGCCCGCGAGGTCGACGACCGCGAGCGTGCCGTCGAGGGCCTCGCCCTCCGCCGCGGCCCCGACGCTCGAGACCACGAGGCCCAGCAGCGTGCCCGTGGGCGGCGCGACGAGTCGGTCGACGCGCACCCCCTCGGGCAGCCGCAGACGCTGCACGTCGCCCTCGGCCGACACCGACTCGAGCACGCTCGTGCCCTCCGGGGCGTCGCGCGCGACGACGACGACGTTCTCGACGGGAGCGATGTGCTGGATGCCCGGCGCGGCATGCACGACCTCGCCGCGACCCGTGCCGTCGAGGGGCGCGCGCAGCACCTCATCGGTGCTCTCGCCGCGGTCGAGGTAGAGCAGGCTGGCGCCGGGGGTCGTGAAGCGGTGCGTGAACGTCGCCGTCGCGTCGCGGCTCGTCGCCGGCACGTCGCGCACCTCGACGAGG
>NCEJ01000049.1 GCA_002280615.1 Micrococcales bacterium 32-70-13 | reverse complement strand
GCTACGGAGCCGCCCAGGCCGTGCCCGGACCGCTCTTCACGGTCGCGGCCTTCCTCGGCGCTTCGATCGCCCCGGGCGCCGAGGGCGTGCTGCTCGCCGTCATCGCCCTCGTCGCGATCTTCCTACCGGGGCTGCTGCTCATCGTCGGCGTGCTGCCGTTCTGGAGCGCGCTGCAGGGCCGCCCCGCCGTGCCGGCCCTCGTGCGCGGCGCCAACGCGGCCGTCGTCGGGGTGCTCGCGGCGGCGCTCTACGACCCCGTCGCGACGAGCGCCCTCGTCGACGTGCCGACCGTCGCGCTCGCCGTGCTGTGCACGGCGTTGCTCATCGTCGTGCGCGTGCCGGCGTGGGTGGTCGTCATCGTCGGGGCCGGCGGCGGGATGCTGCTCTCGGCGTTCTGACACGCCGCAACCCGCCCGGCCCGCGTCGCTACGCCGGTGCCCAACGGGCCGTGGCGAGCTCGAGCCGGTAGTCGAGCGGCCCCCGTGCATCGCCGGCCCAGCGCAGCGGCGTGCCCTCGGCGCGGTAGTGCTCGAGCGCCTCGACCTCGTGGCCCGAGGGCGGGCGGCCGTCGGCGCGCACGACGCGCCACCACGGCACGCCCGAGCCCTCGGTGGACATGACCCGGCCGACCGCGCGGGCGCCGCGCGAGCCGAGCTCGGCGGCCACGTCGCCGTAGGTCATGACGCGGCCGGGCGGGATGCCGTCGACCACCATCAGCACGGCACCGCCGAAGTCGAGGGGCGGCTCGCTCGCGGCGGGCATCCCATGATCGATCGCCACCGCGTCGCTCAGATGGTGAGCGAGCCGATCTTCTCGCCGTACTCGGTCTCGCCGGTCTCGACGAAGCCGATGCGGCGGAAGAACTCGCCCGGGCCCTCGTCGCCGGTCTCCCAGATGACCGTGACGGTGTGGAAGCCGCGCTGGCGCGCTTCCTCGGCCAGCTCGTGCACGGCGAACTTGCCGATGCCGCGGCCCTGCGCCGTGGCATCCACGTTGATGCGCCAGATGCAGCTGCGGAACTCGGGTCGGGGGTTCTCGGCGTCGAAGTTGCCGCGGATGAAGCCGACGACATCGTCGCCGTCGAGCACGACGCGCGCCCAGGTGGTCGTGGGGTTCACGTAGGCGTCGGCCGCCGAGTACGAGACGGGCGTGACGAATTGCTCCTGCCCCGGCCTGAGCGTCAGGCCGTTCGCCGCCACGATCGTCTTGGCCGACAGTTCTTCCAGTCTCAGGCTCGCCATGCTCCCCAGGGTAGACGGTGGGCCCGACCCGCGGGCCGCCGATGTATCTCGATATCGAGACAACCCGGGGGAGCCGGTAGGCTGGCGGGCGGCACATCACCAACGGAAAGGCACCCCCTCGTGGAGAAGATCAAGGTCGAAGGAACGGTCGTCGAGCTCGACGGCGACGAGATGACCCGCATCATCTGGCAGTTCATCAAAGACCGCCTCATCCACCCCTACCTCGACCTCACGCTCGAGTACTACGACCTCGGCATCGAGCACCGCGACGCGACCGACGACCAGGTCACGATCGACGCCGCGCACGCGATCATCAAGCACGGCGTCGGCGTGAAGTGCGCCACGATCACGCCCGACGAGGCCCGCGTCGAGGAGTTCGGCCTGAAGAAGATGTGGAAGAGCCCCAACGGCACGATCCGCAACATCATCGGTGGCGTCATCTTCCGCGAACCCATCGTGATCTCGAACATCCCGCGCCTCGTGCCCGGCTGGAACAAGCCGATCATCATCGGCCGGCACGCCTTCGGCGACCAGTACCGCGCCACCGACTTCCGCTTCGAGGGCAAGGGCACGCTCACCGTCGAGTTCACGCCGGAGGACGGCTCGGAGCCGCTCAAGTTCGAGGTCTACCAGTCGCCCGGCAGCGGTGTGGCCCAGGTGCAGTACAACCTCGACGAGTCGATCCGCGACTTCGCGCGCGCCTCGCTCAACTACGGCCTGGCCCGCAACTACCCCGTGTACCTCTCGACCAAGAACACGATCCTCAAGGCCTACGACGGCCGCTTCAAGGATCTGTTCGAGGAGGTCTTCGAGGCCGAGTTCAAGGCCCAGTTCGACGCGGCCGGCATCACCTACGAGCACCGCCTCATCGACGACATGGTCGCGTCGGCCATGAAGTGGGAGGGCGGCTACGTCTGGGCCTGCAAGAACTACGACGGCGACGTGCAGAGCGACACCGTGGCGCAGGGCTTCGGCTCGCTCGGACTCATGACGAGCGTGCTCACGAGCCCCGACGGCCAGGTCGTCGAGGCCGAGGCCGCGCACGGCACGGTCACGCGCCACTACCGCATGCACCAGCAGGGCAAGCCGACGTCGACGAACCCCATCGCTTCGATCTTCGCGTGGACCCGCGGGCTCATGCACCGCGGCAAGCTCGACGGCAACCAGGCGCTCATCACCTTCGCCGAGACCCTCGAAGACGTCGTCATCACGACGGTCGAGAGCGGCAAGATGACGAAAGACCTGGCGATCCTCATCAGCCCTGAGCAGCCGTACCTGACGACGGAGGACTTCCTCGCCGCGCTCGACGAGAACCTGAAGACGCGACTGGCCTAACCGCCGGAACGATCGACCGGATGCCCGGGGCTGCGTGCCCCGGGCATCCGGCGTCCCCGGCACGGTTGCGAAAATATACCCCCGGGGGTATTCTGAGGGAGCGCGATCAGCGCCCCTCATCCACCGGAAGGAAACCCACATGTGCTCTCCCGCCCGTTGCTCCGCCTGCGGCAAGGTCACCTGGACGGGGTGCGGCCAGCACATCGAGCAGGCCCTCGACGGCGTGCCCACCGCCGAGCGCTGCACCTGCGGCTAGGCCCGTCATGACCCGCGTCGAGCGCATCGCGGCCGCTCGCGCCGCCGCGCTCGACGCCCTCACCGGCGCGGCCGGTGGCGACTCGCTGTGCACGCTCGCGCGCGAACGGCTGCCGGCCGCGAAGTACCACGAGGGCGCCGTCGCCGCCCTCGGCGAGGCGTTGCGCGCCGAACAATCGGGAGCACCCGCCCCGCGTGCCGAGACCTGGGGTGCGGTGTTCGCGACCCGGGCTGAGAGCGACATCGGGTGGCGTGCGTACCTCGTCGGGGGCCGCGATGCGCTCGCCGCATTGGCGGCCGAGCCCGTCGCACGGTAGACCTGGAGTCGTGACCCGCCTCCTCGCGCTCGTGCGCCGCTTCCCGCTCGTCGCCGTCACCGTCGCGATCGGGCTCGTCGCGGGCGCGCTCGTCGCCGCGGGTCTCGAACCGGCCGCGCGCTGGCTCATCTCGCTCTACGCGCTCGCGATCGCCGCGGTCGAGGCCGTGCGCATGGTCCGCGGGCTGCTGTCGAAGCAGTTCGGCCTCGACATCCTCGCCGTCACGGCGATCGTCAGCACGATCCTCGTGGGGGAGTACTGGGCGAGCCTCGTCATCGTGCTCATGCTCACGGGCGGCGAGGCCCTCGAGGTCGCCGCCGCTGGCCGCGCCCAGCGCGAGCTGCGCGCGCTGCTCGACCGCGTTCCGCAGCTCGCCCACCGCATCGATGCCGACGGCAGCATCGTGGATGTCGCGGCCGACCAGGTGCGTGTCGGCGACCGGTTGCTCGTGCGCCCCGCCGAGATCGTGCCCGTCGATGCCGAGCTCGCGAGCCCGCTCGGCGACTTCGACGAGTCATCGCTCACGGGCGAGAGCCTGCCCGTGGACAAGGTCGCGGGCGACCCCGTGCTGAGCGGCTCGGTCAACGGACCCTCCGCCGTCGAGGTCGTCGCTACGGCCCTGGCCGCCGACTCGCAGTACCAGCGCATCGTCGAGCTCGTGCGCGATGCCGCGAGCAGCAAGGCGCCGCTCGTTCGCCTCGCCGACCGCTACGCCCTGCCCTTCACGGCCGTCTCGCTCGGCATCGCGGGCGTCGCCTGGGCGCTCAGCGGCGACCCCGTGCGCTTCGCCGAAGTGCTCGTCGTCGCGACGCCGTGCCCCCTGCTCATCGCGGCTCCCGTGGCGTTCATGGGCGGCATGAGCAGCGCGGCCAAACGGGGCATCGTCATGAAGAACGCGGGCTCGCTCGAGAAGCTCGCCCGCGCGCGCACGGTCGCCTTCGACAAGACGGGCACGCTCACGAGAGGCCGCCCCGCGGTGGTGGCGGCTCACGCCGAGCCCGGGTTCGCGCACGACGACCTCGTGCAGCTCGTCGCCTCGGCCGAGCGCTACTCGTCGCATGTGCTCGCCGACTCGTTGCAGCGTGCCGCGGTCGAGCGCGGCCTGCCGCTGCTCGACGCGGTCGACGCCCGCGAGGTCGCCGCCCACGGCGTCATTGCGACGATCGGCGGTCGGCAGGTCGTGGTCGGCAAGCCCGGCTTCGTGGCCGAGCACGCGCCCGACACGGCCGAGCGCCCGGGTGCGAGCGGCGAGGCGGTCGTCTACGCGGCGATCGACGGCCGCTTCGCGGGCGTCGTCGTGCTGCGGGATGCCGTGCGCGACGACGCACCGGCCACGCTCGCCGCGCTGCGCGCGCTGGGGGTCGCGCGCATCCTCATGGTCACGGGCGATATCGGCGCCACGGCGCGCCCGATCGCCGCGGGCCTCGGCATCACCGAGGTGCATGCCGAGTGCCTGCCCGACGACAAGGTGCGCATCATCCGCGAGGCGCAGCCGCGGCCCGTCGTCATGGTCGGCGACGGCGTCAACGACGCCCCCGTGCTCGCCGTGAGCGACGTCGGCATCGCAATGGGGGCGAAGGGATCGACGGCGGCGAGCGAGTCGGCCGACGTCGTCATCCTGCTCGACGACATCGCGCGCGTCGCGCGCGCGGTCGCGATCGGCCAGCGCACGGTGCGCATCGCTCTGCAGAGCATCTGGCTCGGCATCGCGATCTCGATCGGGCTCATGCTCGTCGCGGCCGTCGGCCTGCTGCCCGCGATCGCGGGCGCCGCACTGCAGGAGGTCGTCGACCTCGTGGCCATCCTGGGCGCGCTGCGGGCCGTGCGCGCGGGCGCGGCGCCCGTGCCGGGGCTGGATGCTCCGCTCGCGACCGTGCGAATGGCGACGGGCCCCGAACCCGATGGTTCGAGGCCCGCGCGCAGCGAGGCTCCGTCGAGCTAGGCCGTCACCTCGGTGCGGTCGCTCGCGGTCGCGATGCTGATCTTGCGCGGCTTGGCCTTCTCGAGCACGGGGATCATCACGCTGAGCACGCCGTTCTCGTAGTGGGCCGAGATGCCCTCGGTGTCGATGTCGCGCCCGAGGGTGAGCTGGCGCAGGAAGGTGCCGGCGGCGCGCTCACGCGCGAGCCACTGCACGCCCTCCTGCGAACGGGGGGTGCGCTCGGCGCGGAGGGTCAGCAGCTGGCCGTCGACGTCGACATCGACCGAGCCCGGGTCGACACCCGGCAGCTCGGCGTTCAGCACGTAGTGGTCGGCGTCGCGGTACAGGTCGATCGGCATCACGCGCGGGCTCTCGCGGCGATCGAGCAGGCTCGCGGCGACGCGGTCGAGCTCGCGGAACGGGTCGAGGTTCATGATCATCATGGTCTCCTTCACGTCGGCCGCCGGGTGGGCGGCTGCGGTGGTCAAGAGTTGAGTCATGGTGGCTCAACTACGACGAGATTAGCACTCGGCGTGGTCGAGTGCCAGCGGTTCGCGCAGGGCGAAAGGCCCGGTCAGCGCCGGTTCTCCGGGAGAGGCGCCGGCTCAGTACCCGGCGAAGTAGTCCGTGCGCACGCGGCGCACTCCGGCGCGGCGGAGGGCCGTGCGGGCTGCCGCGACGATCGCCGGTGCGCCGGAGACGAACCCGCGCCGGGCGGCGAGGTCGGGAACGAGCTCGCGCAGGGCATCCGGCGTCAGCTGGTCGGGGGCGAGCTCGACGAGGCGCGCCCCGGCGGCCTCGATCGCCTCGCGGTAGAGCACCTCGCCGGGGTTCGACGAGACGACGACCATGACGATGTCGCGCTGCTCGCCGCGCTCGGTGAGGCTCGCGAGCTGGCTCGCGAAGGGCGTGATGCCGATGCCGCCCGCGACCATGACGAGCGGGATGCCGGGGTCGCGGGGGAGCACGAAGTCGCCCGCGACCTGCGTCGCGCGGATGGGTGTGCCGGGCTCGAGGGTCGCGAGCGCGGCCTTGAACGAGCTGCCGCCCTCGGGCGTGCGCATGCCGATCGCGACGAGAGGCTCGGCGGCGACCGCACGCTCGGGCGCCGAGGCGATCGAGAACGTGCGGCGCGTGCCGCGGATGTCGGCGGAGTGCGGCAGGTGCAGCTCGAGGTACTGGCCGGCCTCGAAACGCAGCGGGCGGGAGGGCGCGAAGCGGTACTCGGTCGCGAGCTCCGAAAGCGGTGCGCGGTCGACGAGCCGCACCGAGAAGCCGCCGCGGCGCGATACCGCGAAGGCCACGATGTTGCCGACCACGAGGGCGAGCTCGGGCGAGGTGTAGATCGGGCCGAACCCGAACGGCACCGAGAAGGCGACGGCGACAACGGCGGCCGTGAGCCACTGCTGCCAGCGCCGCGGCGGAAGCGTGAGCGGCTCGCTGAGCATGAAGCCCGCGAGGAAGACGACGGGGAACAGCTGCAGCACGGTCGTCACGGCCCCGAGCGGCGCGGTGCCCGTCGCGACGAGGCGGATGCCGATGATGACGATCGTGAGCCCGATGAAGATGAGCCCCACGTCGAGCCGGCGGGTGCGGTCGAGCAGCAGGAGGGCGCCCACAGCGACGGCGGGCAGGAGGGCGGGCGTCGCGACCCACCAGAAGCCGACACCCTGGCCGACGTAGTACCCGATGATGCCCGCGATGAGCACGCCCGTCGCGGCCGGGTTGAGCAGGTGCCGCCCGCGCCACACGATGAGGTACTTCGAGAGCGCGGCGAGCACGCCCGCCCCCGCGGCGGCGATGAGCCCCGGCGTCGTGAGGCTCGGCTGCACGATGCACGTGACGATGAGCGCCGTGATGACGCTCGACTCGCGGTGCGGCACGACGCGGGCGAGCCGCGCGGCGACCTCGTTCGCGCCGAGCGTCGCGACCATGACGACGCCGAGGGTGCCGAGAATCGCGTAGCCGTCGGGCCCGATCACGTCGAGGAAGCCGAACAGCACCGCTTGCGCGAGCACGATGGCGAGCGTGATCGTCGCCAACCGGTACATGCTCACCCGGCCGGTCAGGGCATCCACCCGTGCTCTCATGCGAACAGCTCCCCTCGAAACCCTGCGCTCGCCTCGAGGCGACCGTCGATACCCAGTCGAACCCACTCGAAGGCGAACCGCTCGGATAGACGCGCCGGATCGGCCAGGAACATCGCCGTCGCGAGCCCGTCGGCCACGAGCGCGCTCTCGGCGACGACCCATGTGGCGATGACGCCGTCGGCGACCGGGCGGCCCGTGACGGCGTCGACGATGTGGTGCAGCCCCGCCCCCCAGGCGCGGCGATTGAGCGCGGAGGCGCACAGGGCGGCGTCGTGCAGCTCGGCCACGCCGACCGCCTTCGTCGGGTCGGCCGGGTTCTCGAGCGCGATCCGGATGCTGCGCTCGCCCCGCACGCGCACGTCGCCGCTCGCATCGACGACCGTCTCGCCCACGCCGCGGGCCGCGAGCAGGTCGCCGACGAGGTCGACGAGGTAGCCCTTGCCGGCCGCGCCCACGTCGAGCACGACGGGGGCGACGGTGTCGAGCTCGACACCCGCGGCCGTGCGTCGCAGCGCGATGGCGTCCTCCCAGCGCGGGGCAGGCAGCGGGTCGCCGCTCGGGGTCAGGCGGTACGCGGCGTCGTAGCCGAGCCGCTCGAGCGAGGCGCCGACGAGGGGGCTCAGCCGTGCATCCGTCAGCGCGTGCAG
>NCEJ01000203.1 GCA_002280615.1 Micrococcales bacterium 32-70-13 | reverse complement strand
GACCAAGGCGATCCAGTGGACGCAGGAGCCCAGCGCCGAGCAGCTCGACGAGCTCTACGCGCGCTCGTCGGCGACGCCCGACCAGATGGACCGCATGACCTACGAGAACACGATCATGAAGACGGTTCTCGCCTTCGTCGTGCTGCTCGCGACGGCGGCCGTCGGCTGGTTCATCCCGGCGCTCATGATCCCTGCCGCGATCGTCGGCTTCGTGCTGGCGCTCGTCAACATCTTCAAGAAGAAGCCCTCGCCCGCCCTCGTGCTCGCCTACTCGGCCGCGCAGGGTCTCTTCGTCGGCGGCATCTCGGGTGTCTTTGAGGTGGAGTACCCGGGCATCGTCACGCAGGCCGTCATCGGCACCTTCGCGGTGGTGGGTGTCACTCTCGCCCTCTTCGCGAGCGGCAAGATCCGCGCCTCGAAGCGCGCGACGAAGATCTTCCTGGTCGCGATGGTCGGCTACATGGTGTTCTCGCTCATCAACATGGGGCTCGTCCTCTTCGGCGTCACCGACTCGGCCTTCGGCCTGCGCAGCGAGCCGAGCCCGCTGTTCGGCATCCCGTGGGGCGTGCTCATCGGCGTGTTCGTCATCCTGCTCGCCGCGTACTCGCTCGTGCTCGACTTCGACGCCGTCAAGACGGGCGTCGAGCGCGGCGCGCCCGCGATCTACGGCTGGACGGCCGCCTTTGGCATCATGGTGACCGTCATCTGGCTGTACCTCGAGATCCTCCGCCTGACCGTCATCTGGCTGTACCTCGAGATCCTCCGCCTGCTCGCGATCCTGCGCGGCGACTAGTCCGCAGCGCTCGAACGAGCATCCGATTCAGGATGGGGCCGCCCTTCGGGGCGGCCCTTTTCCGTTGCCGGCGGCTCCGCGGTGCCCGCCCGGCTGTGCCAGGCAGACCATGCCCGCTCTTCTTGTGTGACACCCGTGTCACGTGATCGCTACTTCACACAGGCTCTGCGCGGGGCCCGAGTGCCGCGGGAGCCGTGTGCCGCGGGCGGCATGTGCCGTCGTAGGCACATTGCGTCAGTGGCAACTCCCCTGCCGGGAACTCAGGTGACCCGAGCGCGAGGACAGCGAAGGGTTGCTCGAAAGAGGCGTTCAGGGTGCTCGGCGCTCAAGGGATCGCGCCCGAGACGGGCGCTGGAATAGAAGCGAAGCGAGGCCCGAAAGGGCCTCGCTGAACTCGCTTCTATTCCCATTCAATCGTGCCGGGGGGCTTCGAGGTGACGTCGAGCACGACGCGGTTGACGCCGGCGACCTCGTTCGTGATGCGGTTCGAGATGCGGGCGAGCACGTCGTAGGGCAGGCGGGTCCAGTCGGCGGTCATCGCGTCTTCCGACGAGACGGGGCGCAGCACGATCGGATGCCCGTAGGTGCGCCCGTCGCCCTGCACGCCCACCGAGCGCACGTCGGCGAGCAGCACGACCGGGCACTGCCAGATCTCGGCGTCGAGCCCCGCCGCCGTCAGCTCGGCGCGCACGATCGCGTCGGCCTCGCGCAGCAGGTCGAGGCGCTCCTGCGTGACCTCGCCGATGATGCGGATGCCCAGGCCGGGGCCCGGGAAGGGCTGGCGCGCGACGATCGGCTCGGGCAGGCCGAGCTCGCGGCCGATCGCCCGCACCTCGTCCTTGAAGAGTGTGCGCAGCGGCTCGACGCGGCCTGCTCGAAGGTGCGGATGAACTCGCGGCCGATGATCTTGCGCTTCGACTCGGGGTCGGTGACACCCGCGAGGGCGTCGAGGAACTGCGTGCGAGCATCCACCGTCACGAGACGGATGCCGGTCGCGGCGACATAGTCCTCTTCGACCTGGCGGCGCTCGTCGGCACGCAGCAGGCCGTGGTCGACGAAGACGCACACCAGCTGGTCGCCGACCGCCTCGTGCACGATCGCCGCGGCGACCGCCGAGTCGACCCCGCCCGAGAGCCCGCAGATCACGCGCGCACTGCCGACCTGCTCGCGGATGCGCGCGACCTGCTCGGCGATGACGTTGCCGCTGTTCCAGTCGGCGGGGATGCCCGCCGCCCGGTGCAGGAAGTTCTCGAGCACGCGCTGGCCGTACTCCGAGTGCTTGACCTCGGGGTGCCACTGCACGCCGTACATCTTCATCTCGTCGCTCGCGAAGGCCGCGACGGGGGTGTCGGCCGTCGAGGCGAGCACGGCGAAGCCCTCGGGCGCGCGGGCGACCGAGTCGCCGTGGCTCATCCACGTCGTCTGCGCCTCGGGCTGGCCGGCGAGCAGCGCACCGCCGTCGCCGTGCACCGTCATCGCAGTCGCGCCGTACTCGCGGCGACCCGTGCGCGCGACCTCGCCGCCGAGCTGCTGCGCCATCACCTGGAATCCGTAGCAGATGCCCATGACGGGCACACCGAGCTTCAGGATGCCCGGGTCGAGGCTCGGCGAGCCCGGCTCGTACACACTCGACGGTCCGCCGCTCAGCACGATGCCGGCGGGGTCTTTCTCAGCGACCTCGGCCGCCGTGATGGTGTGCGGCACGATCTCGCTGTAGACGCCGGCCTCGCGCACGCGGCGGGCGATCAGCTGCGCGTACTGCGCGCCGAAGTCGACGACGAGCACGGGGCGGTGGACGGTGTCGCTCATGCGGCGGCCTCCAGGTCAGCGATGATCGCCTCGATGTCGCGCGGCACCTGGCGCTCGAAGAAGAACGAGAGGAAGGGCACGATGCCGCCCATGGCGATCCAGACGAACTTCCAGAAGGGCCAGCGCAGCAGGCGCCACAGCACGAAGTCGCACGCGAGGTAGAGCACGTAGAGCCAGCCGTGCACCGCGAGCAACAGGATCGACCCGTTGACGCCCGTGATCGCGTCGGGGTCGGTCAGCGCGAGCACGCCCGACTCGCCCCCGATCTCGATGTCGACGCCGAAGCCGTAGCGCGTGATCATCATCACGACGAGGCCGAGCAGGAAAATGCCCGTGATGATCGACGAGACCTTGTAGACCGCGAGGGTGCGGCGGATGAGCGGGATGTCTGAGGGCTTCGGGCCGATCGCCATGCGATCAGTTTAGGGGCGCGGGCTGAGGCGACTCTGCGCCCGCCGCCGCAGCCAGCTTCTCCTGCTCGTCCTTCACGAGCCGCCACCACAGGTACACGGCGAACCCGCCGAAGATGACCCACTCGATCGCGTAGAAGAGGTTCAGCAGGTTGAGCTCGGTCGGCAGCTCGGGCGGCGGCGCGGCGATCGTCTCGAGCCCCGGTGGGGCCTGATCGAGCACGAGGTAACCCGAGTAGACGAGGCCCGGCTCGGCCCACAGGTTGATGAGCTCGGCCACGGCGATCGCCGTACGCTCCCCCGCCTCGAAGTCGCTCAGCTGCGGCGACTCGCTCGGCACGTACCGACCCGTCAGGTCGGCCTCGCCGA
>NCEJ01000202.1 GCA_002280615.1 Micrococcales bacterium 32-70-13 | reverse complement strand
GCGCCGCCGAGCACGTCGGAGTGCCCGCCGAGGTACTTCGTCGTCGAGTGCACGACGGCATCGGCCCCGAGCACGAGCGGCTGCTGCAGGTAGGGCGTCGCGAAGGTGTTGTCGACGACGACGAGCGCCCCGACCGCGTGCGCGAGCTCGGCGAGCGCCGTGATGTCGGTGATCTTCATGAGCGGGTTGCTCGGCGTCTCGAGCCACAGCACGCGCGGGCGCAGCGACTCGAGCGCGGCGCGCGTCGCGTCGAGGTCGGTCAGCTCGACCGTCGTGAGCCCCACCTGCCAGCGCCCGAAGATGCGCCGCACGAGTCGGTGCGTGCCGCCGTAGACGTCGTTGCCCATGAGCACGTGGTCGCCCGGGCTGAGCACGGCGCGCAGCAGCGCGTCTTCGGCCGCGAGGCCCGAGGCGAAGCTGAAGGCGCGCGCGCCCGACTCGAGCGAGGCGAGCTGCTCCTGCAGCGCGTCGCGCGTGGGGTTGCCGCCGCGGGCGTACTCGTAGCCGCCGCGCAGGTCGCCGATCGCGCGCTGCACGAAGGTCGAGGTCAGGTAGACGGGCGGGGTGACGGCGCCCGTCGTCGGGTCGAAGGCCTGCCCGGCGTGGATCGCGCGCGTCGCGAAGCCCTGCAGGATGTGCGGATCGTGATCGGTCATGCTGCTCCTCCCGCGAGCGCGGCGATCAGGTCGGTGCGGTGCAGCAGCCCGATGGGGTTGCCGCCATCGAGCACGAGCAGGGTCTCGGGATGCTGGCCCCCGGCCGCGCGGTCGCCGAAGCGCTCGCCCGCGGCCTCGAGGCTCTCGTGCGCCCCGACGAGCGGCAGGCCCGGCCCCATCGCCGCGGTGATCGGATCGGCCGGGGTCACCGCGCCGGTCGCGAGCGCGCGCAGCAGGGTGCGGGCGTCGACCGCACCGATCACCTCGCCGAGCACGAGCGGCGGCTCAGCGGCGACCACGGGCAGCGCGCCGCCGTGCGCCTCGAGCGCCGCGACAGCATCGGCCACGGTGTGCTCGCGCCGCAGGTGCGCGATCGGGCGGGCGGGGCTGCCGAGCAGGTCGGCGACGGTCGGCGAGCCCGCGGCGTGCGAGAAGCCGTGGCGGCGCATCCAGCCCTCGTTGAAGATCTTGCCGAGGTAGCCGCGGCCGCCATCGGGCAGGAGCACGACGACGATGTCGTCGGGGCCGAGCTCGCGCGCGACCTCGAGGGCGCCGACGACGGCCATGCCGCACGAGCCGCCGACGAGCAGCCCCTCCTCGCGCGCGAGGCGCAGGGTCATGTCGAACGACTGCTGGTCGCTCGCGGCGACGATGCGGTCGACGACGGCGGGGTCGTAGGCCGCGGGCCAGAAGTCTTCTCCGACGCCCTCGACGAGGTACGGCCGACCGGTGCCGCCCGAGTACACGCTGCCGACGGGGTCGACGCCCACGATCTGCACGCGGCCGCTCGCGCGGTCGGCACTGATCTCGCGCAGGTAGCGGCCCGTGCCGGTGATCGTGCCGCCCGTGCCGACGCCCGCGACGAAGTGGGTGACGCGCCCGTCGGTGTCGGCCCACACCTCGGGGCCGGTCGACTCGTAGTGGCTCAGCGGGCCGTTGGGGTTCGCGTACTGGTTGGGCTTGAAGGCGCCGGGGATCTCGCGGGCCAGACGGTCGCTGACCGAGTAGTACGACTCCGGGTCCTCCGGCGCGACGGCCGTCGGGGTCACGACGATCTCGGCGCCGTAGGCCGTGAGCACGTTGCGC
>NCEJ01000201.1 GCA_002280615.1 Micrococcales bacterium 32-70-13 | reverse complement strand
TCATGTGGAAGCTCGGGCGCGTGCCGCGCTTCCTCGCCAAGGCGAGCGTCTTCCGCGTGCCGGTGCTCGGCGCGGTGCTGCGCTGGTCGGGGCAGATCCCGGTCGAGCGCGAGGGGCGGGGGCGATCGGATGCTCCGCTCAAGGCCGCCCAGCAGCTCGTCGACCGCGAGCTCGCGGTCATCATCTACCCCGAGGGTAGCCTCACGCGCGACCCCGACCTGTGGCCCATGCGGGGCAAGAGCGGCGCCGTGCGCATGGCGCTGCAGGCGGGTGTGCCGATCATCCCGGCCGCCCACTGGGGAACGCAGCAGATCATGGCCCGCTACTCGAAGAAGATCAGCTTCTTCCCGCGCAAGACGATCTACTGCAAGATCGGCGACCCCGTCGACCTCAGCGACCTCGCCGGTCGGCCGCTCGACCAGGCAACGCTCAACGAGGGCACCGAGCGCGTCATGGCGGCCATCGCCGGGCTGCTCGGCGACCTGCGGGGCGAGACGCCGCCGCCCGAGCGGTGGGACCCGGTGAAGCACGGCCAGAGCGAGACCGGGCGGCTGTGAACGAGCATCCGCCGCTGACCGAAGCGGTGCGCCTGCCGTCGAGCGCCGTCGAGCAGGGGGCCGCGCGCGTCGCCGTTCTCGGCGCCGGATCATGGGGCACGACTTTCGCCAAGGTGCTCGCCGACGGCGGGTCCGACGTGGTCATCTGGGCACGGCGCCGCGAGGTCGCGCTCGAGATCACCGAGACGCACCGCAACTCGGGCTACCTGCCGGGCATCAACCTGCCCCCGAACCTGCGCGGGCACGACTCGCTCGAGCACGTGCTCGCGGGCGCCGAGCAGGTCTACCTCTCGGTGCCGAGCCAGAGCCTGCGCAGCAATCTCGCCTCGATCCGCGACATCCTGCCGCCCGACGTGCCCGTCGTCAGCCTCATGAAGGGCGTCGAGCGCGGCACTGGCCTGCGCATGAGCGAGGTCATCGAGCAAGAACTGCGCGTCGACCGCGACCGCATAGCGGCGGTCAGCGGCCCCAACCTCGCCCTCGAGATCGCCAAGCGCGAGCCCACCGCGGCCGTCGTCGCGAGCGCGAGCCACGACACCGCGGTCGCGGTCGCGACGATCGCCTCGAACGACTACTTCCGCTCGTTCGTCAACACCGACGTGATCGGCACCGAGTTCGGCGGCGTGCTCAAGAACCTCATCGCCGTCGCCGTGGGCATCGCCGACGGCGTGGGCTACGGCGAGAACACCAAGGCCTCGATCATCACGCGCGGCCTCGTCGAGCTGAGCGCCTTCGCGGTCGCCTTCGGCGCGCGGCCCGAGACGATGATCGGCCTCGCCGGCCTCGGCGACCTCATCGCCACGTGCGAGTCGCCGCTGTCGCGCAACAACACGGCCGGGCGGCTTCTCGGCCAGGGCTACGGCTTCGAGCAGGTCATCGCGCAGATGAACCAGACGGCCGAGGGCCTGGCCTCGGTCGGGCCCATCCTCGAGCTCGCGGCCTCGCGCGGCGTCTCGATGCCGATCGTCGCCCAAGTGGCGCAAGTGCTCGAGGGCACCCTCGACCCCCGCGAGCTCGCCCCCCACCTCGCGACCGACTCGGACGAGCCGCAGGCGGAGTAGTCGGCGCCGTCGAGCCGCGGGCGGAGTAGTCGGCGCGGTCGAGCCGCAGGCCGAATAGGGCCGTGCTCGTCGCACGGTTTCCGACACCTCGTACGCTCCGTTGCGTACGACGTGTCGCGAACAGTGAGACGCGGCCCA
>NCEJ01000200.1 GCA_002280615.1 Micrococcales bacterium 32-70-13 | reverse complement strand
CTCGGTGTCGTCGAGCTCACGCTGGGCATCCACCGCGTCTTCGAGTCGCCGCGCGACGCGATCGTGTGGGACACAGGGCACCAGTCGTACGTGCACAAACTGCTCACGGGGCGCCAAGACTTCTCGTTGCTGCGCCAGAAGGGCGGGCTCGCCGGGTACCCGCAACGGTCGGAGAGCGAGCACGACATCGTCGAGAGCTCGCACGCCTCGAGCTCGCTCAGCTGGGCCGACGGCATCTCGCGCGCCTTCGAGATGACGGGGCAGGACGACCGCCACGTCATCGCCGTCGTCGGCGACGGCGCGCTCACGGGTGGCATGACGTGGGAGGCCCTCAACAACATCAGCGACGACAACAGCCGCAACCTCGTGATCGTCGTCAATGACAACGGCCGCTCGTACGCGCCCACGATCGGCGGCATGGCGCGCTTCCTCTCGACGGTGCGTACGCGGCCCTCATACTACCGCTTCCGCCGCGGAACCGAGCGAGCCTTCGGCTTCTTCGGCGCTCCCGGCCGCGCCGTCTACCGCGGCGTGCGGGGCGGACTGCACGGCTTCCTCTCGCGCTTCACGAACAACGAGGCGCTCTACTCGAACCTCGACATCAAGTACATCGGGCCCATCGACGGGCACGACCTGAAAGACGTCGAGCGCGCCCTGCGCCAGGCGAAGGAGTACAGCGCGCCCGTCATCGTGCACGCGATCACGCAGAAGGGCAAGGGCTACGAGCCGGCTCTCGCCGATGTCGCCGACCAGTTCCACGCGGTCGGCCAGATCGACCCCGAGACGGGGGAGTCGGTCGAGCAAGCCAGCCGCCCGTCGTGGACCTCAGTGTTCGCCGACGAGATCGTGGCCCTGGCCGACAAGGACCGCCGCATCGTCGGCATCACGGCGGCCATGCTGCGGCCGACCGGGCTGCACAAGCTCGCCGAGAAGCACCCCGACCGCATCATCGACGTCGGCATCGCCGAGCAGCACGCCGTCACGTCGGCCGCGGGCCTCGCCTTCGGTGGCATGCACCCGGTCGTCGCCGTCTACGCCACGTTCATCAACCGCGCGTTCGACCAGGTGCTCATGGATGTCGCGCTGCACAAGGCCGGCGTGACCTTCGTCCTCGACCGCGCGGGCGTCACGGGCCCCGATGGGGCCAGCCACCACGGCATGTGGGACCTCTCGATCCTGCAGGTCGTGCCGAACATCCGCCTCGCCGCGCCCCGCGATGCCACGCGTCTGCGCGAAGAGCTCGGCGAGGCCGTCGCGGTCGACGACGCCCCCACGGTCGTGCGCTTCTCGAAGGGTTCGGTCGGCACCGAGTTCGATGCTGTGCGCCGCACCGCTGACGGCGTCGACGTGCTGCGCGAGGCGCCGCACAAGGACGTGCTCATCGTCACGGTCGGCCCCATGGCCAAGATCGGCCTCGAGGTCGCCGAGCGGCTCGCCGATCAGGGCATCGGCGCGACGGTCGTCGACCCGCGCTGGGTCGTGCCCGTGCCCGCGAGCGTCATCGATCTGGCGCGCGACCACCGCATCCTCGTGAGCATCGAGGACGGCGTGCGCGTCGGAGGCATCGGCACGCGCATCCGTCAGGATCTCCGCGCCGCGGGCGTCGACACGGCGGTGGACGAGCTCGGCCTCCCCGACGAGTTCCTCGAGCACGCCACGCGCGAGGAGATCCTCGAGCGCGTCGGCCTCACGTCACAGGCGATCGCGCGCGATCTCGTCGCCCAGGTGCTCGGCACGCGCATCCCCGTCGCCCGCCCGCTGCCCGA
>NCEJ01000199.1 GCA_002280615.1 Micrococcales bacterium 32-70-13 | reverse complement strand
ACGCCGATCGCCTGCGAGCGCTCGATCAGGATCTCGCCGACCGGGGCGTTGTTGAAGTACTCGTTCGTGGCGCTGCGCAGCTCCTCCGACTCGTAGGCCTCGACCTGGCTCGGGAAGGTGCCAGCCGCGGCGAACGCCGAGAGCTGCTGCTCGGGAGCGGTGAGCCACGCGGCGAGCTTCGTCGCGGCCTCGATGTTCGCGCCCTGGGCGGGAACGGTCAGGTACGAGCCGCCCCAGTTGCCGCCGCCGCCGGGGAAGACGTTGGCGACGTCCCAGCCGGTCACGTCAGGAGCGTTGCCCGAGATGACGCCGAGCATCCAACCGGGGCAGAGCATCGTGGCGAAGGCGCCGTTCGAGAGACCGGCGAACCAGTCGTCGCTCCACTGGCTGAGGTTGGCCGAGAGGGTCGAGCTGGCCTCGAGCACCGAGGTGAAGGCCTCTTCGACCTCGGGGTTCTCGGTGGCGATGACGGTGCCGTCGGCCTCCTCGTAGGCGAACTCGATCTGGTTGACGACACCCTGGTAGGTGGCGCCGGCCGAGTCGAACCAGGCCTGGCCGGTCGCGTCGACGTACTGCTGGCCGACCTCGTAGTAGCGGTCCCAGTCGCCTTCGAGCAGGGCGGCGACCTCGTCGCGGTCGGTCGGCAGACCGGCGGCGGCGAACAGGTCGGAGCGGTAGCAGACGGCCTCGGGGCCGATGTCGGTGCCGTAGGCGACGAGTCGGCCGTCGGCGTCGGTCGCGGCGGCGGTCTTCCAGTCGACCCAGCGGTCGGCGATCTCGGGGTCGCTGAGGTCGGCGAGCTTGTCGCTGTACTGCATCATCTCGGCGAACCAGTCGACCTCGACGGCCTCGACGTCGGCGAGGCCGCTGCCGGCACCGAGCTTGGTGAAGAAGTTGTCGCGCGCGTCGTTCGAGGTCGCGGCGCGGTTGTGCACGATCGTGACGCCGGGGTTCTCGGCCTCGTACTGCGCGAACAGCTCGTCGGTGTAGCCGAAGTCGTTGAAGGTCGCGACCGTGAGGGTGATGTCACCGCCCTCGGCCGGGTCGGTCGAGGTGCTGCAGCCCGAGGCGATGAGGGCGAAGGCCGCCGCGCCGGCGATGGCCGCCGCGGTGTTGCGTCGTGAAAGTGTCACGATCACTCCTTTGTGTGCGTGGGTGGTGGAGGTGAGAGCGCTCTCATCTCGAAGCGTGAGAGCGCTCTCACATTGGGTGGAACACTACGCAGGTTTCGTCTGCAATGTCAACGGAAGTTCCAGTTCGATATGAAATGGCTGGTCAAGCCGGATGTTTTCATCCCCGTCGCGCGGCGCCGTGATCGCCGTGGCGCGGCGCGGGCGACGAACTAGGCTGTCGACGTGCCTCGAATCCCGCTCGCGCTGTCGACCGTCGTGCTGTGCGCGGCGCTGCTCGGCGGCTGCGCCGTCGCGCCGGCTCCCGAGGCCGAACCGACGCCGACGCCGACCGCCACCGTGACGCCGACACCCACGCCGACGCCGACTCCGACCCCGACCTTCGACACCGCGCGGTACTCGATCGACGACCCCGCGAGCCTCTGGGTCATCGTCAACAAGCGCCGACCGGTCACCCCCACGAGCTACGCCCCCGCCGACCTCGTGATCCCGGCGGTCAGCTCGACCGACGCGCTGCCGCTGCGCGCCGAGGCCGCCGCGGCGACCGAGGCCATGTTCGCCGCGGCGCAGGCCGAGGCCGGGCTCGCGCTGCAGATCACGAGCGCCTATCGAAGCATCGAGAGCCAGACGCGCATCTAC
>NCEJ01000048.1 GCA_002280615.1 Micrococcales bacterium 32-70-13 | reverse complement strand
CGGGCCTCGACTTCATCGGCTTCGACGCCGCCCGCGCGGGCGCGTTGAGCGACCAGCGCGCGTGGGAGGACGAGTTCGGCGTCGCGCGCGACGACAGCCTGCTCGGCGCCGCGGCCGGCGAGGTCGTCGAGCGCAACCTCCTCCGCTACCGCCGCACGCCCGTCACGGTGCGTGCTGCCGAGGGCGCGGCGATGGCCGACCTCGTGCGCGTGCTGCTCGCGGCCGCGCGCGCGGGCTCGCGCGTCGATATCTCGAGCGCGGCACCGCTGCCCGCGAGCCTGCTCGCGCTGCTCGACACCGGCGTCTCGGCGCTGCGCGCGGCCTCGATCGCGATCGAGACCGATGCGCGATTCCGCGAGCGGATGCGCGATGCCCGCCCCGCCCGCATCCGCCTCATCGCGCCGAACGGCGCCGAGATCGCGCGCGAGCTGCACGTCGTGCTCGACGGCGACCCCGACGTCGCGGTCTACGCGGGCGTCGTGACCGCCGCGGGCCGCGTCGAGCTGCTGGCCTTCCTGCGCGAGCAGGCGGTGTCGATCACGGCGCACCGCTTCGGCAACCCCTTCCCGGCGATGGCCGAGCTCGAGGTCTAGCGGCGCTCCCGTGCGCAGAGCGGTGGCGCGCGATGGCAACCCACCCGGGTATCCCGCCCGATGTGTTCGGCCGGGCCTCAGCGCTCGGTGCTCGGTGCTCGCGGATCAGGAAGATCGACGCCGCACCCCTGATCGGGGGAGTGACACGCCGTCGATCGCCCGCGTCTCGCTGAGCTTCCTGAACCGCGAACAGGTGCGGCTCGGGCGGGGATGCGTGCTGGGGGCGCTGAGCGAGATCGGGCCGCGATCGGGGGCGCCGGATGCTCAGCCGCGCTGCGCGGCGCGCACGAGCTCGAGCGCGGCCGCGTCGTCGAGCCCGAGCCGCCGAGCCTGCTCGACGAACGCGCGCGCGGCGAGCTGCGCCTGCCGCTGCCCGGCATCACCCTGCGGCGCGACGAACGAGCCAGCGCGGCCGCGGGTCTCGATGATCCCGTCGGCCTCGAGCTCGCGGTAGGCGCGCGCGACCGTGTTGACCGCGAGCCCCAGCTGCTCGGCGAGCGCGCGCACGGTCGGCAGCTTGGCGCCCGCGACGAGCTCGCCGGCCGCGACCGCGTCGCGCACCTGCACGCGCAGCTGTTCGAACGGCGGCGTCGCCGCGCTCGGGTCGATCGTGAACCTCATGCTCCGAGCGTATCCGCGTGCGTTGTTCGTAACTCATGCTGAGGGCGACGATGTGCCGCACTACTGGCGCACATCGGGCCGTTCAGCATGAGTTGCGAACAGCACACCGGCTCAGGGGGTCGGAGCGTGCCGCTCGAGGAAGCCGAGCACCTCGGTCTGGTCGACGTCGGGGAACGACTCGGTCGGCAGCGTCGCGAGCAGGCTGGCGTGGATGCGCGCCTGCGGCCGCGCGCGCCCCGACCAGCGCGCCGCCAGGTCGGCGGGCGCCCGGCGGCAGCACTCCGGCGAGGGGCAGGTCGACGCCCCACGCCGGTCGGTCTCGCGCCCGCGGAACCACTTGACGTGCGCGAAGGGCGTGCCCACCGAGATCGAGAAGTCGCCCCCGGCCCCCGACTCGATGCGCGAGGTGCACCAGTAGGTGCCCGTGGGCTTGTCGGTGTACTGGTGGTACGGGCTGAAGCGGTCGGGCTCGTCGAACACCTGGCGCGCCGACCACTTGCGGCACACGAGCTGCCCCTCGACCGCGCCGAGCGCGTCGGTCGGGAACTGCACGCTGTCGTTCTCGTAGGCCTTCGCGAGCACGCCCTGCGAGCTGACCTTCAGGAAGTGCACCGGAATCTCGAGGTGCTCGGTCGCGAGGTTGGTGAACCGGTGCGCGGCCGTCTCGTACGAGACGGCGAAGGCGTCGCGCAGGTCTTCCACCGCGAGCTCGCGGCGCTGCTTCGCGCGCTGCAGGAAGGCCACGGCGTCGGCCTCCGGGATGAGCAGCGCCGCGGCGAGGTAGTTCGTCTCGACGCGCTGGGTCAAGAACTCGGCGTAGTCGCGCGGCTCCGATCGCCCGAGAACGTGGCCCGCGAGCGCCTGGAGGAGCGTCGTGCGGGCATCCCGCCCCGGAGCGGTCTGCACGGGCAGGTAGATGCGGCCGTGCTCGAGGTCGGTGACCGAGCGCGTCGACGCGGGCAGGTCGCCGACGTAGTGCAGCGAGAACCCGAGGTGCGCGGCGAGCTCGGCGGCGAGGCGTTGCGAGAGCGGGCCGCCCTCGTGCCCGACGGCGCGCAGCAGCTCGGCGGCGCGCTGCTCGAGCTCACCGAAGTAGTTGCCGCGGTCGCGCATCGTGCGCCGCAACTCGGTGTTGGCGCGCCGGGCCTCCTCGGGCGTCGCGGCCCGCTCGCTGTGCACGCGCTGCAGCTCGGCGTGCAGGGCGAGCACCGTCGCGATCGCCTCGTCGCTCAGGCTCTTGCGCACCGGCAGGGGCGGGATGCCCAGACTCGCGAACAGCGGACCGGCCTGCACCCGGGCGAGCTCGACTTCGAGGGCCGCGCGTCCGGTGAGGGGTGCCGCACTGAGCAGCTCGTCGAGGCTCGCGCCCACGGCCCGCGCGATCGCCTGCAGCTCGCTGAGCTTGGCCTCGCGCTTGCCGTTCTCGAGCACGCTCAAGTGCGAGGTGGCGATCCCCACCGCGTCGGCGACCTCGGCGAGGGTCAGCCCCGCGGTCGTGCGGAGCGCGCGGAGGCGTTGGCCGAGGGTCAGGGCATCGATCACGTCATCAGCCTGGGCGCGGGCGAGCGGCGAATCGAGCATGTCGAGAGCCTGACAGCCCGCAGTTTTCAGCGCAACTGAAATCTTCGGGTATTTCAGTGGATGAGTCTCGGTCGAGGGGGGTGTTCTTCACCCAGTGTGGCTAACACGACCTCGAACCACCGACCTTCAGGAGCACACAATGTCGTCACAGACACCGACGAACCACCGACCGGGCGACCAGACCGAGACCGCCGCTGAGCTCGAGACCCGCTGGAAGACCGACGCGCGCTGGAACGGCGTGCGCCGCGACTACACCGCGGAGGACGTCGTCGCGCTGCGCGGCCCCGTGCGGGAGGAGCGCACGCTCGCTCGCCGCGGCGCCGAGAAGCTCTGGGAGCAGATCCAGGCCAACACCGGCAACCCGGAGGAGTGGACGTACGCCCTCGGCGCCCTCACCGGCAACCAGGCCGTGCAGCAGGTGCGCGCGGGCCTCAAGGCCATCTACCTGAGCGGCTGGCAGGTCGCCGCCGACGCCAACCTCTCGGGCCAGACCTACCCCGACCAGAGCCTCTACCCGGCCAACTCGGTGCCCGCCGTCGTGCGCCGCATCAACAACGCGCTGCTGCGCGCCGGGCAGATCGAGCAGGACGGCCGCGACTGGATGGCCCCCATCGTCGCCGACGCCGAGGCCGGCTTCGGCGGCCCGCTCAACGCGTACGAGCTCATGCACGGCATGATCGAGGCCGGCGCGGCGGGCGTGCACTGGGAGGACCAGCTCGCGAGCGAGAAGAAGTGCGGCCACATGGGCGGCAAGGTGCTCGTGCCGACGAGCCAGCACATCCGCACCCTCAACGCCGCGCGCCTCGCGGCCGACGTCGCCGACGTGCCCACGATCGTCATCGCGCGCACCGACTCGCTCGCCGCGAACCTCATCACGAGCGACGTGGATGACCGCGACAAGCCCTTCCTCACCGGCGGCCGCACGGCCGAAGGCTTCTACGAGGTCGAGCCCGGCATCGGTCCGGTGCTCGCCCGAGGGCACGCCTACGCCGAGTACGCCGACATGCTCTGGGTCGAGTCGAGCGAGCCCGACCTCGAGCTCGCGCGCACCTTCGCGGAGAGCATCCATGCAGAGTTCCCCGGCAAGAAGCTCGCCTACAACTGCTCGCCGTCGTTCAACTGGAA
The DNA here is from genome assembly GCA_002280615.1 of Micrococcales bacterium 32-70-13. Taxonomy (GTDB): domain Bacteria; phylum Actinomycetota; class Actinomycetes; order Actinomycetales; family Microbacteriaceae; genus Microcella. The sequence goes on along the minus strand of NCEJ01000048.1, from coordinate 4,238 downwards.
GCGCCACCTCGACGACGACACCATCGCGACGTTCCAGCGCGAGCTGTCGGCGATGGGCTACGCCTTCCAGTTCATCACCCTGGCCGGCTTCCACTCGCTCAACCACTCGATGTTCGAGCTCGCGAGCGGCTACCGCGACCGCCAGATGAGCGCCTACGTCGAGCTGCAGGAGGCCGAGTTCGCCTCCGAGGCCCACGGCTACACCGCCACCAAGCACCAGCGCGAAGTGGGTACCGGCTACTTCGACCGCATCGCCACGGCTCTCAACCCCGAGAGCGCGACCCTGGCCCTCGTCGGCTCCACCGAGTCCGAGCAGTTCCACTAAGCCCCCGCGACCGAGACACGGAGACGATCATGAGCACCAAGAACCTGACCATCGCGGGCCCCATGCGGCCGCGCTACGACGAGATCCTGACCCCGGATGCCCTGGCCTTCGTCGAGCAGCTGCAGCACCGGTTCGCCGGCCGCCGCCACGAGCTGCTCGCCGAGCGCATGCAGCTGCGCTACGACCTCGGCAACGGGCGCGACCTGCGCTTCCTGCCCGAGACGGCATCCATTCGCGAGGACGCCGAGTGGCGCGTCGCGGGCGCCGGCCCGGGCCTGGAGAACCGCCGCGTCGAGATCACCGGCCCGTGCGACCCGAAGATGACGATCAACGCGCTCAACTCGCGCGCCAACGTCTGGCTCGCCGATCTGGAGGACGCGACGAGCCCGACGTGGGGCAACATCATCGAGGGGCAGCTCTCGCTCAAGGATGCGATCCGCGGTGAGCTCGAGTACACGAGCCTCGAGGGAAAGCAGTACCGCGTCACCGCCGAGCGCACCCCGACGATCGTCATGCGCCCGCGCGGCTGGCACCTCGTCGAGAAGCACCTCGAGCACACCGACCGCAGCGGCCGCACCTACGCGGCCAGTGCGAGCCTCGTCGACTTCGGGCTGTACTTCTTCCACAACGCCGCCGAGCTGATCGCGCGCGGCCGGGGGCCGTACTTCTACCTGCCGAAGATCGAGAACCACCGCGAGGCGCGGCTCTGGAACGACGTGTTCACCTTCGCCGAGCAGCAGCTCGGGCTGCCGCACGGCACGATCCGCGCGACAGTGCTCATCGAGACCTTCCCGGCCGCGTTCGAGATGGACGAGATCCTCTACGAGCTGCGCGACCACTGCGCGGGCCTCAACGCGGGGCGGTGGGACTACGTCTTCTCGATCATCAAGAACTACCGCAACCGCGGCCAGCGGTTCGTGCTGCCCGACCGCGACCGCATCCTCATGACGCTGCCGTTCATGCGCGCCTACACCGAGCTGCTCGTGCAGACGGCGCACAAGCGCGGCGCGCACGCGATCGGCGGCATGAGCGCGTTCATCCCGAACCGTCGCAGCCCCGAGGTGACCGAGCGCGCGCTCGAGCGCGTGGCCGCCGACAAGCGCCGCGAGGCCCGCGACGGCTTCGACGGCTCGTGGGTCGCGCATCCCGATCTCATCCCGACGGCGCGCGCCGAGTTCGACGCGGTGCTCGCCGACCGGCCGAACCAGCTCGAGCGCACGCGCGACGAGGTGCACGTGACGGCGCGCGACCTGCTCGACATCCGCTCGGCGGGCGGCGAGGTGACGCTGGCCGGTGTGCGGGCGAACGTGTCGATCACGGTGCGCTACCTCGAATCGTGGCTGCGCGGCGTCGGTGCCGCAGCGATCGACAACCTCATGGAAGACGCCGCGACGGCCGAGATCAGCCGCTCGCAGCTGTGGCAGTGGATGCATCAGGACCACCGCACGGTCGAGGGCGAGCAGATCACGCGCGAGCTGGTCGAGGGGATGCTGACCTCCGTTCTCGAGGAGCTGCCGCGCCCCGAGGGCCACAGGCTGGAGGAGGCCGAGGAGGTGTTCCGCACGGTGACGCTGCAGGAGGACTTCCCGACCTTCCTCACGGTGCCCGCCTACGCGCGGTTCCTGGTCGAGCGCGAGGAGCCCGCGAACCGCGAGGCCGTCGCCGCCTGAGATGTCTCCCGGGTGTCCGGCCGCGAGCGGGCGGACGGGCACCCCGTAGTCCTTCACAAGGATCTGCAGGGATCACATCGCTGCCAAAAGCGGGAGATCGTCACTAAAGTGGGGCAATGCGAGTGGGTGTTTACGTCGATGGTTACAACCTCTATTACGGAGGTCGGGCCCACTGTGGCCGAGGTGCCGCAGGATGGCGCTGGCTCGATGTCCGTGCGCTAGTCCTGCCCTATGCCGGTTGGTCCCACTCGTCGATCGAGAGAATCGTGTACTGCACTGCCCGAGTGAGTCCGGTGGACAGTCCCAGCGCCGCAGTAGATCAGTCCGCCTATTTGGACGCATTGCTCGCGGCCGGCTCTGTCGACCTGATTGAAGAGGGTCGGTACGACTCGTGGGCAAAGGAGGCGCCTCTTTCGAGTTCAATAGCGGGCTCTCGAGCCCCTTCCCTACTGGCATCTACCGGGCTGGAGACTTGGGATTCCGCGCTACCACTCCGGCGGACCCCTACGGGTGAGATTCTCGCCACCGTTCGGAAGCGTGAGGAGAAGGGGTCGGACGTGAACGTCGCTACTCATCTTCTTCGCGATGTCTACAGCAACGATGTTGACGCTGCGATCGTGGTCTCGAACGACTCAGATCTTGCCCTGCCATTGCGCTTCGCGCGTTCGGTGGTGCCTGTGGGCACCATCAACCCGCAGAAGAACTACCTAGCAGGAGCGCTGAAGGGCTCGTCAACTGAAGGGGCCGGCCGTCACTGGTGGAAACAATTGAGTCCAGCAGACTTTCTGCGGAGTCAGCTCACTGATCCGGTAGGAAAGTATCGCCGCCCCAGTGGCTGGTGACGACGGTCATCCCCACTAGGCGTCCGGTGGTTACTCTTCGCGGATGTCTGTGGCACACTTGTAGCACCAACCCGTCCTCCATGTGAGGGCGGGTTTTTTCTGCCCCGCGGCCTAGCCAAATGCAGAGACCAATCAGCCGCTCGCCTTTTCTGGCGTGCGAGAAGTCGCTGGCAGAGAACGAGAAGCCCCAAAGCAGAGTCATCCGACAGGACGTCTCCGGCGACCTCGACGGTGCTGGGCGATAGCGTCGACGCATGTTTGTCTTGACCTCAACTTCCGGAACCTCTTGGACTGATACCTGGCAGGCCATTGGCGCGATGGGGACTCTTGCCGTGGCTTTCGCCGCGGCGGTTTTTGCCTACTTCCAAGTTCGAGAAGCTGCAAAGACCCGACGCGACCAAGCGAGACCGTACGTCGTTGCTTTCTTGGAGCGATCCGAGCATTCAAGCGTCGACCTCATCATCAAGAACTTTGGGCAGACCGCCGCTCGCCATATTCAACTCGTGTGGGATCGACCAGTTCGATCAACCTTCGAAAGAGGCAAGGGTGAGGAGATGAAGCTGCCTGACTCGCTTCCGCTACTTGCACCCGGGCAGGAGTGGAGGACAGTTTGGGATTTCAATGGTCGACGCATTGACGAAGCGGAGCCTGCACATCTGCTTGAACTTTCGTTTCGAGGGACGAGGCGCCGTGAATTGCACCGCGAAGAGTTCGAGATTGATAGCAAGCACTTCCATCACGAGATGCGGATCGTGAGAAACGGCCTCCATGAGATCAACGAGTCCCTTGGCAAGCTAGAGCGTCAGATCGCGATGAAGGTTGATCGGGTCTGATGTTGCGCGCAGATCGTTCGTACTAGGCGCTCAGCTCGTCGCTTCTGCGACGAAATCGCAGCGGTTATGAAGTAGAAACTCAGTCGAGAGCGGAGTCGAGAAGCTCGACATCATCCGAGGACTCGGTATAGACCTTCTGGTGTTCGCCCGGGCCGAGGGACTTCGCCGCGTAGTTCTGCTCACGTTATCCTCGGGAGATGGTGCCCCCGAAACTGACGACACGACGCACCGGCCCGTTCGCGGTCGATGCGGCACTCATCGCACTCGCATTTGGACTGTCGGTACTCGTGTTCGCGGTGGCGCCATCTCCTGAGCTGTGCGCGGCCTCGCTGCCGACGCCCGGCCCGTGCAATGCGCCCGATCGGCAGCAGATCGCGCTCATCACGATCGTCAGCGTGCTGACGCTCATGCTTGTCGGATCCATTGCCAATCACGTGCTGGCGGGTCGAGTTCGCGCGGTCGCGGTCGGCGCGGCCATGGTCGTCGCGTTCGCAGTCGGCCTGCTGGGGGCGAGTTCGCTCGCGTTCAGCTTCTGGATCATCCACCCGTACTGGCAGCCTGGGCTGGC
>NCEJ01000198.1 GCA_002280615.1 Micrococcales bacterium 32-70-13 | reverse complement strand
TCGTGCGACATCGAGAGGTGCAGCGACGCGATGCCGCGCGCGGCGACGATCTCGGCGGCGCGCCCGCTCACGACGATGTCGGGGTTGCCTTCCGCGTCGGGCACGACGCGCATGTCGTGCCACCCGACGCCGTCCGTCGCGCCGAGCGCCTTCATGAGCGCCTCCTTCGCCGCGAATCGCCCCGCGAGCGACCGCAGCGGCAGGTCGCGCTCGTTCTCGGCGAACAACCGCTCGCGCAGGCGCGGCGTGCGGCTGAGCGCGCGCTCGAAGCGCGCCAGGTCGACGACGTCGACCCCGATCCCGACGATCCGGCCCATGGCTCGCCTCCGGTCTGCTCGGCCGAGCTACTCGACCGTGACCGACTTGGCGAGGTTGCGCGGCTGGTCGACGTCGAGACCCTTCGCCGCCGCGAGCTCCATGCCGAAGATGTGCAGCGGCACGACGGCGAGCAGCGGCTCGAAGAACGGCGAGGCGAGGGGGATGCGGATGACCTCGTCGGCGTGCGGCAGCACCGCGACGTCGCCCTCCTCGGCGATCGCGATGACGCGCGCGCCGCGAGCACGGATCTCCTGGATGTTCGACACGACCTTCGCGTGCAGCGAGTTCGGGTCGCGCGGGCTCGGGACGATGACGAACACGACCTGCCCCGGCTCGATGAGCGCGATCGGCCCGTGCTTGAGCTCGCCCGCCGCGAAGCCCTCGGCGTGGATGTACGCGAGCTCCTTGAGCTTGAGCGCACCCTCGAGCGCCACGGGGTAGCCGACGTGGCGGCCCAGGAACAGCACCGAGCGGGTGTCCGCCATCCAGTGCGCCAGTTCTTTGATGCGCTCGCCCACGGCGAGCACGTCGGAGAGCTTGTCGGGAACCGCCTGCAGTTCGGCGACGAGGCCGCGAGCACGCTCGGGGCTCAGCGTTCCCCGTACCTGGCCGAGCTGCAGCCCGAGCAGGTAGATGGCGGTGATCTGGGCGACGAAGGCCTTGGTCGACGCGACCGCCACCTCGGGGCCGGCGTGCGTGTAGACCACGGCGTCGGACTCGCGCGGGATCGTCGCGCCCTGGGTGTTGCAGATCGAGAGCGTGCGCGCACCCTTCTCGCGGGCGTACTTGACGGCCATGAGCGTGTCCATCGTCTCGCCGGACTGGCTGATCGAGACGACGAGGGTGTTCGGCGAGAGCACCGGCTCGCGGTAGCGGAACTCGTGGGCCAGCTCGACGTCGACGGGGATGCGCGACCACTGCTCGATCGCGTACTTGCCGACGAGCCCCGCGTAGGCGGCCGTGCCGCACGCGATGATGAGCACGCGGTCGATGCTCGAGAGCACCTCGGGGCCGAGGGCCGTCACCTCGGGCAGGTCGACGAGGCCATCGTGCACGCGGCCGATGATGGTCTTCGCGACGGCCTCGGGCTCTTCGCTGATCTCCTTCGCCATGAAGCTCGACCAGCCGCCCTTCTCCGCCGCCGAGGCATCCCAATCGACCTCGAAGGTCGTGGGTGTCACGGGCTGGCCGGCGAAGTCGACGACCTCGACGCTGTCGGGGCGGATCGTGACGAGCTGGTCCTGCCCGATCTCCATGGCGTGGCGGGTGTACTCGACGAAGGCTGCGACGTCGGAGCCGAGGAAGTTCTCGCCCTCGCCGAGCCCGATCACGAGCGGCGAGTTGCGGCGCGCGCCGACGACGACGTCGGGCTGGTCGGCGTGCACCGCGAGCAGGGTGAACGCGCCTTCGAGAGGTGCGGGTGCGCGTTCTCGTCGGTCGGGCCGCCGTGCGTCGCCCACCGGGTGTGGCCGATGCCGGTCTGGCCGTCGGCGAGCGGAGTGGCGGCGAGGTCGTCGCTGAGGATGCCGAGCTTGCCGGCGTGCTTGCGGGTGTCGAGGTGGCCGTGGGCGTCGATCACGGCGACTCCTGCGGAGTCGTAGCCCCGGTACTCGAGCCGCTTCAGCCCGCCCATCAGCACCTCGACGCTGGCCCGGGTTCCGACATACCCCACGATTCCGCACATAGCCGACCATTCTACGGCTCCGGTCGTGGCACGACGGCCCGGGGGTACTGTGGTGCCGATGAACGATCCGGGCGCAGCACGCGAGACGACGCCGTTCGTCGAGATCGATCGACGCCGCTGGGCGGCGCTCGCCCCCTCCGCCGCGCATCCCCTCACCGAGACCGAGCTCGTGCAGCTGCGTGGCCTCGGCGATGCGCTCGACATGCGCGAGGTCGCCGAGGTCTACGTGCCGCTCAGCCGCCTGCTGAGCCTGTACGCCGTCGGCGCCCGCGAGCTGCACCAGGCCACGCGCAGCTTCCTCGGCGAGCCGGGCGAGCACACCCCCTTCGTCATCGGTGTGGCCGGCTCGGTCGCCGTCGGCAAGTCGACGATCGCGCGCCTGCTGCGCGAGTTGCTCTCCCGCTGGCCCGACACCCCGCGCGTCGAGCGCGTGACGACCGACGGATTCCTGCTGCCGACCGCCGAGCTCGGCCGACGCGGCATCCTGCACCGCAAGGGCTTCCCCGAGTCGTACGACCGGCGCGCCCTCCTGCGCTTCGTCGCACGGGTCAAGTCGGGGGCCGACGAGGTGCGCGCGCCCGTGTACAGCCACCTCAGCTACGACCGCGTGCCGGGCGCCGAGATCATCGTCCGCCGCCCCGACATCCTCATCGTCGAGGGCCTCAACGTGCTGCAGCCGCCCGGCCCAGGCGCCTCGCTCGCTGTGAGCGACCTCTTCGACTTCACGATCTACGTGGATGCGCGCACGAGCGACATCGCCCAGTGGTACGAAGAGCGGTTCCTGGCTCTCCAGCGCGGCGCCTTCGCCGACCCGCGCAGCTACTTCCACCGCTACGCCTCGCTCACGCACGACGAGGCAGTGCTCAAGTCGCGCGAGATCTGGCGCGAGATCAACGAGCCCAACCTCGTGCAGAACATCCTGCCCACGCGGGCGCGCGCCTCGCTCGTGCTGCGCAAAGCGAGCGATCACACGGTCGAGACCGTGCTGCTGCGCAAGATCTGAGCGGTCAGGCCGCGAGCTGGTCGCGCACGATGGCAGCGAGTCGCTCGGCGACCTGCTGGGCGGTGCCCTGATCGGCCGCCTCGACCATGACGCGCACCATCGGCTCGGTCCCGCTCGCTCGCAGCAACACGCGGCCGCTGTCACCCAGCTCCGCCTCTTCGGCGGCCACGGCCGCGGCGATGACGCCGTGCCCCTCGAGCGCCGTGCG
>NCEJ01000197.1 GCA_002280615.1 Micrococcales bacterium 32-70-13 | reverse complement strand
GCGATGCGCCTGCTCGGTGTCGACGCGCCGAGCTTCGACGTGCTCTTCGCCGCGTCGCGCGACGCCATGAGCTCGGCCTACCCCGAGATCACCGAGCACTACGACCGCGTCTCGCGGCTCGCGCTCGGCGAGGAGGAGGCCTTCCTGCGCACGCTCGCGGCGGGCACGAGCATCCTCGACCTCGCCGTAGCCGAGACGACCGCCGCGGGCGCCTCGACGCTGCCGGGAGACACGGTCTTCCAGCTGCACGACACCTTCGGCTTCCCGCTCGACCTCACGCTCGAGATGGCGGAGGAGAACGGCCTCACCGTCGACCGCGCCGAGTTCGACCGCCTCATGGCCGAGCAGCGCACGCGCGCGAAGCTCGACGCGAAGTCGAAGAAGGGCGCCCTGGCCGACCTCAGCGTCTACGGCGAGTTCCGCGCCGCGGGCGAGACGGCGTTCCTCGGCTACGACGAGCTCGAGACCGAGACGACGATCCTCGGCATCCTCGTCGGCGGCCAGAGCGTGCCCGTCGCGCAGGCGGGCGACATCGCCGAGGTCATCCTCGCCGAGACGACGCTCTACGCCGAGTCGGGCGGTCAGGATAGCGACGAGGGCGCGATCGTCGGCAGCGGCTTCGACCTCGAGGTGCTCGACGTGCAGAAGCCGGTCAAGGGCCTCATCAGCCACACCGTGCAGGTGCGCTCGGGCGAGGTGCACGTCGGCGACGCCGCGCGCACGCAGGTCGACCCCGTCTACCGCCGCTCGGCGACCCAGGCGCACTCCGCGACGCACGTCATCCACGCCGCGCTGCGGCAGACGCTCGGGGGCGACGCCCACCAGTCCGGCTCGTACAACAAGGCCGGCTACATGCGGCTCGACTTCAGCTGGAACCAGGCGCTCAGCCCGGCGACCCGCAGCGAGATCGAGGAGATCAGCAACATCGCGGTGCGCGACAACCTGCCCGTTCAGACCCGTGTCATGGCGCTCGACGAGGCCAAGTCGCTCGGCGCGATGGCGCTGTTCGGCGAGAAGTACGGCGAGACGGTGCGCGTCGTCGACATCGGCGGCCCGTGGTCGCGCGAGCTCTGCGCGGGCACGCACGTCGGCGCCTCGGCCGAGATCGGCATGATCAGCCTCGTGAGCGAGTCGTCGGTCGGCTCGACCAACCGCCGTGTCGAGGCGCTCGTGGGCCTCGAGGCCTTCCGCGAGTTCGCGGCCGAGCGCGCGCTCGTGCAGCAGCTCACGAGCTCGCTCAAGACGCCGCGCGACCAGCTCGCCGAGCGCATCGCCGACCTGAGCGCCCAGCTCAAAGCGGCCGAGAAGACCATCGCGCAGTACGAGTCGGCGCGCCTGACCGAGCGCGTCCCGGCGCTCGTCGCCGCGGCGACGACGCTCGGCGGCTACACCGTCGTGGCCGAGAACCTCGGTGCGCTCGGGTCGGCCGACGACGTGCGGATGCTCGCCACGAGCGTGCGCGGCCGCCTGAACGACGGCCCGACGGTCGTCGTGCTCGCCGCCGAGGTCGCGGGCAAGGCCACGGTCATCGTCGCGACGACCCCGGCCGCCCGCGACGCGGGCGCGAAAGCCGGCGCGCTCGCGCGCACGGCCTCGGGCGTGCTCGGCGGCGGCGGCGGAGGCAAGGACGACCTCGCCCAGGGCGGGGGCGCCGACCCCGCGGCGATCCCCGCGGCGATCGAGGCCGTGCTCGCGGAGCTACGGCACTGATCATGCGGTCCGGCGTGCGGCTCGGCATCGACGTGGGCCGCGCCCGGGTCGGCGTCGCGCGGTGCGATCCGCACGGCATGCTCGC
>NCEJ01000196.1 GCA_002280615.1 Micrococcales bacterium 32-70-13 | reverse complement strand
GTCGCCGCTCGGGGTCAGGCGGTACGCGGCGTCGTAGCCGAGCCGCTCGAGCGAGGCGCCGACGAGGGGGCTCAGCCGTGCATCCGTCAGCGCGTGCAGCTGCTCGTAGAGCGCGAGCAGCGGCTCGGCGTCGGCGGGGAGTGGCCATGACCCCGGCTCGCGGGCGATGCGCGCGACGAGCGAGTCGTCGCGGAAGCGCGACCAGTCGCGATCGAAGCGCTCGACGCGCGCGAGCACGGCGGCCAGATCGTCGTCGGCGAGCGGAGCGCCGAGCGAGGCCGCGGGCGTCTGCGCATCACCGACGCCGATGCGCCACGGGGCGCCGATCGCGTCGAAGCGCGTGGGCGCCAGCGCGGCCTCAGCTCTCGAGGGCATCCGCCTTGATGGCGTTGATGGCCTCGCGGAACCCGTTGCTGGTGAGCGATGAGCCCGCGACGACGGTGACGTCGAGCGAGTCGATGTCCTCCCCGATCACGAGCGCCCCGACACCGTCGGCGAACTGGCCCTGGTAGTTGGCCGTCGTCGGGTTGTTGGGGTTGATGGTGATCTGCACGTCGGCCACGAGGTCGTTCTCGAGCTCGACCACGACGATGATGTTCTCATTGCCGTTGGGCGACTGGTACGTGCCGTTGGCCTGGTACGTGCCGTCGCGGTAGCTCGCGTCGACGGGCACTTCGGCCTCGGCGGCCGCGGTCGAGCAGCCGGTGAGGGTGCCGAGCAGGGCGGCGGTCGCGCCGATCGGCGCGGCGATGCGCGCGGCAGTCGTGCGGGTGCTCGTGGTCAGCATGCGGGTCATCGGGTCTCCAGGGCGTCGCGGGGTTCAGGCGGCACTCAGCCGACAGCCAACAGCCTGTCGGGCTTCGGTGGGTATTCGCTGTACTCGCGTCAAGGGTTTGCCGCACGTCGAGGGCTCAGCTCTCGAGGGCCTCCGCCCTGATCGTGGCGACCGCCTCACGGAACCCCGTGGAGGTGAGCGACGAGCCCGCCACGACGGTGACATCGAGCGTGTCGATGTCCTGCCCGATGATCAGGTCGCCGATGCCGTTCGCGAACATGTCCTGGTACGTCGAACTGGTCGCGCTCGTCGGGTACAGACCGATCTCGACGCCGGTCACGCGGTCGTTCTCGAGCTGCAGCACGACGATGATGCTCTCGTCGCCAGCGGGCGACAGGTACGAGCCGTCCGCCCGGTAGCTGCCGTCGCGGTAGCTGGCGTCGACGTCGGCCGCTTCCCGCGGCGCGTCGGCGGCGGGTTCGGGCGCGGCGACCTGCTCGGTGGCGGCCGCGCAGCCGGTGAGGGTACCCAGCAACGCCACGGTGCTGAGGGGCACTGCAGTACGGCTGCTCACGGCGCGGCCTGTCGTCGTGCTCCGGTTCACCGATGCTCCTCACTGTCGCGGTTCGCCCTCCAGCGTGCGGGCTGCGGGTGAACGCGCGCCGAGAATCTGCCCCTTGCGGCAATTATGTTCGTAAGGTTTACTAACAAACATGACAACGGAGGTCGACAGCTTCGGACCGCGCCGCGTGCTGCGCCCGAGCGCCAAGGTGCTCCCCGAGCAGGCGCGGGCCCACAACCGCTCGCTCGTGCTGCAGACGCTCTACCGCTCGGGCCCGCTGAGCCGCGCCGACCTCGCTCGCGAGACAGCCCTCACGCGGGTGACCGTGGGCGACCTCGTCGCCGAGCTCATCGGGGAGGAGCTCGCGCTCGAGCTCGGCACGCGCGTCGACGCGAGCCGCCCGGGCAAGCCCGCGACGCTGCTCGACCTCAACCGCGACGGCCACCGCATCGTCGGCATCGACCTCGG
>NCEJ01000047.1 GCA_002280615.1 Micrococcales bacterium 32-70-13 | reverse complement strand
GCGCGTGCGTAGACATCGGCCGCCGCGAAGGCGATCTCGCGACTGTAGAGCAGGATGCCGTGCCGCAGGTTCTCGTCACGGTCCTTCACGCGGTCCTCGACGACCTCGACGACGACGCGGATGAGCTGCAGGGTCTGCTGGAGGCTCACCGAGCGCAGCAGCTCGCGCGGCGCCGCGCCGAAGACGTCGGCGGCGATCCAGGGCTGCGAGGTGGGGTCGTCGTACCAGCTGATGAACGAGGTGATGCCCGCTTGGGCGACGAGACCGACGGCCGAGCGGCGGCTCGGCGGCATCGTGCCGTACCAGGGCAGGGTGTCGTCGAGCCGCTTGAGCGTGGCCGTCGCCAGTTCGCCCGAGATGTTGCGCAGCCATTGCAGCGTCTGCGCCTTCGTCAGCTCTGCCACCGTGCTCCTTCGATGCGGCGAGGGGGCCCGCACCGACCGGCGCGCGCCCCCTCGACCGGTGCTAGGACTCTCCGCCCGCCGAACCGGTCGTGCCGGCCGTCACGTCGTAGAGGCGGTACTTCTCGATCGCGGCCGGAACCGCGCTGGGGTCGACGGCGCCGCGGCGCGCGAGCTGCTGCAGCGTGCGCACGACGATCGACGGGCCGTCGATCGTGAAGAAGCGGCGGGCCGCGGGCCGCGTGTCGCTGAACCCGAAGCCGTCGGCCCCGAGCGTGGCGTAGTCGCCCGGCACGAAGGGCCGGATCTGGTCGGGGACGGCGTGCATGAAGTCGGTCACGCCGATGAACGGCCCCTCCGCACCCTCGAGCTTGCGGGTGACGTACGGCACCTTCGGCTCCTCCGTCGGGCGCAGGAAGTTGTGCTCGTCGACGGCGAGGCCGTCGCGGCGCAGCTCGTTCCACGAGGTGACGCTCCACACGTCGGCCGAGACGTTCCAGTCGTCGGCGAGCAGCTGCTGCGCCTCGAGGGCCCACGGCACGGCGACGCCCGACGAGAGGATCTGCGCCTTGGGCCCGAGCGCCGTGCCGGGCTTCAGCAGGTAGATGCCCCGCAGCAGGCCCTCGACATCGAGGTTCTCGGGCTCAGCGGGCTGCACGTGCGGCTCGTTGTAGACCGTGATGTAGTACATAACGTTGGGGTCGGGATGCGCCCCGCCGTACATGCGCTCGAGGCCCGCGCGCATGATGTGCCCGATCTCGTAGCCGAAGGCCGGGTCGTAGGTGACGACCGCCGGGTTCGTGCTCGCGAGCAGCGGCGAGTGGCCGTCGGCGTGCTGCAGGCCCTCGCCCGTGAGCGTCGTGCGGCCCGCGGTGGCGCCGATGATGAACCCGCGGGTCATCTGATCGCCCGCCGCCCAGAAGGCGTCGCCCGTGCGCTGGAACCCGAACATCGAGTAGAAGACGTAGACGGGGATGAGCGGCTCGCCGTGGGTGGCGTAGCTCGTTCCGACCGCGGTGAAGGCCGCGACGGCACCCGCCTCGTTGATGCCCGTGTGGATGATCTGGCCCTGCGGGCTCTCCTTGTAGGCGAGCAGCAGCTCCCGGTCGACGCTCGTGTAGTGCTGACCGTTCGGGTTGTAGATCTTCGAGGTCGGGAAGTAGGCGTCCATGCCGAAGGTGCGCGCCTCATCCGGGATGATCGGCACGATGCGGTGCCCGAAGTCCTTCGAGCGCAGCAGGTCTTTCAGCAGGCGCGCGAAGGCCATCGTCGTGGCGACCTCCTGCTTGCCCGAGCCCTTCTTCGCGATGTCGTACGTCGTGGCGTCGGGAAGCGACACCTGGGTGTACTTCGACCGGCGTTCGGGCACGTAGCCGCCGAGCTCGCGCCGGCGCTCCTGGAGGTACTGGATCGCCGGGTCGTTCTCGCCCGGGTGGTAGTAGGGCGGCTGGTACGGGTCGGCCTCGAGCTGTGCATCCGTGATCGGGATGCGCATCTCGTCGCGGAACTGCTTGAGGTTGTCGAGCGTGAGCTTCTTCATCTGGTGGGTCGCGTTGCGGCCCTCGAAGCTCGGGCCGAGGCCGTAGCCCTTGACGGTCTTGGCGAGGATGACGGTCGGCTGGCCGGTGTGCTCGCTCGCCGCCTTGAAGGCCGCGTAGACCTTGCGGTAGTCGTGCCCGCCGCGCTTGAGGCCCCAGATCTGGTCGTCGGAGTAGTCGGCGACCATGGCGGCGGTGCGCGGGTCGCGCCCGAAGAAGTGCTCGCGGATGAAGGCGCCCGACTCGGCCTTGTACGTCTGGTAGTCGCCGTCGGGGGTGCGGTTCATGAGGTCGCGCAGGGCACCCTCGTCGTCCTGCGAGAGCAGGGCATCCCACTCGCGGCCCCAGATGACCTTGATGACGTTCCAGCCGGCGCCGCGGAAGAAGCTCTCGAGCTCCTGGATGATCTTGCCGTTGCCGCGCACGGGGCCGTCGAGCCGCTGCAGGTTGCAGTTGATGACGAAGTTGAGGTTGTCGAGCCCGTCGTTGGCGGCGAGCTGCAGCGCGCCGCGGCTCTCGACCTCGTCCATCTCGCCGTCGCCGAGGAAGGCCCAGACCTGGGTGTCGTCGGCCTGCGCGATGCCGCGGTTGCTCACGTACTTGTTGAGCTGGGCCTGGTAGATCGCGTTGATCGGGCCGAGGCCCATCGACACGGTCGGGAACTGCCAGAAGTCGGGCATGAGCCGCGGGTGCGGATAGCTCGAGAGCCCTCCGCCGGCGTGCGACTTCTCCTGCCGGAAGCCGTCGAGCTGGTCGGGGGTGAGCCGGCCCTCGAGGTACGCGCGGGCGTACATGCCGGGGGAGGCGTGGCCCTGGTAGAAGATCTGGTCGCCGCCCGAGGGGTGGTCGGCGCCGCGGAAGAAGTGGTTGTGGCCGACCTCGTAGAGCGCGGCGCTCGAGGCGTAGGTCGAGATGTGGCCGCCGACGGCGATGCCGGGGCGCTGCGCGCGGTGCACGGTGATCGCGGCGTTCCAGCGGATCCACGCGCGGTAGCGGCGCTCGATCTCCTCGTCGCCGGGGAACGCGGGCTCGTTCTCGGGGGCGATCGTGTTGAGGTAGTCGGTGGTCGGCACCATGGGCACACCGAGGTGCAGCTCTTTCGAGCGCTTCAGCAGGCTCAGCATGATGTCGCGGCCGCGCTCAGCGCCGCGCTCGTGAACGACCGCGTCGAGCGACTCGTTCCATTCGGCGGTCTCATCCGGATCGGAATCGACGTGGCTGACCGAGTACGGATCCTGGTCGTTGACCGTCACCCTTGACCTCTTCCTGGTGGTAGACAGAGTGTGTCGGCACGATCGCCCGCGCCGGGTCACGGCGCAGTGCATCGCACGAGCGCTGTCGAGTCTAGTCACCCGCTCCGCACCACTCGGTGCGAGCCCCACGCCCGCAGGAGCCCCGTGCAGAACCCCGCCCTCCCCGCCGTCGGCACCATCGCGCCTGACTTCACGCTGCGCGACCAGTTCGGCCAGTCCGTGACCCTCAGCGGCTTCCGCGGGAGCTCGGCCGTGGCCGTCGTGTTCTTCCCGCTCGCCTTCACCGGCACGTGCACGGGCGAGCTGTGCGAGCTGCGCGACAACATCGCGATGTTCCGCTCGGCGGGGGTGCAGCTGCTCGGCATCTCGATCGACTCGACGGCGACCCTGCGCGAGTTCGCCGAGCGCGAGCGCTACGACTTCCCGCTGCTCGCCGACTTCTGGCCGCACGGCGAGGTCGCCCGCCGCTACGGCGCCTTCCTCGACGACAAGGGCTACGCCACGCGCGTCACGGTGCTCGTCGACACCGAGGGCGTCGTGCGGGCGTCGTTCGCGGTCGGCCCCAGCGAGGCGCGCCCGCTCACCGCCTACCGCGAGGCGATCGCCGCGCTCTAGGCAGCGTCGCGCCGGTATCCTGACGGAGCACGGGCTCTTAGCTCAGCTGGTAGAGCGCCTCGTTTACACCGAGGATGCCGGGGGTTCGAGTCCCTCAGGGCCCACTGTTCACGACGCCGCTCCCCAGAGCTCCGTGTCGGCGGTCGTTCCTAGCGTGGAGCCGTGCCGTGGAGCGTCGAGCAGTGGTGGCAGCGCCGTCAGCGCATCACGGGCCTCGCCGTGCCGAGCCCGATCGGGCGGTACCGCGACGCCTGGGCGCCCTTCACGGCGCTCGTCGAGCAGTACCGGCCCGAGCGCAACCACGACCTCGTGCTGTCGCAGATCCCGCCCGCCGCCGACGTCTACCTCGTGTGGGTCTGCAGCGTCGGTCACGAGTTCGTGGCGACCCCCGCCGAGCAGCGGGCCCGCCCCGGCCGCACGCGCTCCTCGCGCTCGTGGTGCCCCGTCTGCGCGACCCCCTCGCTGCTGCCGCCGGCCCCCCGCTGGCCGCGTCTCCACAATTCAGGAGACGCGGCGGTCGAGCGGGGCATCCGGATGCCCGGCCGGCGTGTCGCACCCCGCCCCAGCACCCCGGCTCCTGAATTGCGGAGATCGGCGGAGGGGGTGCGGCCCGGCGAGGCCTTCCGCAGCGACCGGGCTCCGCGCGCGACCTCGGCGGCCGAGGGCCGGTTGCGGGCGCTCATCGCCGAGCGGCTCGACGTCGACCTCAGCGCGACGGCCGTGCGCGTGCGCACCCCGTTCTTCGGCCGGCTCGAAGTGTGGCCCGACATCGTCGTGCCCGAGCTCGCGATCGCGATCGAGCTCGACACCGTCGGGCGCAACGGCGACGAGCACGTGGGTCGTCGCGAGCGGGCCGACCGCCGCAAGGATCAGTTGCTCGCCGAGGTCGGGTGGCACGTCGTGCGCCTGCGTTGCCGGCCGCTACGGCCGCTCGGCCCCGACGACCTCGTCGTGCCCGGGGTCTCGGCCGCCGCGGTCGACGCGCTCCTCGACCGCATCAGCGAGGTACGCGGCCCGCTCTTCGTGAGCGAATACCGGCGCGCACCCGCGCCTCGCGGTGTCGGTGGTCGGCCCTAGCGTCGAGCGCAAGCGCAGTGAGAGGAGGGCGTCATGACCAGTGTTGCGGCGAGTTTCGTTGCCGGAGAGGTGACGATCCCCGTGGGGCTCGAATACACCGCCGACACCCTCGCGGGCGCCTACGCCCCGCTGCGATCGTGGGCGCAGCTCGACGCACTCGCGCAGCGTGTCGGCGACCGCTCTTGGCGGTGGGCGGTCGTGCAGCGGCGCGACGACCCGGGGCAGCGCTACGCCCAGTGCGTGAGCACCTCCGAGGGCGCGGTCGTCGAGGTCGGAGCGCTCGATGCCGGCACCGGTCGGCACACGGTCTGGCGGCTGCACCGGTCTGCTGAGAGCGCGTGCGCGCCCGATGAACGGCAGTTCCTCCGCATCGCCCGTGACTGGCTCTCGCTCGGGGTCGTCCCCGGGTTCGTGGCGACCACCGTGCCGATCGACGGCGACGACGAGCCGTTCTAATCCGGCGCCTGAGGAGCTAGAGGTACAGCGCCCAGAGCAGCGCCGCGAAGGTCGCGACGAAGATCGCCGGGCCCACGAAGCGCACGATGTCGACGCCGCGCGCACTCGCGATGATGCGACGCCCGACCGCCGAGACGCCGGGAACTGCCCGCAGCTCCTCGATGACGGCGAGCCCCTCCTGCGCGGCGGCGAACTGCGCGGCCGCGCCGAGCACGCCCGAGGCGAGCAGGATTCCCGTCGCGGCGAGCCGCACGGGCAGCGCGGTTTCCGCGAGGCCGTCGACGAGCATCCATACCGTCACCGCCAGAAGGAAGGTGGGGGCCAGTTGCGACACAATGATGTGCCAGCGCGCGCGGGTCCAGAGGGCGATGAGCTCGTTCTCGGTCATGCGCACCACTGTACGACGACCGTCCTTCCACTCGCCGACCCCGAGGAGCCCCATGTCCGCCGCCGTCTGGGCGCTCGTGGTGTCGTGCGTGCTGTGGGGCACGACGGGCACCGCGGCGTCGTTCTTCCCCGACGCCGTGAGCCCCCTCGCGATCGGCGCGAGCACCATGACGATCGGCGGGGCGCTGCTGTTCGTGGCGAGCCGCCGCGCGGCGCTCACGGTCATCCGCGACCGGGCCGTGCGCGGCTGGCTCGTCGCGGCGGCGCTCGGCATGGTGGCCTACCCGCTCTCGTTCTACGCCTCGATGGATCTCGCGGGCGTCGCCATCGGCAACGTCATCTCGCTCGGGTCGGGCCCGCTCTTCGCGGCCCTGCTGGAATGGCGGGTCGCGCGCACCCGATTGACGGGTCGATGGATGCTCAGCGCGGCCATCGCGATCACCGGCATGACCCTGCTCGTCGCGGGCGGGCACGGTGACGACTCGCCGGTCGATGCGGCGAGCATCCCGGCCGGCGTCGCGCTCGGCCTCGTGGCGGGCGCTGGCTACGCGCTCTTCACCTTCGCGTCGGGGATCGTCATTCGGGCCGGCCACTCTGGGCGCGGCACCATGGGGGCGGCCTTCGGGCTCGCGGCCCTGCCGCTCGCGGTCGTGCTGCTCGTGGTGGGCGCCCCCCTGCTCGCGACCCCGTCGAGCATCGGCATCGCGCTCTACCTGGCGGTCGGCCCGATGTTCCTCGCCTACCTGTTCTTCGCGGTCGGGGTGCGGGCGCTGGCATCGAGCACGGTGACGGTCATCACGCTGCTCGAGCCCCTCGTGGCGACGCTGCTCGCGGTGCTCGTTGTGGGTGAGCGCCTCGATCCGCTGGGCTGGGCGGGCCTCGCCCTCATCCTCAGCGGAGTCACGGTGCTCTCCACGGCTCGGCAACCGCGTTCCGCGCACTGACCGTCCTATCATCGGGGCATGGTCGACGACGAGCTGCCGCCGAACGACGGAGACGACCCGGTGATCCCGCCCGGGCCGCGCCGGTCGACGTACACCCCGCCACCGTCGGGAGTGCGCTACGAGCCTGCCGCGACCGACGATGACGCGCTCGCCGGCGCGCTCTCGCAGGAGTTCCAGCGGTGGGCGCCACCGACCGGGCCGATCGCGACGCCGATGCCGGTGGCGACGCCCGAGCCGGTAGCGGCGCCCGAACCTCCCGCGGCGCCCGAACCGATCGCGACGCCCCCGCAGGTGGACACCCCCGAGGCGGCCGCGGCACCCTCGCCCGTCGTGCCGCCCCTTGTGCCCGCCTTCGGCGCGGTGCCCCCGGGCGAGCCCGTGCTCGCGCCCGTGCCGACCCCGGTGCCGACCCCCGTCCCGACGCCCGATCCGATCGTCGAGCAGCTGCCGCCCCCGCCCCAGCGCGTCTCGCTCACCGACGAGCAGCTGCTGGCCGCCGCCGATCTCGACGCCCCCGATCACGACACCGCCGCGCTGCTCGACCTGGTCGAGCGCGAGCTCGAGCTGCGGCAGTCCGAAGCGCAGCGGCTCGCCGAATGGGAGCAGCAGGTGCGGGCCGCCGCGGTGCCGCAAGCCGACGAGATCGTCTCGCAGGTGCGGGCGCAGTTCACGGGGGTCATCCCCATCATTCCCGAGGCCACAGGGCAGCCGCCAGTCGAGTCGCTCGCCGCGCCCGCCCTGCTCGATCAGCTCGCCTCGGCCCCGCCGCCCGCGCCCCCGATCGCGGCGCCGCCGAGCGCGCCCGTCATCGACCTCGCGCTCGCCGACGCGCCGCCGCCCTACGGCCTCGTACCCTCCGCCGTCGCGCCGCCACCCTCGGTGCCGGCACCCGCTGAGTCGCCGTCCTCCATCGATTCGCCCGCCTCTCCGGGCTCGCCCGCGTCCGCGGAGTCGCCCGCCTCGCTCGACTCGCCACCCTCCGGCGTCGTCCCGGTGCCACCCCTCGTCGAGCCCGTCCCTCCCGCGCCGATCGGCCTCTCGACCGCCGCGCCGAGCGCCGCGGCCCTGCTGTTCGATGACCTGCTTCGCGAGCCCGCCTCGCCCGACGACGCCGCACCCGTCGACGCAGCCACGCCCTCCGACCCGGCACCGGCCTCCGAACCGGCACCAGACTCCGAACCGTCGGTGCTCCCCGAGGACGACCTGTCGACCCTCTTCGGCGAGCCCGCGGTCGTGGCTGGCAGCTCCACCGCCGCGGCCGCATCCGTCGCACCCGCATCCCTCGCGCCTGCGGGCATCGCGCCCGCCGCCGGCACCCCGCTCCGGGCGTGAGCCTGCGCCAGGCGGTGCTCGCGACCCTCATCGGTGTCGCCGTCTCGTTCCTGCCGCTCGGCCTCGGCACGCTCGCCGGCAAGTGGAGCGGGCAGCCGACGATGGTCGTCTCGCGCGCGACCTTCGGAATCGTCGGAAACCTGCTCCCGGCGCTCATCGCCGTCATCACGCGGCTCGCCTGGGCCGCGGCCCTGCTCTGGATGCTCGCCGCGGGCGTCGCCGAGGTGCTCGTCGGCTCGGGCCTCGTCGTCGGGTTCGGCCGGCTCGAGCTGACGCTCGGGGTGGCGGGTCTCGGCCTCGTGCTCGCGGCCGTCATCGCGGGACTCGGTTTCGGCATGATCGCGCTCGTCAGTGCCATCGTCAGCGCGCTCTCGGCCGTGCTCGTCGTCGGCCTCATCGTGCTGACGGCGCCCATCGTCGACATCGACATCGCGCTCTCGGTGCCCGACGGCGACTGGATGCACCTGCTGAGCGGGGCTGTGCTCGTGTTCAGCGTCGTGGGTCTCGCCTGGGCGAACAGCAGCGGCGACCTCGCGCGCTACCAGGCGAAGGGCACCTACGGTTCGTCAGCCGTGCTGTTCACGGCGTTCGGCGCGACCATCCCTGCCTTCGCGCTCATCTGCTGGGGCGCACTGCTCGCCGCCTCGAGCCCCGCACTCGCCGAGGGGCTGCAGTCGAACCCGATCGGTGCGATCGCCGGCCTGCTACTCGGGCGGCTTCGCGCTGCTCGCGAGCGGGCTGCGGGCGCCGCGCGCGGCGGGCGTCGTCGTGTCGGTCGTGCTCACCGGGGCCGTGGTCGCGCTGCTCATCGCTGTCGTGCCCGATGCGGCGGCGCTCTTCCGCGACATCGTCACGACCCTCGCCGTGCCCGTCGCGGCCTGGGCCGGCATCTTCGGTGCCGAGACCATGATCCGCACGCGCCGCGTGCACTCGCCCTCCCTGCTGCGTTCAGGCGGGGTGTACCCGGCCGTGCGCTGGGTCAACCTGGTCATGCTCGTCGTCATCACCGCGGTCGGATGGGGCCTCAGCACCGCCGCGCTCGTCGGCCTGCAGTGGCAGGGGTACCTGTTCGTCGTGCTCGGCGTCGACCCGCTCGCGCCGCTCGCCGCGAGCGACGGGGGGGTGCTCGTCGCGCTCCTGCTCGGCCTGCTCACGCCCCTCGTCGCGGGCATCCCGACCCTGCGCCGACTGCAGTCGGCCGAGCGCGCCGCGGCTGACGCGGATGCGGCCGCCACCGCACCCGTCGACTCCTCGACGGCGACCGCCGCGGTGCCGACCGCATGACGACCGTCGCCGAGGCCGCCGCCGCGGTCGAGCGGCTCTGGCCGCTCGCGGGCGCCGAGCCGTGGGACGCCCCCGGGCTGCTGAGCGGCGACCCGAGCGCTCCCGTGAGCCGCATCCTGCTCGCGGTCGATGCCGTCGCCGACACGGTCGATGAAGCGATCGACGTCGGCGCCCAACTGCTGCTCGTGCAC
>NCEJ01000195.1 GCA_002280615.1 Micrococcales bacterium 32-70-13 | reverse complement strand
GTGATCATGCCCGACTCGGAGCGCTTGACCTTGTCGACCTGCTCGGCCTGATCGGCGATCGAGAGGTTGCGGTGCATGATGCCCATGCCGCCCTGGCGCGCCATCGCGATCGCCATGCGGGCCTCGGTCACGGTGTCCATCGCGGCCGACAGCAGGGGCGCGTAGACCGAGATGCGCCGCGTCAGGCGCGAGGTCGTGTCGGCCTCGCTCGGGATGACGTCGGTGTGGGCCGGCAGCAGCATGACGTCGTCGTACGTGAGTCCGATGAATCCGAACGGATCGGGCTGGTCCATTGCTCCCCTTGGCTGTGCGGTTCTGTCGGCACCGGAGTGCCGTGTGATCGCTCCCACGCGTGCGCGCGGTCTGAGCCCGGATGCCGCGCTGAATTCCGGTGTCTCATCTTAAGCGAGTTAGGTCGAAACGTATTCCGTCGCAATAATGGCTGAGCGGATCGGTCGGACGCCGAAACACCTCGGCAACAATCGATCCGTATCGTCACCGTGGACGAACTGGGCCTGCTGGCCCGCGAGGCTGCACCGCCTCGACCCGAAACGACCTGGAGGTTTCGTGGCACACGCTGCTAGCAGACCGCTCACTCGGCGAGCACCCCGGCGCCTGGCCGCCGTGCTGCTCGCCGGACTCATCAGTGCTCTCACCCTGTCGATCGCCGCTCCGGCCGCGGCCGACGAGGTCGGGCTCGACGAGTACGACTTCAAGATCAGCGGCCTCGTCGAGCTCGCCGACGAACCCCTCGCCGGGGTGCTGCTCGTCGTCGACGGCGGCGGCTTCCGCGTCGAGGTCGAGAGCGGGGAGGACGGCCGCTGGGCGGTCGGGGTTCCCGAGCGAGGCGAGTTCACCGTCACCCTCGACGAGAACACGCTGCCCGAGGGCATCGCGGTCATCGACCCCGAGCTCGAGCAGCCCAACGTGCGCACCATCACGGTCGGGCAGTCGGGCAGCGCGGTCGCCAACTTCTTCATCGGCCAGGGCGAGCGCAACACGACGAGCCTCTTCGACCAGGTCGTCGAACGCATCTTCAACGGCCTGAACTTCGGCCTGCTGCTCGCGCTCGCGGCGATCGGCCTCTCGCTCGTGTTCGGCACGACGGGCCTCAGCAACTTCGCGCACGCCGAGCTCGTGACCTTCGGCGGCCTCATGACCCTGCTGTTCGGCGTCGTGCTCGGGATGCCGATCTGGCTCGCCATCCCGATCGCCCTCATCCTGAGCGCGGGGCTGGGCTACGTGAACGACGCGGCGCTGTGGAAGCCGCTGCGCCGCCGCGGTGTCGGCCTCATCCCGATGATGATCGTCTCGATCGGCCTCTCGCTCGCCGTGCGCTACCTCTTCCAGCTCTTCGTCGGCGGCGACACCCAGCAGCTGCCGGGCGCGACCGATACCTCACTCTCGATCGGCGTGTTCGGCCTGTCGTGGACGGATGTCGCGAGCATGGCGGTGAGCGTCGTCGTCCTGCTGGGCGTCGGCTACTTCCTCCTGCGCACGCGCATCGGTAAGGCGACCCGCGCGGTCTCCGACAACCCAGCGCTCGCCGCGGCGAGCGGCATCGACGTCGACCGGGTCATCCGCATCGTCTGGGTCATGGCGGGCGGGCTCGCGGGCCTGTCGGGCATCCTCTGGGCCTACTTCCGCCCCGGTGTGAGCTGGGACATGGGCTTCCAGATCCTGCTGCTGACCTTCGCGGCCGTCACCCTCGGCGGTCTCGGCACGGCGTTCGGTGCTCTCATCGGCGCCCTCATCGTCGGGATGTTCGTCGAGCTCTCGACGCTCGTGATCCCCTCCGACATGAAG
>NCEJ01000194.1 GCA_002280615.1 Micrococcales bacterium 32-70-13 | reverse complement strand
GGGCGGTCGCGGCTCGCGGCGATCATCCACGCGATCGTGCTCGTGGGTGTCGTCTACCTGGCCAGCACGATCGTCGCGACCATCCCGCTCGCCGCGCTCTCGGGGGTGCTCATGGTGACGGCCGTGCGCATGGTCTCGGTGCCGACCGTGCGGCGCATCGTCACGGCGACGCGGTCCGACGCGATCATCTTCGCGGCCACGGCCGTCGTGACGATCGCCTTCGACCTCATCATCGCCGTCGGCATCGGCATCCTCGCCGCGGGGGTCATCGCCCTGCGCACGCTCGCGGCCTCGAGCGGCGTGCACCGCGAGCCGCTGCCGGGCGATCCGCAGCCGGGGGATGAGCGCATCGCCCTGTTCCGGCTCGACGGCGCGCTGTTCTTCGGCGCGGCCGAGCGCATCACCGACGTCATCAGCGAGACCGCGGGCGCGAGCGTCGTCATCGTGCGCCTCTCGCAGCTGCGCGACCTCGACGCCACGGGAGCGCGCGTCGTCGTCGAGCTCATCGAGGGGCTCGAGCGGCGCGGCATCACCGTCATCATCAAGGGCATCCAAGAACGCCACCTGCGGCTCGCGACGCGCGTGGGCGTCGTCGGGGCACTGCGGCACCCGAACCACCTCGTCGCCTCCCTCGACGACGCGGTCGCCCACGCGCGGTCGCACATCGCGCGCGAGCAGGCGGCGGGCGCGGTCGGCCCTGCCGACTAACCTGGGGCGAGTGACCACGACCGCGACCACGCCCCAGCAGGTGCTCGAGTCGGTCTTCGGCTACCCGGCCTTCCGCGGCGAGCAGCAGGCCATCATCGAGCACGTGGTCGGCGGCGGCGACGCCCTCGTGCTCATGCCCACGGGCGGCGGCAAGAGCCTCTGCTACCAGATCCCCGCGCTCGTGCGCGAGGGCGTCGGCGTCGTCATCTCGCCGCTCATCGCCCTCATGAAAGATCAGGTGGATGCCCTCGAGGCGGTCGGCGTGCGCGCCGCGTTCCTCAACTCGACCCAGGGGCCCGACGAGCGCCGGGCCGTCGAGGCCGCCCTGCTCGCGGGCGAGGTCGACCTGCTCTACATGGCGCCCGAGCGCGTGACGGTGCCGCACTGCGTCTCGCAGTGGGGCCACGACTTCCGGCCCGACTACCTCGCGCTGTCGCTGCTGCACGAGCGCTGGCCGAGCATCCCGCGCATCGCCCTCACGGCGACGGCCACGGCCGAGACGGCGACCGAGATCGTGCAGCGGCTCGATCTCGGGCAGGCCCGGCGGTTCGTGGCGAGCTTCGACCGCCCCAACATCCAGTACCGCATCGAGCCGAAGAACCAGCCCGTGCAGCAGCTGCTGCAGCTCATCCGCACCGAGCACCCGGGTGACGCGGGCATCGTCTACTGCCTCTCGCGGGCATCCGTCGAGAAGACGGCGATCGCGCTCGCCGAGCACGGCATCCCCGCGCTTCCGTACCACGCGGGTCTCGACGCGGCCACGCGCTCGAACCACCAGTCGCGATTCCTGCGCGAGGAGGGCATCGTCATGGTCGCGACGATCGCCTTCGGCATGGGCATCGACAAGCCCGACGTGCGCTTCGTCGCGCACCTCGACCTGCCCAAGAGCGTCGAGGGCTACTACCAAGAGACGGGGCGTGCGGGCCGCGACGGCCTGCCCGCCACGGCGTGGCTCGCGTACGGCCTGCAAGACGTCGTGCAGCAGCGCCAGATGATCGACCGCAGCGAGGGCACGCCGGCTTACAAGCGCCGCATGAGCCAGCTGCTGGATGCGATGCTCGCGCTGTGCGAGACCGTCGAGTGCCGGCGGGTTCAGCTGCTGGCCTACTTCGGCCAGAGCTCGACCGCCTGCGGCAACTGCGACACGTGCCTCGCGCCCCCCGAGAGCTGGGACGGCACGGTGCCCGCGCAGAAGCTGCTCTCGACGATCGTGCGGCTCGAGCGCGAGCGGCGCCAGCGCTACGGCGCGGGGCAGCTCATCGACATCCTCCTCGGCAAGCGCACGCCGCGCGTCGAGCAGCTCGGGCACGCCGACCTCGCGACCTTCGGCATCGGCACCGAGCTGAACGACCAGGAGTGGCGCGGCGTCGTGCGCCAGCTGCTCGCGCAGGGGCTGCTCGCCGTGCACGGCGACGGCTACGGCACCCTCGTGCTCACCGAGTCGAGCGCGGCGGTGCTGAGCGGCTCGCGCGAGGTGCGGCTGCGGCGCGAGGTGGCCCGGCCGACCCGGTCGTCGAAGCGCAGCGCGCCGTCCGACCTGCCCGCGGCCGCCGCGCCGCTGTTCGAGCGGCTGCGCGCCTGGCGCGCGGCGACGGCGCGCGAGCTCGGCGCCCCCGCCTACGTCGTCTTCGCCGACGCCACCCTGCGCGGCATCGCCCTCACCACGCCGTCGACGCTCGATGAGCTCTCGACCGTCAGCGGGGTCGGTGCCGCGAAGCTCGAGAAGTTCGGGGATGCGGTGCTCGCGATCGTGCGCGGCGACGGGCCGCCCGCCCTTGGCGATTCGGCCGCGCCTGCCCCTGCATCGGTCGAGCCCGACCTGCCGTCCTACATTCCCGACGACGACATCCCCTACGACGACATTCCCCCGGAGGAATGGAACCTCTGACACCATAGGGCGGTGCTGACCTTCCTCGCCCGGGCCTTCCTCGGCCCCATCGCGCGCCTGGTCTGGCGGCCCACCATCATCGGCCGCGCGAACATGCCCGCCGAGGGCCCCGTGGTCGTCGCGAGCAACCACCTCTCGTTCATCGACTCGATCGTCATCAGCCTGCTCGCCCGCCGCCCGGTCAGCTTCCTCGCTAAAGAGGAGTACTTCACCGGGAAGGGGCTGAAGGGCGCGATCTCCCGCGGATTCTTCTCGGGAGTCGGCGCCATCCCCGTCAAGCGCGGGGCAGGGCAGGCGGCGCAGGA
>NCEJ01000193.1 GCA_002280615.1 Micrococcales bacterium 32-70-13 | reverse complement strand
GCTGGGGCCGAGGTACAAGGAGATTGAGCAGACAACTCCGTCATTCGGCACGAGCGAGGGGCGATCCTCGACGTGCGCGGTGCTCTCCCTGAGCGACGAGGCCGTGAATCGTTGCTTCCACGGTGCCCCACTCATGGATGATCTGCCGGTAGCTGAATCGCACCACCCGGTAACCGAGCCGTGCCAGGTGGGCGTCTCGCACGCGATCACTCTCGAACGACTCCGGGCTCGCGTGATGCTCGCGGCCATCCACCTCGACGACGAGACGGAGACCGATCAGGAAGTCGACCCGGCCCACACCGGGAATGAGAATCTGGCGTCGGATGCTCCGCCGGAGCGCAGGGAGCCGCAGCCAGAAGAGGGTCTCGATGCCCGACTCGCAGACCCCGGTGATCCCTGCCGCAGCGTGGCGCTGCGCGAGTTCGTGCTCGGCGGTCACGAGACCGAGGTGGAGAGCGTTATCCAGTGCGACCGCGAACGCCTCGAAGGGGCCGCAGCGTTCGAGGTCTCCGAGCGCCTCCACTACCGATGCGATCGGACGGTCGACGACCGAGGAGTCACCGCGCCAGTGCACGGCGACCTCTCTACTCGACGGGTTGCGTCGGCGTCGGTGGTCGTCGGGATCTCGAGGCCGCACGGCGTGGGCGGGCAGAGCGACGTGGAGCCGGGCATCCGGGAGCACCCACACCCCGTGGTGTCGGAGGGCGGTGTGGCAAGTTGCCTGCCCGCCGACGCGAGCGGCCCGCATCGCGTCATCGACAAGCCCGGGCAGCGCATACCAACCCTGCCGTACCCGAATGAGGATGCCACGACGACGAAGCGCGGAGATCGCCGAAGAGCCGAAACCGGCGCTGCGAAGGCGGAAGGTCGGGATGATCCCGCCGCGCTCAGCCGCGAGGATGCGGAGGTGGTCGAGGGTGCTGACGTCACGCATGCGGGCAGGATGACCGGCCACTGACCGACGCAGCCCCACCAGAGCCCCTTCCGTTCGTCGACTACCCCGACGGCTCCGTGTGATGGAGTCGACGCCCCAGAGTCATCCGAATGACGGATGAAGAGGCACCGAGCTGGCCCTGGGTCGCTGTAGCGGACCATAGTTCCGTCATTTGGTGCGGGGCGCGCGGCGGAGAGGTGACTCCCGGGCTCAGAGCGGGGGCAGGAGGGCGCGGGCCTCGTCGGCGGGAGTGCCGAGGTGCACGAGCACGTCGAAGACGAGCGGGCGCAGCAGCACGATGACGACCTGGTCGCCGACGCCCTCGACGGCCGTCGGCGAGCACCGGCCGGCCAGCACGGCCGCGACGGCGCGGGCCGCGTAGCGCGCTGCCTCGTCGTCGCGGCTGCGGCCCAGCAGGCGCACGACCTCGGCCGCCGACTCCATGAGCTCGGCGAGCACCGGCCGGGACGATCCGTCGCGCACGATGACCTCGACGCGGCGCGCGAGCGCGCGAACGTGGCGGGTCGTGAGATCGGCGACCGCGAGCAGCCGCACCTCCTCGGCGAGGCCCGCGCGGCGCGAGCGCAGCCACGGCGACACGGCTGCGACGCCGCGGGCGCTCTCGAGCGAGCGAGTCCAGTCGTCGATGAGCGCCTGGCTGCGCCGGCTGCGCGCGAGGGCGAGCTCGGCCGCAGGAGCGTCGCCCGCCGTGAGCGCCTCGTGCAGCCCCATGATCGACTGGTCGAGCAGCGAGAACAGGGCCGTCGCCTCGCCGCGCTGCCGCACGAGGTCGAAGCGCGGGATGAGCGCCGTGATGAGCAGCGCCATCGCCCCGCCGATGAGGCCGTCGAGGCTGCGCGCGAAGACCCCGCCGTCGGGCGG
>NCEJ01000192.1 GCA_002280615.1 Micrococcales bacterium 32-70-13 | reverse complement strand
GTGGAAGCAGCGGGGCTGCTGGTGATTGCTCGGGCTGAGAACGGGCTAGGCCGCGGCCTCGGCCGGATGCGAGTTCACTGTAGCACCCTTGAAATCGACGGCCAGCATGTGCGGCACCCACGGCGTGGTGGCGTGCTGCTCGATGAGCTCGGCCGCCCGCAGCCGCTGCGCGGGGTCGCTGCAGAGCACGAGCACCGACGGCCCGGCACCCGACACGACGGCCGCGAGACCGTGTTGGCGCAGCTCGGTGACGAGCGCGTGCGTCTCGGGCATCGCGGCGGCGCGGTAGTTCTGGTGCAGCTTGTCCTCCGTCGCCGCGAAGAGCAGCTCGGGGCTCTGGATGAGCGCCGCGATGAGCAGCGCCGAGCGCGAGACGTTGAAGATGGCGTCTTCGTGCGGCACCGACTCGGGCTGCAGGGAGCGCGCGAGCGCCGTCGACATCGTGCTCGACTCGGGCACGGCGACGAGCAGCGAGACGCCCCGGTGCACCGTGAGGCGCTTGTGCTGCGGGCCCTCGGGCGTCATCCACGCGATCGTGAGACCGCCGAAGAGCGCCGGGGCGACGTTGTCGGGGTGCCCCTCGAGCTCGGTCGCGACGGCGAGCAGCTCGTCGGGCGTCACCTCGACGATGCCCTCGAGCAGGCCGCGGGCGGCCATGATGCCCGCCACGATCGCGGCGGCCGAGGAGCCCATGCCGCGGCCCTGCGGGATGCCGTTGCGCGCCACGAGGTCGAGCCCCGGCAGGGCGACCTCGGCGCGCGCGAAGACGTGCGCGATCGCCTGCACGACGAGGTTCGACTCGTCGGTCGGCACCTCGCCCTCCCCGACGCCGTGAACCTCGACCGTGGGGTGTCGAAGCCGGGGCCGAGGTTGGCCGTGCTCGCGGGCACCTTGACGGCGACGCGGCGGCCCACCAGGCGCGGATCGAGTGCGGTCACCCGCCGACCCTCTGCAGGCCGAGCACCGAGGCGACCTCGGCCGTGTCGACGCGCACGACGGTCGGCGACACATCGACCCCGTCGGGGCCCTTGAGGGCCCACTGCGGGTCTTTCAGACCGTGGCCGGTGACCGTCAGCACGACGGTCGATCCGGCGGGGATGACGCCGGCCGCTGCGCGCTCGAGCAGCCCCGCGACCGAGATGGCGGAGGCCGGCTCGACGAAGATGCCCACCTCCTGCGAGAGCAGGCGGTGCGCGAGCAGGATGTGCTCGTCGGAGATCGCCCCGAAGTAGCCGTGGCTGTCGTCGCGCGCCGCGAGGGCGAGCTCCCACGAGGCCGGGTTGCCGATGCGGATGGCGCTCGCGATCGTCTCGGGCTTGCGCACGGGCTCACCGAGCACGATGGGCGCGCTACCGGCAGCCTGGAAGCCGAACATGCGCGGCAGCTTCGTCGTGGCGCCGCGGTCGAGCTCTTCGCGGTAGCCGCGGTGATACGCCGTGTAGTTGCCCGCGTTGCCGACGGGGAGGATGTGGAAGTCGGGCGCATCTCCCAGCACCTCGACGACCTCGAAGGCGCCCGTCTTCTGACCCTCGATGCGGTCGGGGTTGACCGAGTTGACGAGGTGCACGGGGTAGTTCGCCGAGAGGTCGCGCGCGATGTCGAGGCAGTCGTCGAAGTTGCCCTCGATCTGGATGATCTCGGCCTTGTGCGCGACGGCCTGGCTCAGCTTGCCCATCGAGATCTTGCCCTCGGGCACGAGCACGGCGGCCGTGATGCCCGCGTGGGTCGCGTACGCGGCGGCCGAGGCCGAGGTGTTACCGGTCGAGGCGCAGATGACGGCCTTCGCCCCGTGCTCGACGGCCTTCGAGATGGCCATCGTCATACCGCGGTCTTTGAACGAGCCCGTGGGGTTCATGCCCTCGTACTTGACGAAGACCTTCGCGCCGGTGCGCTCGCTCAGGTACCGCGCGGGGATGAGCGGCGTACCGCCTTCACCGAGCGTGATGATGGGCGTCGCGTCGGAGATGTCGAGCCGGTCGGCATACTCGTGCAACAGTCCGCGCCACTGCTTCGCCATGTCAGAGTCCTTCTACTCGCAGCACGCTCGTCACGCTGTGCACGACGCTGCTGGTGGTCAGTGCCGCGACCGTTGCGGCGAGATCGGCCTCGGAGGCCTCGTGGGTTCCGATCACCAGGGTAGCCGCGCTCGGAGCCTCGGCCCCACTCAGCGGATCGACCGCGGCGACCGACTGCTGCACCGTCTCGACCGAGACGCCGTGGCTCTGGAAGAGCGCCGCGACGTGCGCGAGCACGCCGGGCTCATCGGCGACGAGGAGGGCGATCTGGTAGCGCGTCATGATCGCGCTGATCGGCAGCACGGGCAGGTCGGCGTGCGTGCTCTCCGCGACGCCCGGGCCACCCGCGACGTGCCGGCGGGCGGCCGAGACGACGTCGCCGAGCACCGCCGATGCCGTCTGGATGCCCCCCGCACCGGCCCCGTAGAACATGAGCGGCCCGGCCGCCTCGGCCTCGACGAAGACGGCGTTGTTGGCGCCGTGCACCGCGGCCAGCGGGTGGGTGAGCGGGATCAACGCGGGGTGCACGCGCGCGCTCACGCCATCGACCCCGGTCGCGGGGTCGGTGAGCCGCTCGCAGATGGCGAGCAGCTTGACGACGTAGCCGGCCTTGCGCGCCGCGACGACCTGCTCGAGCGTCACCTCGGTGATGCCCTCGCGGTACACCGCATC
>NCEJ01000046.1 GCA_002280615.1 Micrococcales bacterium 32-70-13 | reverse complement strand
TACGAGCCCTTCAAGCACGGGCAGACGGCGTTCTACCACGGCTACACCTTCGCCGGGCATCCGGTGTCGGCCGCCGTCGCCCTCGAGAACCTCAACATCATGGAGGAGGAGGGCATCCTGCAGCACGTGCGCGAGAACTCGCCGAAGTTCCGCGCAGCGCTCGAGCGCCTGAAAGACCTCCCGATCGTCGGCGACGTGCGCGGCGAGGGCTACTTCTTCGGCATCGAGCTCGTGAAGAACAAGGAGACGAAGGAGACCTTCTCCGACGACGAGGCCGAGCGCCTGCTGCGCGGCTTCCTCTCCAAGGCGCTCTTCGACGCCGGGCTCTACTGCCGCGCCGACGACCGGGGCGACCCCGTCATCCAGCTCGCTCCCCCGCTCACGATCGGCCCCGCCGAGTTCGACGAGATCGAGGGGATCCTGCGCAGCGTGCTGACCGAGGCCTGGACGCGGCTCTGACCGAGCACGACGACGCCCGCGGCCTGAGCTTCTGGCACGCCACGGTCGATGACGATCTGACACCCCGCGCCGCCCTCGACGGCGATGCCGACACCGACATCGCCATCGTGGGCGCCGGGCTCACGGGCCTCTGGACGGCGCACGAGCTGCTGAAGCGCGACCCCGGTCTGCGCGTCACGGTGCTCGAGAAGCGCATCGCGGGCTTCGGCGCCTCCGGGCGCAACGGCGGCTGGTGCAGCACGCTCTTTCCGCAGTCGACGGCCGCGCTCGAGAAGCGCCACGGTCGCGATGCGGCGCTCGCGATGCGCCGCGCCATGGTCGCAACGGTCGACGAGGTGGGTGCGGCCGCGCGCGCGGCGGGCATCGACTGCCACTACGAGCGCGGCGGCACGATCGTCTTCGCCCGCAGCGAGACGCAGTGGCGCGCCGCGCAGCACGAGGTCGAGCGGGCGCGCGGCTACGGCGTCGATGCCCTCGAGCTCTGGGGCGCCGACCGCGTTCGTGCACGGGATGCCCGGGGCGCGGTCTACGACCCGGCGTGCGCCCGCGTGCATCCGGCCGCCCTCGTGCGCGGGCTCGCCCGCGTAGTCGAGCGGCAGGGGGCGACCATCCACGAGCAGACGACGGTGCAGGGCTGGCAGCCCGGCGCGGTGCGCACCGATCGCGGAACCGTGCGGGCCCGCCACGTCATCACGGCGCTCGAGGGCTACGGCGCCGCGGTGCCACAGACGAAGCGGCGCATCCTGCCGCTCTACTCGCTCATGGTCGCGACGCAGCCGCTCGACGACGCGGTGTGGGAGGCGATGGGCATCGCCCATGGCCAGACGTTCTCCGACGGCCGCCACCTCGTCATCTACGGCCAGCGCACGGCCGACAACCGCATCGCCTTCGGCGGGCGCGGGGCGCGCTACCACTGGGGCAGCGCCATCCGCGACGAGTATGACCGCGTCGAGCGCGTCTTCGCGCACCTCGTCGCGACGCTGCACGAGCTCTTCCCGCAGCTGCCGCCGCTCGAGATCGAGCACGCCTGGGGCGGCCCGCTCGGCGTGCCGCGCGACTGGCACGCGAGCGTTGCCTATGACCCGGTGACGGGGCTCGGCTCGGCCGGGGGCTACGTCGGCGACGGCCTGTCGACCACCAACCTCGCGGGCCGCACGCTCGCCGACCTCGTCACGCGGCGCGACACCGAGCTGACCCGGCTGCCATGGGTCGGCCACCGCTCGCCCTCGTGGGAGCCGGAGCCGCTGCGCTTCCTCGGCGCCAACGCGGGGCTCGTCGCGATGACCGCGGCCGACGCCGAGGAGCGCGCGACCGGCCGGGGGTCGATCATCGCGCGCGCCATGAGCCCCCTCATCGGTCACTGATGGCCCGTCGGACGACGAGACCGTTCGCGGTTTCGCTGCTCGTGCTCGGCACGATCATCGCCGTCAACGTGCTCTCCGCCACCCTCGGCTCGGCGGTCTCCGAGCCCTTCATCACCGGCTGGTACGCCGAGGCCGAGAAGCCCGGGTGGACCCCGCCGAACTGGGTGTTCTCGGCGGTGTGGACCGTGCTGTACCTCAGCACCTCGGTCGCGGCATGGCTGATCTGGCGCCAGCGGCGCCGCCGCCGCGTCGAGCGCGCCCTGACCCTCTACGTCGTCCAGCTCGTGCTCAACGCCATCTGGTCGCCGCTGTTCTTCGCGCTCTTCCCCGCCATCGGCGAGACCGCCACGTGGCTCTCGCTCACGGTGCACATGCTGCTGCTGGCCGCGATCATCGTCACGATCGTGGAGTTCTGGCCCATCCAGCGGGTCGCCGCGATCATCATGGTGCCGTACCTCGTCTGGGTCGTCTACGCGGCCACGCTCACGGTCGGCATCGCGCTGCTGAACTGAAGAGGCGGCCGGAGGCGTCGGGCGGGCATCCGCGCCATCGATGCATCATGCAGTCGACGCGCAGGATGCTCGGAGGCTGGGGCTCTACTCTCGCGGGAGCGATGAGGGGAGGTGCCATGACGACGACACGGTCGTTCGATGGCTCGACCCGCCAGCGCTCGTCCGCCTACCTCTCCGGCCCGCCGGCGACGGCTCCCTCCCCGGCAGCGGTCGGCCCGGCATCGGTCGGCCCGGCATCGGTCGGCCCGGTGCGCGCGCAGCCCGACCCCGCAGCGGTGCCCGCCTCGAGCCGCTCGGGTGCGCGCTCGGCGCTCGTACTCGTCGGCCTGCTCGGCGTCGCCGCGGCCGTCGCGGCCATCGGCGGGATCATCTCGGCACCCGCGATCGACGGCTGGTACGCCGCGACCCCGAAGCCCATGTGGAACCCGCCGGATGCCGTCTTCGGCCCCGTCTGGACGGTGCTGTACACGCTCATGTCAGTCGCGGCCTGGCTCGTCTGGCGCCGTCCCGACTCCGAGCTGCGCACGCGCGCCCTGCGGGTCTACGCCGTGCAGCTCGGCCTCAACGCCCTCTGGAGCCCGGCCTTCTTCGGGCTCGGGGCGATCATCGGGGCGCCCGGCCTGTGGATCGCCTTGGTGCTCATCGTCGTGCTCGACTTCGCCATCCTCGCCACGATGATCCGCTTCGGCGATCTCAGCCGGCCGGCGGCCGCCCTGCTCGTGCCCTACTGGTTCTGGGCGCTCTTCGCGACGACACTCAACGCCGCGATCGCCGTGCTCGCCGGCTGAGCCGCGCGCCGACGCTAGCGTGGAGCCATGACCGCACCCGAGCACGCCCTCGCGCCGTCGTCGCCCCGGTCGCGCGCGGCGCGAGCGGGCCGAGCGGTGCTCGTGGGCCTCGCGGCGATCAGCATCGTGGCGCAGTCGGCGCTCATCGCCTCGGCCGGGTGGGCCGTGGCGAACCCCCGCGCGGTGACCGACGCCGTCACGGTCTGGCAGTACGACCCGACACCGGCGATCTCGGGATACGCGACGCGCGCCGCGATGAGCGAGCGCGGGCGGTTCCTGTTCTACGCGAGCCTGCCCGAGGTCGTGCCGGGCGACGCCTTCGACGCCGTGTGCTCGCGCGACGAGCCCGATGTCGGGGTGCTCGGCTGCTACACCCTGGCCGACGGGCGCATCTACCTCTACGACATCACCAACGCCGAGCTCGAGGCCTTCGAGGTCGTCGTGGCCGCGCACGAAATGCTGCACGCGGCGTGGGACCGGCTGTCGCCCGAGGAGCAGTCCGCGCTCGCCGCCCCCCTCGAGGAGGCCTTCGCCGCCGTAGGTCCCGAGAGCGAGCTCGCGACGCGCATCGCCTCGTACGAGGAGTTCGACCCGACCTCGCGCATCCCCGAGCTCTACGCGATCGTCGGCACCGAGCTCGCCGAGGTGCCGGCCGAGCTCGACGAGCATTACGCGCAGTTCTTCGACGACCGCTCGGTGGTCGTCGGGCTCTGGCAGGAGGTCGAGGCGATCTTCACGGCCCTCGAGGCCGAGCTCGATCGCCGGGGCGCCGAGCTCGATCTGCTCGCCGCCGAGATCGACGCCGAGCAGGCCGCGGCCGAGCAGACCGCCGCGGCCCTCGAAGCCGACATCGCGGCCTTCAACGAGCGCGCGTCGCGACCCGGCGGCTACACGAGCCAGTCGGCGTTCGAGCGCGACCGGCAGTCGCTCCTCGATCGGCAGACCGCCCTCACGGCCTCGATCGACGCGACGAACGCGAAGGTCGCCGCCTACAACGCGCTCGTCGAGGAGTTCACGGCGCTCAACGAGCAGGCCGCGGCGCTCGACAAAGACCTCAACATCGACCCGCAGCGGCTCGAGCCGACCGAGTAGCCGTCACGCCCCCGCAGGGAAGAGCTCGTCGATGCGCGCGAGCGCCTCGGCATCGGGCGTCCAGGCGCCGGCCGCGGCCGCGTTCTGCGCGATCTGCTCGACGGTCGTCGCACCGGCGATCACCGAGGCCATGGTCGGGCGGCTCAGCAACCAGCCGATCGTGCCCTCGAGCATCCCGACCCCGCGATCAGCGCACAGCGCAGCGAAGGCCTCGATCGCATCCCAGGGCGCGTCGGTCGCGACGTGCGGGCGCTGGCGCATGATGCGCGAGTCCGCCGGCCCGCCCTCGCGCGAGAACTTGCCGGTGAAGAGGCCGTTCGCGAGCGGGAAGTACGGCAGCAGACCGAGGCCGCGGCGCTCGAGCGCGGGCAGCAGCGCGGCGTCGGCGTCGCGCACGAGCAGGCTGTACTCGTTCTGCGCCGAGATGAATCGCGGATGCCCGGCCGCCGCCGCGGCCAGCGCCGCCTCGTCGACCTGCTCGGCACTGAAGTTGGAGTGGCCGAGGTAGCGAACCTTGCCCTCGTCGACGAGCTCGTGCAGCGCGCTGAGCGTCTCGTCGATGGGGGTCTCGGGGTCGGGCGTGTGCAGCTGGTACAGGTCGATGCGATCGGTGCGCAGCCGCCGCAGCGATCCCTCGACGGCGGTGCGGATGTAGGCGCGCGAGCCGTGCGGCACGTCCTGCAGGTCGGGGTTCTTGACCTCGGCGTGCCCGAACTTCGTGGCGAGCACGACGCTATCGCGGCGGCCGACGAGCGCTCGGCCCATCATCGACTCGCTGCGGCCGTGCTCGTAGCCGTACATCTCGGCCGTGTCGAGCAGTGTGATGCCGTGATCGACGGCCGCGTGCAGCACGCGGTCGGTGCCCGCCTGGTCCTCGGTCGCTGATCCGGGCCGGCCGAAGTTGTTGCAGCCGAGGCCGACGGTCGAGACGAGGAGATCGGAGTCGCCGAGCGGGCGGAGCGGCATCGAGGTCATGCCTCCATCCTCCCCCGTCGCGCGCGAGACGGCGTCATCCCCGTGTCGCAAAACCGCCAGTGACCGGATGCCCGCTCCCGTTAGCCTCGGATCATGACCCCCCGCACCCCCGCCGCCGAGGCCCTGCTCACGATCGAGTCGCCACTCGGGCGCATCGCCCTACACGGCGATTCCGAGGCCGTCACGCGGCTCGAGCTCGCCGTCGGCGGGCGGCTGTCGACCGACGGCACCGCCGATTCCCCCTCCCCCCTGCTCGAGCGGGCCGCCGCCGAGCTCGACGAATACTTCGCCGGCGCGCGCACCTCGTTCACCGTCCCCGTGCGCACGAGCGGCACGCCCTTCCAGGAGGCGATCTGGCAGCAGTTGCGGGCCATTCCCTTCGGTTCCGTGCGCGGCTACGGCGAGCTCGGCCGCGCGACCGGCCGGGCGACGGCCGGGCGGGCGGTCGGCGGCGCGGTCGGCGCGAACCCCGTGCCCCTGCTCATCCCCTGCCACCGCGTGCTCGCGAGCGACGCCCGCATCACCGGGTACAGCGCGGGCGACGGCATCCCCACCAAGGTGTGGCTGCTCGACCACGAGGGCATCGCGCACCGATGACGGGCCCCTCCGTGCGCGTCGCCGATGATGACCGGGCGCGCTGCGCCTGGGTCGGCGTCGACGATCTCTACGCCCGGTACCACGACGACGAGTGGGGGGTCGCCCTGCACGGCGACCGGCCCCTGTTCGAGAAGCTCACGCTCGAGGCCTTCCAGAGCGGCCTGTCGTGGATCACGATCCTGCGGCGGCGCGAGGGCTTCCGTCGCGCCTTCGAGGGCTTCGACTGGCACCGCATCGCCGCCTACGGCGACGACGACGTGCGGCGCCTGCTCGCCGACGAGGGCATCATCCGCAACGGCGCGAAGATCGCGGCGACGATCGCGAATGCGCGGGTGCTCGCCACGTGGCTCGACGAGGAGCCCGGCGGCCTCGATGCGCTCATCTGGTCGCACCGCCCCGCGCCGCGCGCGGTCCGTCCCGCGACGCTCGCCGAGGTGCCGGCGCAGACCGAGGAGTCGCGCTCGCTCGCTCGTGCGCTCAAGGCCCGCGGCCTGCGGTTCGTCGGCCCGACGACCGCCTACGCGCTCATGCAGTCGGCGGGGCTCGTCGACGATCACGTCGCCGGGTGCTGGCGCGCCGACTGACCGGGTCGCCGCCCTCCCTCGCGCAGCCGGGCCGGACCGGGCACGACGCCAGGGTCCCCCTCAGCGCGGCGGCAGCGTCCCCGGCACGACGAGCTCGAGCTCGGCATCTGCCGACCGCCGTAGCGGCCACCCGAGCGCGGTCGACACGGCGCACAGCTCGTCGACCGTCTCGGGTACCGGACCCGCGGCGAGCAGGGCGCGCACGTACTCGCCCTTGCCCTTCTTGTTGAAGTGGTTGAGCGCGCGCGCCACGCCGTCGTCGCCGATCGCGACGACCCGCACGAACACCGCGTCGGGCCGCTCGGGCAGCGGGCCGAGCGCCGCGTAGCCCTCCGACCGCAGATCGATGATTGGTCCCTCCACGCCCGCGAGCACCGCCGCGTTGGCTTCCGCCCAGTGCGCCCGCAGCCGCACCTCCGGCAGGCGGGTGTCGTGCGAGAGCCGATAGGCGGGGATCGGGTCGTCGGCCGCCAGGAGGCCGAACAGGGCCGAGTGCACCGTGAGGTGGCGGGATGCCCGCGCGCGAGCATCCGCCCCCCAGTCCTGCACGCCCAGGGCGTCGTAGAGCACGCCGGTGTAGCGCTCGACCGCGGGCATGGTCGGGCTCGATGCGACCGCGCGGTTGCGGGCGAGCTCGGCCTCGACGGCCTTCGCCCCGAGCTTGAGCGCCCGCGCGGCCGCCACCTCATCCCTCACGAGCGCGGTCAGCGCATCGAGCACAACCCGTCGCGACTCCGTCAGCGAGGCGTGTGAGAGCGCGTCGAGCGCGAGCGCGGGGCCGGGGCCTCCGTCGCGCTTGGTCTCGGAGGGCGGGAGCAGCAGGAGCATCAGGCGCGCAGGAAGCCGAGTGCTCGCTCGACGAGCTGCGGCACCGGGTCGACCGTGTCGAGGGTGAGCCGGGGGCGCGATTCGGCGAGCCCCGACCACGGGGCGTACTCGTCGAGGCTCTGCTCCACGGCGTGCCAGGTGGGCTCGGCGATGTGGAGGAGGTCGCGGCGGCGCTCTTCGAGGCGACGCCGGTGCAGAGCCCGATCGGAGCACACCGTCTCGACGAAGCGCACCTCGACGCCGAGGCGCTCGCCGAGCAGCACCCACTGGTCGCGCGCGGGAGCGACGGCGTTGACCGCGTCGACGATGACACCCTGGCCCGAGCGCAGCACCGCGTCGGCGATCGTCTCGGCGACGAGGTACGCAGCCAGGCCCGTCGGCTGGTCGGCGTCGATGCCCGCGCGCAGGATCGACGATTCGAGCGGGTCGACCGACACCACGGGGATGCCGAGTGCGCGCGCCAGTTCTTCCGCGACGGTGCTCTTGCCCGAGCCGGGCAGGCCCGCCATAGCGACGAGCACGGCGCTACGCCCGCACAGCGCTAGACGAGCGCGGCAGCGCCCGCGACGATCGTCACGGTGTTGTTCTCGACCGAGAGGAAGCCGTCTTCCGCCTGAGCGACGATGACGGCGCCCTCGGTCGGCGTGATGCGAACCTCACCGGCGCTCAGGATGCCGAGGAGCGGTTCGTGACCGGGCAGGATGCCGATCTCGCCCTCGGTCGTGCGCGCCACGATCTGCTTGGCCGTGCCTGACCAGACCTCGCGGTCAGCCGAGACGACGCTCACCGTGAGCTCGGCCATGATCAGCCGTTCTCCTTCTGGATCTGCGCCCAGCGCTCTTCGACGTCGCTGATGGCACCGACGTTGAAGAAGGCCTGCTCGGCCACGTGGTCGAACTCGCCCTTGGCGATCGCGTCGAACGACTCGATCGTGTCCTTGAGCGGGACCGTCGAGCCCTCGACGCCGGTGAACTTCTTCGCCATGTAGGTGTTCTGCGAGAGGAACTGCTGGATGCGGCGCGCACGCGACACCGTGATCTTGTCCTCCTCCGACAGCCTCGCCGATGTAGAGCGGGTCGAGGATGCGGCTCGTCGAGGTGAGCGGGTCGACGGCCGGGTAGAGGCCCTTCGACGCGATCTCGCGGCTGAGCTCGGTGGTCGCGTCGAGGTGCGCGAAGGTCGTGGCCGGCGCCGGGTCGGTGTAGTCGTCGGCGGGCACGTAGATCGCCTGCAGCGAGGTGATCGAGTGGCCGCGCGTCGAGGTGATGCGCTCCTGCAGGATGCCCATCTCGTCGGCGAGGTTCGGCTGGTAGCCCACCGCGGAGGGCATGCGGCCGAGCAGGGTCGACACCTCGGAGCCCGCCTGCGTGAAGCGGAAGATGTTGTCGATGAAGAGCAGCACGTCCTGGTTCTGCACGTCGCGGAAGTACTCGGCCATCGTGAGGGCCGAGAGGGCGACGCGAAGACGGGTTCCCGGGGGCTCGTCCATCTGGCCGAAGACGAGGGCCGTCTTGTCGAAGACGCCCGCCTCCTCCATCTCGTGGATGAGGTCGTTGCCCTCACGGGTGCGCTCGCCGACACCGGCGAACACCGACACACCACCGTGGTCTTGCGCGACGCGCTGGATCATCTCCTGGATGAGCACGGTCTTGCCGACGCCGGCACCACCGAAGAGGCCGATCTTGCCGCCGAGCACATAGGGCGTGAGCAGGTCGATGACCTTGATGCCCGTCTCGAAGAGCTGCGTCTTCGACTCGAGCTGGTCGAAGGCCGGGGGCTTGCGGTGGATGGGCCAGCGCTCCGAGACCTCGATCGTCTCGCCGGGCGCGCCGTTCAGCACATCGCCCGTGACGTTGAAGACCTTGCCCTTTGTGACGTCGCCGACGGGCACGGTGATGGGCGAGCCCGAGTCGCGCACCTCCTGGCCGCGCACGAGACCGTCGGTCGGCTTCAGCGCGATCGCGCGCACGAGGTCGTCGCCGAGGTGCTGCGCGACCTCGAGGATGAGCTCGGTCGACTCGCCGTCGATCGTGATCGTGGTCGAGAGCGCGTTGTAGATGCCGGGGATGGCGTCGTGCGGGAACTCGATGTCGACGACCGGGCCGGTCACGCGGGCGATGCGCCCGACTCCTGCGGAGGCAGCCTTCGCGGCCGGGGCCTTCTTGGTTGCGGTAGCCATGGTTTCTCTTCCTGTCGTCTCTGGGTGTGTCGGTGCGCGGTCGAGCCGCAGCTACTTCGAACCGAGCGCGTCGGCGCCGCCGACGATCTCAGAAATCTGCTGGGTGATCTCCGCCTGGCGAGCGTTGTTCGCCAGTCGGGTGTAGTCGGTGATGAGCTTGTCGGCGTTGTCGCTCGCCGACTTCATGGCCTTCTGGCGCGCGGCGTGCTCGGAGGCGGCCGACTGCAGCATGGCGTTGAAGATTCGGCTCTCGATGTAGACCGGCAGTAGCGCGTCGAGCACCTTGTCAACCTCGGGCTCGAACTCGTACAGCGGCAGCACATCGGTCGCGCCCGGCTCGTCGACACCGTCGACGACCTCGAGCGGAAGCACGCGCACGATCTCGGGCGTCTGCGTCACGAGGCTCACGAAGCGGTTGTAGACGATGTGGATCTCGTCGACCCCTCCGTCGGTGCCGCCGCGCACGAAGGCCTCGACGAGCGTGTCGGCGATCTCCTTCGCCGTGGCGAACTCGGGCTGGTCGGTGTTGCCCGTCCACGCCTGCTCCACCGGGCGGCGACGGAACGCGAAGTACGACACGGCCTTGCGCCCGATGAGGTAGTTGACGACCTCGCGGCCCTCGTCCTCCAACCGGGTGCGCAGCTCGTTCGCCTCACGGATCGCCTGCGAGCTGAAGGCACCGGCGAGACCGCGGTCGGAGGTGAAGACCACCACGGCGGCGCGCGTCGGGTTCTCGCGCTCGGTCGTCAGCACGTGGTCGACGTTCGAGTAGGTCGCGACGGCCGAGACGGCGCGCGTCACCGCCCGCGCGTACGGTCCGGAGGCCGACATCCGCGCCTGCGCCTTCTGGATCCGCGAGGCGGAGATGAGCTCCATCGCGCGCGTGATCTTCTTGGTCGTCTGGGCAGAACGAATCTTCTGCCGGTAGACCCGAAGTTGCGCTCCCATGGTTGGTTTCCGTTTCTTGGTCGGTGCTGTCGTGGTCGATCGCCGGGGATGGGGCGGGCGCAGGGCGCCCGCCCGCGGCCCTACTTCTTGCGGCGGACGATCTTCTCCTGGTTGATGTCCTCCGCCTCGACGGCCTCGAACTGCTCGTTGCCGGCGTGCACGCCACCCTCTTCGCCGCCCTGGAAGGCGACGACGAACGCGTCGACGGCCTTCTCGAGCTCGGCCTCGGTCGCGTCGTCGAGCACGTTCGTCTCGCGCAGCGTCGTGAGGATCGTCGTGTTACGGCGCAGGTGGTCGAGCAGCTCGGCCTCGAACCGCAGAACGTCGTCGACGTCGACGGTGTCGAGCTTGCCCTTCGTGCCCGCCCAGATCGAGACGACCTGCTCCTCGACCGGGTACGGCGAGTACTGCGGCTGCTTGAGCAGCTCGGTCAGGCGCGCACCGCGCGAGAGCTGACGGCGGCTGGCCGCGTCGAGGTCGCTCGCGAACATCGCGAAGGCCTGAAGCGAGCGGTACTGCGCGAGCTCGAGCTTCAAGGTTCCGGAGACCTTTTTGATGCTCTTGACCTGGGCGTCACCACCCACGCGCGACACCGAGATGCCGACGTCGACAGCGGGGCGCTGGTTGGCGTTGAACAGGTCGGACTGCAGGAAGATCTGGCCGTCGGTGATCGAGATCACGTTGGTCGGGATGTACGCCGACACATCGTTCGCCTTCGTCTCGATGATCGGCAGACCCGTCATCGAACCCGCACCGAGCTCGTCCGAGAGCTTGGCGCAGCGCTCGAGCAGGCGGGAGTGCAAGTAGAAGACGTCGCCCGGGTAGGCCTCGCGCCCCGGCGGGCGGCGCAGCAGCAGCGAGACGGCGCGGTAGGCCTCGGCCTGCTTCGACAGGTCGTCGAAGATGATGAGCACGTGCTTGCCGCCGTACATCCAGTGCTGGCCGATGGCCGAGCCGGTGTAGGGGGCGAGGTACTTGAAGCCCGCGGGGTCGGAGGCCGGAGCGGCGACGATCGTCGTGTACTCCATGGCGCCGGCCTCTTCGAGCGCACCCTTCACGGCCGCGATCGTCGAGCCCTTCTGGCCGATGGCGACGTAGATGCAGCGCACCTGCTTGTTGGTGTCGCCCGACTCCCAGTTGGCCTTCTGGTTGATGATCGTGTCGATCGCGATGGCCGTCTTGCCGGTCTGGCGGTCGCCGATGATGAGCTGGCGCTGGCCGCGGCCGACGGGGATCATGGCGTCGATCGCCTTGATGCCGGTCTGCAGGGGCTCGTGCACGCTCTTGCGCTGCATGACGCCGGGCGCCTGCAGCTCGAGGGCGCGGCGGCCCTCGCTCGCGATCTCGCCGAGGCCGTCGATCGGCGCGCCGAGCGGGTCGACCACGCGGCCGAGGTAGGCGTCGCCGACGGGCACCGAGAGCACCTCGCCCGTGCGGGTGACCTCCATGCCCTCCACGATGCCGGTGAACTCGCCGAGCACGACGACACCGATCTCGTTCTCGTCGAGGTTCTGGGCGAGGCCCAGGGTGCCGTCGGAGAAGCGGATGAGCTCGTTCGCCATGACGCCGGGCAGGCCCTCGACGTGCGCGATGCCGTCTGCGGCGTCGATGACGTGACCGACCTCGGTGGCGACGGCCTTGCCCGGGGCGTAGGACTTCGCGAAGTTCTTCAGCGCGTCGCGGATCTCATCCGGGCTGATCGTCAGTTCTGCCATGTTCTTCCCTTTTCGTTCGAGCGCCCCTGCGGCCGCTCG
The DNA here is from genome assembly GCA_002280615.1 of Micrococcales bacterium 32-70-13. GTDB lineage: Bacteria > Actinomycetota > Actinomycetes > Actinomycetales > Microbacteriaceae > Microcella. The sequence continues at coordinate 3,121 of NCEJ01000046.1, read as the reverse complement.
TCTGGTATCTGGTGGGCTGCGCCTAACCGGCCAGCTGAAGCTTCACATCGGCCAGTCGCGAGGCGATGCTGCCGTCGATGACCTCATCGCCGACCTGCACGCGCACGCCGCCCACGAGGGAGGCGTCGACGACCTGGTTGACGACGTGCTCGCGGCCGTAGCGGCGCGCGATGCTCGCCGTCACCGCCGTCAGCTGCGCCGCCGAGAGCGGACGGGCGACCGTGACGGTCGCGACGCCCTTGCCCGCGGTGTCGGCGACCGTGGCCGCCGCGCTGCGCACGAGCTCGCCGATGCGGCGGCCGCGCGGCTGCTGCACGAGGTGGCCGGCGATCGCGAGCGTCTGCGCCGAGGCGCTGCCGCCGAGGAGGCTCTGCACGAGGCCGAGCTTGCCGGCCGCGGCGTCGCGCTTGCTGCCGATCGCGAGCTCGAGCTCGGCATCCGAAGTCACCGCACGACCGAACTCGAAGAGCTCGGCCTCGATGAGGCCGGGCGTCGTCGCGGTGGCGGCGATAGCCCGGATGCCCAGCTCTTCCAGCCCGGCGAGCAGGTCGTCACCGCTCGACCACCGGCTGCTGACGACGACGTCGATGAGGCCGCGAGCGGTCGAGCCGACCTCGCCGAACACGGTGGCGACAAGCGCCGACGTGCCCGCGGCGTCGCCCGAGGGGTTCGCGAGCGCGCCGAGGAGCTGCGTCGAGCCGCCGATCGTGCGGGCGGCGGCGAGCAGCTGCTCGCCCGTCGCCAGATCGACGCCCTTCGCGTCGGCCAGCGCGGAGCGGGCCGTCTGAAGAGCACTGCGCGTCGCGGAACCCATCGCTACTTGGCCGCCTTCTTGCTGGAAGCGGTGTCGTTCTCGAGGTCGGCGAGGAAGCGGTCGACGAGCGCGGTCGCGCGCTTGTCGTCGGCGAGGCTCTCGCCGATGACGCCGCTCGCGAGATCGAGGGCGAGCGAGCCGACCTCGGCGCGCAGCGAGACGAGCGCCGCCTGGCGCTCGGCCTCGATCTGCTGCTGGGCGGTCGCGGTGACGCGGGCCGCCTCGACCTGCGCCGCTTCCTTGAGCTCGGCCAGGATGGCGTTGCCCTCGGTACGCGCCTGCTCGCGGATCTTCGCCGCCTCGGCGCGCCCCTCGGCGAGCAGCGCGTTGTACTGCTCGAGGGCGGCCTTGGCCTCGGCTTGCGCCGACTCCGCCTTCTCGATGCCGCCCTCGATGAGCGCGGCGCGCTCGTCGAGCGTCTTCTGCATGCGAGGCAGCACCACGCGCCAGAAGAGCAGCAGCACGAGGATGAACGGGATCAGCGAGTAGACGATGTCGTACCACGCCGGAAGCAGCGGGTTCGGCGTCTCTTCCGCCGCGATGATGAGCTCTGCGAGCATGAAGGGATCCCTAGTTCGTGAAGATGAAGTACGTCGCGATGCCGATGAACGCGAGCGCCTCGGTGAAGGCGATATGCGCGCCCGGAGGGTCGTTTCTAGTGCTCGTCTGCCAGCGCGAGCTGGATGTAGACGGTGGTCAGGAGGGCGAAGACGTAGGCCTGCAGCACCGAGACGAGGATCTCGAAGAACGTGAAGGCCGTGCCGAACGCGAGGGTCACCGCGCTCGCCGCGATCCACCAGCCGCCCAGCTCGACCATGAAGAACGCGGTGGCCGAGAAGAACAGCACGAGGAGCAGGTGGCCGACGATCATGTTCATGAGCAGTCGGAGCGTGAGCGTGACGGGCCGCAGCACGAACATCGAGACGAACTCGATGGGCGTCACGATGATGTAGAGGAACGGGGGCACGCCCGGCGGGAAGAGCGCGTTGCGCAGGAAGGCCCAGGGGTGCTTGCGGAGCCCCGCCCAGATGAAGGCGATGTAGGCGGCCACGGCGAGCACGAGCGGCATGCCGATGACGGAGTTGGCCGAGATGTTGATGCCGGGAACGATGCCCGTCAGGTTCATGAAGAGAACCAGGAAGAAGATGGTCGTGATCAGCGGGAGGAACCGCTTGCCGTCCTTCTGGCCCAGCAGGTCTTCGACAATGCTCTTGCGCACGAACTCGAGACCCATCTCGATCGTGCCCTGGAAGCGGCCCGGGACGAGCTGCATCTTGCGAGTACCGAGCCAGAAGAGGATGAAGATGAGGGCCACGATGACGAGCCGCAGCAGCATGATGCGGTTCATCTCGAAGAACTCGTTGCCCTCGAAGAAGATGGCCGGCGGGAAGAAGCCAGCATCGGGGCGAAACGGTCGGCTTCGCGGCGATCGGCGGCGGTCCCTCCACCCTACCAAGAGAACGGGGTGCCGCCGAACGCGGGGCGGCCGATCGGCCGCGCCTCGAAGGTCCTTCTCAGGGCGTGGTCATCAGAGGGCGAGGTCGTCAGAGGTCGGGGATCTCGTCCTTGCCCGGCAGCCGCACGTCGCTGACGTAGGGCACGCGCGAGCGCGTGACGGCGATGATGTCGGTCACGAGCCCGCCGATGACGGCCGCCACGAGGCAGACGAAGAGCACGACGGGCTCGACGAAGGCCGCGTCACGCAGCGTGAAGACGAGGACGAGGAAGACGATGAACTTGAGGATCCAGGGGCCGATGACGATGCCGAAGTAGGCGGGCGACAGCAGGTCGCTGCCCGTGACGCGATCCGCCAGCAGGATGCTCGCCGCCGTGAGGGCGAGGAACACGAATCCCATCCCGGCACCGATGAGGGCGCTCAGCATGCCGGGTAGCTCGGCGACGAGCGCACCCGCGACGCTGCCGATGATCGCGATCGCGAACGAGAGCCCGGCGCCGTAGACGAGCGCTCGGCGCAGCACGGGTGCGGCGGTGGACGGTCGGTCGATGGTCATCGGACTTCCTCCAGGGGATCGGGGGCGGCGGCATCCAGGGGATCGAAGCGCGCGAGGTCCTCCTCGCTCTCGGGCGCCGATTGGGCGACCGCCTCGATGCGCTTGCGGCGGCTGAGCGGGGCGAGCGTCACGAGCGTGCAGGCCACGAGCCCGATGACCATGGCGGTGAGCGCCCACCACCAGGCGAAGAACAGGAACAGGAGGGCGCCGAAGGCCACGACGGCCGTCCAGGCGTAGAAGATCAGCACGGCGTGGAAGTGCGAGTGGCCCATGTCGAGCAGCCGGTGGTGCAGGT
>NCEJ01000191.1 GCA_002280615.1 Micrococcales bacterium 32-70-13 | reverse complement strand
ACGAGCGGCTTGCCCTCGTTGGGAGAGGCGGTCATGGGGTCTCCGTTCGGTGGGGCGCGGTCAGGATGCTCGGCCGCGGCCTACTCGAGGTAGTCGCGCAGCGCCTGCGAGCGCGAGGGGTGGCGCAGCTTCGCCATCGTCTTCGACTCGATCTGGCGGATGCGCTCGCGCGTGACGCCGAAGGTGTCGCCGATCTGGTCGAGCGTCTTGGGCATGCCGTCGCCGAGGCCGAAGCGCATGCGGATGACGCCCGCCTCGCGCTCGGAGAGCGAGTCGAGCAGGCTCTCGAGCTGCTTCTGCAGCATCGTGAAGCCCACCGCATCGGCCGGCACGACCGCCTCGGTGTCTTCGATCAGGTCGCCGAACTCGCTGTCGCCGTCCTCGCCGAGGGGCGTGTGCAGCGAGATGGGCTCACGGCCGTACTTCTGCACCTCGATGACCTTCTCGGGGGTCATGTCGAGCTCGCGGCTCAGCTCTTCGGGCGTGGGCTCGCGACCCAGGTCTTGCAGCATCTGGCGCTGCACGCGCGCGAGCTTGTTGATGACCTCGACCATGTGCACCGGGATGCGGATCGTGCGGGCCTGGTCGGCCATGGCGCGCGTGATCGCCTGGCGGATCCACCACGTCGCGTAGGTCGAGAACTTGAAGCCCTTGGTGTAGTCGAACTTCTCGACGGCGCGGATCAGGCCGAGGTTGCCCTCTTGGATGAGGTCGAGGAACTGCATGCCGCGCCCGGTGTAGCGCTTGGCGAGCGACACGACGAGGCGCAGGTTGGCGCCGAGCAGGTGGTTCTTCGCCCGCTGGCCGTCGCGCGCGACCCAGGAGAGGTCGCGACCGAGGGCCGAGCGCTTCTCCTTCTCGGTCATCGTCGAGAGCTTCTCCTCGGCGAAAAGGCCCGCCTCGATGCGCATGGCGAGCTCGACCTCCTCCGCGGCGTTGAGCAGCGGGACCTTGCCGATCTGCTTGAGGTAGTCCTTCACCGGGTCGGCCGTGGCGCCCGTGATAGTCGACGAGTACACCGGCATCTCGTCGTCGTCGTCGGTGTTCGAGATGACGATGGCGCCCGTGGGCAGCGGCCCGGCCGAGCCCGTCGAGGCCTCGTCGTCGTCATCGGAGGAGTCGTCGGCCTCCTCGTCATCGCCCGCCTCGTCGACGACCACGACCGCGACCTCGGCGGTGTCGTCGCTCACGGCGTCGGCATCGGGCTCGATCGCGTCGGGCTCGATCGCGTCGAGGTCGACCTCGTCGTCGTCGTCACCGGATGCGGCCGAGCCGGCGGGCGAGGCGGCCTTCTTCGCCGCGGCGCGCTTGGTGGCGGCCGGGGCCTTCGCCGCCGGGGCCTTCGCGGCGGGCGTCTTCGCTGCGGCCGTCTTCGCTGCGGCCGTCTTCGTCGCCGGGGCCTTCGCGGCCGGCGTCTTCGCGGCAGCGGTCTTCGGGGCGGAGGTCGTGGCCGCGGTGCTCTTTGCGGACGGGGCCTTCGCGGCCGCGGTGGTCTTGGCAGCGGTGGTCTTGGCCGCAGTGGTCTTGGCCGCGGTGGACTTCGCGGCGGTGGTCTTCGCGGCGGGCGCGGTGGTCTCGGTGGTGGTCGCTCGGGCAGCCATGGGGCCCCTCTTCTCGCGTTCTGCGGGCAGTACAACGACCCATGTCAAGTCGCTCAGGCGCGCGCGACCCGATCAGGGTGCTGCGTGCCCGGCGTCCGACCGGGTCGTGAACCTCGATTATCGCACACCGCGCCGAGCATCCTGACCACTACTCGAGGTCGCCCCCGCTGCCGGCGCGGCCCCCGCGCCGCGCGCGCCGCCGCCGTACGATCGCCTCCCAGAGCGGGCCGACCGCGATGCCCTCCTCCTC
>NCEJ01000190.1 GCA_002280615.1 Micrococcales bacterium 32-70-13 | reverse complement strand
GGGTCGTCGAGCTCGAGGGTGCGCCCGTCGTCGCGCACCGCCACCCCGTGGTGCTGCAGCCGCTCGGCGGTGGCGCCGAGCTCGTCGGCGCCCGGCAGCACGAGGTCGACCTGGCCGAGGCCGAGGGCGGGCATCCGTCGACCGGCGCCGCTGCTGCGCCACACGTTCATCGCCATGTGGTGGTGGTAGCCGCCCGCGCTCACGAAGATCGCCTGCTCGCCGTAGGCGTTCGTGAGGTCGAAGCCGAGCTGGTCGACGTAGAAGCGGCGAGCGGTCGCGATGTCGCCGACGCTCAGGTGCACGTGCCCGACGACGGCCGGGGCCGTGCCGTGCGCGGCGAGGGACTCGTCGGTGAGGTGCTCGCGCAGGAAGGCGTTGGGGTCGAGGAAGAGCGTGGCCATCTCGACGCTGCCGTGCACCCACGACCACTGGGTGCGGTCGCGATCCCAGTAGAGCTCGACCCCGTTGCCCTCGGGGTCGTCGAAGTAGAAGGCCTGGCTGACGATGTGGTCGCTCGAGCCGGTGAAGCGGTTCGGGTGCGTCGTCGCCACGGTGTAGACGGCGGCGGCGAGCGCGGCCTGCGTCTCGAACAGGATCGCGGTGTGGAACAGCCCGGCCTCGCGCGGCCCCGCGTGCCGCAGGGCGGGGCTGTGCCGCAGAACGACCAGGGGTGTGGATGCTGCGCCCGCGTCGCCCGCCCGCCCCAGCGTCACGACCGGCCCCGCGGCCGTCAGCACGCTCAGGCCCACCGCATCGCGGTAGTACGCCGTCATCGCGTCGAGGTCGGCCACGTCGAGGGTCACCGGTCCCATGGAGGTGTCGGCGGCGAGCCGGGTGGAGTCGGTCATGCCCGAGTCAACCGGCCTGCGCCGTGCGCCATTCCCTGCCCGAGTCTGCCCAAATCAGCCCAGATTCGCCCCAAAACGGCGAATGCGCGCGGCCGAAGCGCCCGTTTGCCCCAGATCTGGAGAGGAACGGGCTACGCGCAGAGGCGGTCGATGAGCTCGCGGTACCGTGCGGCCGTGCGCTGGACAATCTCCAAAGGCAGGGCCGGGGGCTCGCCCGTCTTGTCCCAGTGCGCGGCGAGCCAGTCGCGCACGATCTGCTTGTCGAAGCTGTCCATGCGGTTCGGCCCGCCGGCCGCGTACAGCGAGGCGTCCCAGTACCGCGAGCTGTCGCTCGTCAGCACCTCGTCGGCGAGGGTCAGCACGCCCGTGGTGGGGTCGGTGCCGAACTCGAACTTGGTGTCGGCGAGCAGCACCCCGCGCTCGGCGGCGATCGACGAGGCCGCGGCGAAGATCGCGAGCGAGGCATCCCGCAGCTGCGTGGCCATCGCGTCGCCGACGAGCTCGACCGAGCGCTCGAAGGTGATGTTTTCGTCGTGTTCGCCGAGCGGCGCCTTGAAGGCGGGCGTGTAGAGCGGTTCGGGCAGGCGGTCGCCGTCGCGGAGCCCGCCGGGCAGCGGGATGCCGCACACGGTGCCCGATGCCTGGTACTCGGCCCAGCCCGAGCCGGTGAGGTACCCGCGCACGACGCACTCGATCGGCAGCATGTCGAGCCGCCGCACGAGCATCGCGCGGTCGGCGAGCTCGGCGGGCACGGTGGGCACGTCGTCGCCGACGGCCAGGTGGTTCGGCACCTGCAGTGGGATGCTGCGGGTGCTCATAGAGGTCGCGCACCTTGCCGGAGTAGACGTGGGTCCAGCCGGGCGCGGCGAGAGCATCCGTCATCAGACGACCCGCGCCGCGATGTCGGTGCGGTACTGCCCGCCCTCGAGGCCGATGCGGCCGATGGCCTCGTAGGCGCGGGCCCGGGCCTCGGCGAAGTCGGAGCCGGTGGCGACGACGCTCAGCACGCGGCCGCCCGTCGCGACGAAGCCGTCGGCCGAGCGCGCGGTCGCGGCGTGGGCGATCGTGACGCCCTCGACCGCGGCGGCCTCGTCGAGCCCGGTGAGGGGGCGATTGGGCGCGGCGGTGACGGGGTAGCCCTCGCTCGCGAGCACGACCGTGACGGCCACGTCGTCGCTGAACTGCGGATGCGCCACCCCCGCGAGCTGGCCCGTGCTCGCCGCGAAGAGCAGCTCGCTGAGCGGCGTGACGAGCCGCGGCAGCACGACCTGCGTCTCGGGGTCGCCGAAGCGCGCATTGAACTCGATGACACGGATGCCCTGCTCGGTGACGATCAAGCCGCAGTAGAGCAGGCCGATGAAGGGCGTGCCCTCGCGCTCGAGCTGGCGCACCGTCGGCTCGGCGACGGTGCGGATGACCTCGTCGACGAAGCCCTCGGGTGCCCACGGCAGCGGCGAGTACGCGCCCATGCCGCCCGTGTTGGGGCCCGTGTCGCCGTCGCCGATGCGCTTGAAGTCTTGCGCGGGGCTCAGCGGTACGACCGTGTGGCCGTCGCTCAGCAGGAAGAGGCTGACCTCCTGGCCGGCCAGGAACTCCTCGACGAGCACGCCGCCCTGCTGCAGGTAGTGCGCGGCGTGCGCGACGGCGGCGGCGCGGTCATCGGTGACGATGACGCCCTTGCCGGCCGCGAGGCCGTCGGCCTTGACGACGTAGGGGGCGCCGAGCTCGTCGATCGCGGCCTCGGCCTCGGCGAGGGTGCCGGCGCGGATCGCGCGGCCCGTCGGCACGCCCGCCTCGTCCATGATGCGCTTGGCGAAGGCCTTCGAGCCCTCGAGCTGCGCGGCAGCCGCCCCCGGGCCGAACACGGCGATGCCGCGGCGGCGCACGGCGTCGGCGACACCCGCGACGAGGGGCGCCTCGGGGCCGATGACGACGAGCTCGATGTCGTTGTCGACCGCGTAGTCGGCCACGACGTCGCCGCGCGTGGCGTCGAGCGCGACCGTCGGCACGACCGTGGCGATGCCGGCGTTGCCGGGGGCCGCGGTGATCTCGTGCGCGGCATCCTCTCGCAGCAGGGCCGTGATGATGGCGTGCTCGCGGGCACCCGAACCGAGGACGAGGATTCTC
>NCEJ01000189.1 GCA_002280615.1 Micrococcales bacterium 32-70-13 | reverse complement strand
CACGGCGTAGGCGAAGACGAGCACGACGATGCTCTGGTACAGCGCGGGCACGACCGCGAGCGCGAAGAACACGAGCGAGAGGCCCACGACGATTCCGGGCAGTGCGTGGCCGAGGTAGCCCACCGACTCGATCGCGGTCACGAGCCGGCCGCGGTAGCGGGCGGCGAGCGCCGCGATCGGCAGGGCGAGCGCCACGGCGAGCAGCGCCGCGGCCACGGCGACCCCGACGGTCGAGCCGACGGCTTCGAGCAGCCGAGGCACGTCGATCTCGCGCAGCGTGGCCGCCTCGAGCAGCCGCGAGAGCAGGCCCAGCAGGGGCACGCCCACGCCGATGAGCGGGGCGACGGCGACGACGGGCAGCAGCGAGACGAGCATCCCGCGGCCGACCGCGCGGGGCGCGACGGCGCGAGCGGCCGCGCGCGGCAGCTGGCGGCGCGCGGCCCTCTCGCCCACCACGACAACGAGCGCGAGCACGACGAGCAGCAGCGCGAGCGTCGCCGCCTGCGCGCGGTCGAAGCCAGCGTGCGCGCGACCCCTTCGAGGTCTCCGGATGCTCCGCGCAAGGCGGCGGCCACCGGCAGCGTCACGTACGGAACCGTGACGGCCGTGAGCAGCACCCAGCTCGGCACGAAGCCGTTGAGCGAGGGGACGGCGACGAGCCAGCCGTAGCCCGCGAGGTAGGAGGGCACCGCGAGCGGCAGGGCCGAGATGAGCAGCCACGTGCGCGCGAACGGCACTCGCACCCGTGTGAGCACGAACGCCACGGCCGTGCCGAGCACGAGCGCGGTAGCGGTCGTCGCCGCGGCGAGGCCGAGCGAGTTGGCGGCGTACTCGAGCACGCGGCCGCGCGCGAGGGTCTCGATGATCGCGGCGAGCCCCGATTCGCCGGCCCGCACGACGAGGTAGACGAGCGGGATCGCCGCGGCGGCCGCCGCGACGATCGCGGCCGCGAGCAGCGCGATCGGCGGGCGGGCGCCGGCCGGCCCGAGCGCGGCGAGCACGCCGGGGCGCGACGACGCCGCGGGGGTGATCCGGGCATCCGGCACCCCCGCGGCGGTCGTCGTCTCTCGCCCGGGCGCGATGGTCATGGCTCTAGTGCATCACGGTTCGGCTGGTCGTCGGCAGAGACCGAAGTCCCCACCGCTCCCCTAGATGAGGCCGGCCTCGGCGAGCAGCTGCTGCGTGGTCGCGAGGTCGTCGAGGTCGCTGAGGTCGAGCTCGGGGTTGAGCAGGCTCTCGAGGCTCGGCAGCCCCTCGGGGGCCTCGACGCCCGGCAGGAGCGGGTACTCGAAGGTCTGCTCGACGAAGTACGACTGCGCCTCGACCGAGACGAGGTAGCGCACGAACTCGAGGGCGTCGGCGTCGGTCGCGGCACTGTTCAGGATGCCCGCTCCGGTGACGTTGACGATCGACCCCGCATCGCCCGCCTCGAGGAACTTCAGCTGCGCGCGCATGTTCTCGGCACCGACCTCGGCGGCCGCGCGGAACCAGTAGTAGTGGTTGATGAGCCCGACGTCGACGACCCCGTCGTTGACCGCGGTGAGGATCGGCGTGTTGCCCTCGAAGACCTGCGGGCTGTTGCCGGCGAGCGCCGCGAGCCACTCCACCGCGGCGTCCTCGCCGTCGAGCACGCGCAGGGCGGTGACGGCCGACTGGAAGCTCGCGTTGCTCGGCGCGACGCCGACGCGACCCGCCCACTCGTCGGTGACGTAGCTGTCGATCGTGTCGGGCAGCTCGTCGGCCGAGAGCTCGGCGCCGTCGTACACGACGACGCGCGCGCGGCCCGTGACGCCGACCCAGCTGCCGTCGGTCGAGGTGAAGCCCGCGGGCACGGCGCCCGCGATGTCGTCGGGCAGGGTCGTGAAGAGCCCGGCGCGGGTGAGGGCGCCGAGCGCGCCGGCATCCTGCGAGAGGAAGACGTCGGCGGGCGTCGCGTCGCCCTCCTCGAGCAGCAGCGCGCCGAGCTCGGCGGTGTTGCCGTAACGCACCTCGACCTCGATGCCCGTCTCGGCCTCGAACTGGTCGATGAGCGGCTGCACGAGCTCTTCGTCGCGGCCCGAGTAGAGCGTGAAGGTGCCGTCGGCGGTGGGCTCGGCCGGTTGCTCGGTCTCGACCGGAGCGGGCGCGGCGCAGCCGGCGAGCAGCAGGCCGGTGGCGGCGAGGGCGGTGAGCGAGAGGGGTGCGGTGACGCGCATGAGAGGGGATTCTCCAGTGGAGTAGAGGGACAGGAACCGGCGACTCTGCCGTCGGTAAGGTTAGCCTTACTTTACCTCTTGCGCCAGTCGGGATGCTGGGCGCGAGCCGAGCGCTACGCTCACGGTCATGGATGCCATCGACTACCGCATCATCGACCAGCTGCGCCAGAACGCCCGCGCGGGCTACGGCGACATCGGCGATGTGGTCGGGCTCTCGGC
>NCEJ01000188.1 GCA_002280615.1 Micrococcales bacterium 32-70-13 | reverse complement strand
ATCAGCGCCAACGCCCACGTCATCACGCAGTACCACCGCACGATGGACAAGGTGACCGAGCGCTTCCTCGGCAAGCGCCAGATCGGCACGACCGGCCGCGGCATCGGGCCCGCCTACGCCGACAAGATCAACCGCGTCGGCATCCGCATGCAAGACCTCTTCGACGAGAACATCCTGCGCCAGAAGGTCGAGGGCGCCCTCAACGTCAAGAACCACCTGCTCGTCAAGGTCTACAACCGCCGCGCGATCACGGTCGACGAGGTCGTGGAAGAGCTGCTGAGCTACGCCGATCGACTGCGCCCTATTGTCGTCGACACGGGTCTCGTGCTGCACCAGGCGCTCGAGCGCGGCGAGACCGTGCTCTTCGAGGGCGGCCAGGCGACCATGCTCGACGTCGACCACGGCACCTACCCCTTCGTCACCTCCTCGAGCGCGACGAGCGGCGGCGCGGCCACGGGCTCGGGCATCGGCCCCAACCGCATCGACCGCGTCATCGGCATCGTCAAGGCCTACACGACGCGCGTCGGCTCGGGCCCCTTCCCGACCGAGCTCTTCGACGAGTCGGGCGAGTTCTTGCGCAAGACCGGCTTCGAGTTCGGCACGACGACGGGCCGCCCCCGCCGCTGCGGCTGGTACGACGCCCCGATCGCCCGCTACACCGCGCGCGTCAACGGCGTCACCGACTTCGTCATGACCAAGCTCGACGTGCTCACGGGGCTCGAGAGCATCCCGGTCTGCGTCGCCTACGACGTCGACGGCGTGCGCGTCGACGAGGTACCCGTCTCGCAGAGCGACTTCCACCACGCGAAGCCGATCTACGAGAACCTGCCGGGCTGGTCGGACTGCTCGACTGATCGCGGGCTCCGCTCATGACCGCGGCCGAGCTGCCGTACGTCGCGCTCGAGGGCCACGGCCTGCGGCTCGAGCCCTACGAACCCGCGCACCTGCCGGGCCTCACGGCCGCGCTCGGCCGGCCCGAGGTCTTCGCGGGCGGCTGGGGCGGCGGGCCCGCCGGGGCGCGCTCGGGTGACGACTTCGCCGCGTGGCTGCCGACCTATCTGCCGATCGGGCGGGCCCACGTGTACGTCGTCGTGGATGCTCTCCGCACCGTCATCGGCACCTCGACGATCCTCGACCTCGCCCCCGCGGCCGAGTCGGCCCACATCGGCTACACCGCGTATTCGCCCGAGCAGTGGGGAACATCCGTCAACCCGGCGGCGAAGCTCCTGCTGCTCGGCCACCTCTTCGACCACGGCTACGGCCGCGTCAAGCTACAGGCCGACGTGCGCAACGCGCGCTCGCGCGCGGGCATCGAGAAGCTCGGGGCGCAGTTCGAGGGCGTCGCCCGCCGCGACCAGCCGCGGGCCGACGGCTCGTGGCGCGACACCGCCGTGTACTCGATCCTGATCGATGAGTGGCCCGCGGCGCGGGCAGGGCTGCTGCACCGCCTGGGCTAGGCGCTCGAACCCGCGCTCCGCCGCGCGTTACCCTCGAGGCATGGAAGACGCGGCCATCGCCGAGCTCACCTCGCTGCGGCGCAGCATCGACAACATCGATGCCGCGCTCATCCACCTGCTCGCCGAGCGGTTTAAGAGCACGCAGGCCGTCGGTCGGCTCAAGGCCGCCACCAACATGCCGCCGAGTGATCCCGAGCGCGAGCGCGTGCAGATCGAGCGCTTGCGCGCCCTCGCGATCGAGGCGCAGCTCGACCCCGCCTTCGCCGAGAAGTGGTTCAACTTCATCGTCGCGGAGGTCATCCACCACCACGAGCAGATCGCCACCACGGGCACGATCGCGACCGATACCGAGTGAGCACCCCGGCCCCACCCCGCTCCTCCGACGCCTGGATCGCGCTGCAGTTCACCCTCGCCGGGGTCGTCTGGGGCGCGAGCTTCCTCTTCATCGCCCTCGCGCTCGAGGGGCTCTCGCCCGTGCAGGTCGCCACGGGCCGCACGCTGTTCGGCGCGATCACCCTCGGGCTCATCGCGCTCGTCACGCGCGACCGCCTGCCGCGATCGGGGCGCGTGTGGGCGCACCTGCTGCTGCTCTCGGTGACCTTCGCGGTCATCCCGTACATGCTGTTCGCCTGGGCGCAGCAGTACGTCGCCTCGGGCGTCGCGAGCATCTTCAACGCGACGACGCCGATCATGACGGCGCTCATCGCGGGGCTCGCCTTCCGCATCGAGAAGCTCACGCGAGAGCAGGTGCTCGGCATCGTCGTCGGCATCATCGGGGTCGTCGTGATCGTCGGGCCGTGGCAGGGCATCGAACCGGGCTCGGGCGGCATCGTGCCCTACCTCGCCCTGCTCGGCGCCACCGCCTGCTACGGCTTCAGCCTCTCGTACATGCGGCGGTTCCTCGCCGACAGCGGCGTGAGCGCGATCGTGTTCAGCTTCGTCATGATCGGCCTCGCGGCCGTGTGGATGCTGCTGCTGACGCCCGTCATCGGCGCCGACCCCGTCACGCTCACGCCGACGGTGATCATCGCCATCGTGCTGCTCGGGGCCCTCGGCACGGGCCTCGCCTACGCCTGGAACCAGAACGTCGTGCGCGCCTGGGGGCCGACCCGCGCCGCAACGGTCACCTACATCTCGCCGCCCGTCGGCGTGCTGCTGGGCGTGCTCGTGCTCGGCGAGACGCTCGTGTGGAACGAGCCCGTCGGCGCCGTGCTCGTCATCCTCGGCGTGCTGCTCGCGCAGCGGCGGTTGCGGCTGCCGAGTCGTCGCCCGCGCGAGACACCAGACGGTGCGTGA
>NCEJ01000045.1 GCA_002280615.1 Micrococcales bacterium 32-70-13 | reverse complement strand
CGACGTCTTCCGCGCGACCTTCCCGGCCGGCACGCTGAGCGGGGCGCCCAAGCCGCGCGCGCTGCAGATCATCGACGAGCTCGAGCCCGCCCGCCGCGGTGTCTACGGCGGCGTCGTCGGCTACTTCGCGTTCTCGGGCGACCTCGACCTCGCGATCGCCATCCGCACGGCCTACCTCGCCGACGGTGTCGCCCGCGTGCAGGCCGGCGCGGGCCTCGTGGCCGACTCTGTGCCCGAGGCCGAGTTCCAGGAGACCCTCTCGAAGGCCGCCGCGCCGCTGCGGGCGGTCGCCATCGCGAACGCGCTGCAGAGGCCGGGCGCGTGACCGGGGTCGAGGAGGGCGCTGCACCGGAGGTCGAGCCCGGCTCGCGGCGGGTGCGCACCCTCGCCCTGCTGCTGCCCGTTGTCGCCGCCTCGGCGGCGTTCCTGGCGTGGTCGCAGGTCTGGGTCACGGTCGTCCTCGTCGACGGTCGCACGGTCGATGCCGCCGGCGACGCGGCGGCTTCCGCGGTGCCGCCCTTCGCGCTCGCGGCTCTCGCGCTCGTGGGGGCGCTCGCCCTGGCCGGACCGGTCTTCCGGATCGTGCTCGGGCTGCTGCAGGCCCTGCTCGGTCTGGGCATCGCGGTCTCGGGCGGTCTCGCCCTCGCCGACCCTCTCGCCGCGGCCGTCGCGTCGATCACCGAGGCGACGGGCGTCGAGGGCCTCGCGGGCATCCGCCCGCTCGTGGAATCGGCCACCACCTCGCTGTGGCCCGTGGTCGCGATCGTGGCCGGCGCCGCGGCGGTCGTCATCGGCATCGGGATCGCGCTCACGGCATCCCGCTGGCCGCAGCGCACCCGTCGGTACGACACCGTCCGCCTCGCCCCCTCGGGCGAGCCCGGGCGCGTCGACCGGCTCGACGCGTGGGACGCGCTGAGCGACGGCGACGACCCCACGGCGCGATAGACTTCCCCCAATCGACCGACCCCCACAGGAGTGATGATGAACGCGCAGAACGACCCCGGCCACGGACACTCGCCCGCCGCCTGGACCGCCGTGACCATCATGCTCATCGGCTTCACGATCGGCACGGTCGCCTTCTTCTTCGAGCTCGCGTGGCTCGTCTGGGCGAGCGCGGCGCTCGTGCTCGTCGGCTGGATCATCGGAGGCGTCATGGCGAAGGCCGGCTACGGCGTCGCGGGGCCGAAGTACGTGCCGAAGGTGCACTCCTAAGTGCTCGACGGCCTCGTCGCCGGGGCGCTCGACGACGCGGCGCGGCGTCGTGCGTCGCGACCCCTCGCCCAGGTGGAGCGCGAGGCGCTCGCCCAGCCGCCCGCTCTCGACGCCCGCTCGGCTCTGCGGCGCGGCGATCGCATCAAGGTGATCGCCGAGGTCAAGCGTGCGAGCCCTTCGCGCGGCGCCCTCGCGAGCATCCCCGACCCCGCGCTGCTCGCGCGGCAGTATGCGGAGGGCGGCGCCTCGGCCATCAGCGTGCTGACGGAGGAGCGACGGTTCGGCGGCAGCCTCGCCGACCTCGACGCCGTGCGGGCCGCGGTGAGCATCCCCGTGCTGCGGAAGGACTTCATCGCCGAGCCGTACCAGGTGCTCGAGGCGCGCGCCGCGGGTGCCGACCTCGTCTTGCTGATCGTCGCCGCGCTCGACGATGCCACCCTGCGATCGCTGCACACCCTCATCGTCGAGCTCGGCATGACGCCGCTCGTCGAGACGCACGACGCCGATGAGGTGCGGCGTGCGGTCGATCTCGGTGCGCAGGTCATCGGTGTCAACGCGCGCGACCTCAGCACCTTCGAGCTCGACCGCGACCTGTTCGGGAGGCTCGCGCCGAGCATCCCCGACGGCACCGTGCGCATCGCCGAGTCGGCGGTCAGCGGAGTCGCAGACGTCGAGCACTACCGTCGAGCAGGAGCCGATGTTGTGCTGGTCGGCGAAGCCCTGGTCACCGGTGGCGACCCTGTCGCCGCCCTCAATGAATTCCTGGCGGTCTCATGAATCTGCGCGAACAGGTCGGCCCCTACTTCGGCGAGTTCGGCGGGCGGTTCGTGCCCGAGTCGCTCATCGCCGCTCTCGACGAGCTCGACGCCGCCTACAAGGCCGCGAAAGCCGACCCGGCCTTCGCCGCCGAGCTCGCCGAGCTGCACCGCACCTACACCGGGCGCCCCTCGATCATCACCGAGGCGCGGCGCTTCGCCGAGCACGCGGGCGGCGCGCGCATCATCCTCAAGCGCGAAGACCTGAACCACACCGGCAGCCACAAGATCAACAACGTGCTCGGGCAGGCCCTGCTCGCGAAGCGCCTCGGCAAGTCGCGCATCATCGCCGAGACCGGCGCGGGCCAGCACGGCGTCGCGAGCGCCACGGCCGCCGCACTGTTCGGCCTCGAGTGCGTCGTCTACATGGGCGAGGTCGACACCGAGCGGCAGGCGCTCAACGTCGCGCGCATGAAGCTTCTCGGCGCCGAGGTCGTGCCCGTCACCGTCGGCTCCCGCACGCTCAAGGACGCGATCAACGAGGCGCTGCGCGACTGGGTCGCGAACGTCGAGAACACGCACTACCTGCTCGGCACGGTCGCGGGCCCGCACCCCTTCCCGACGATGGTGCGCGACTTCCACTCGGTCATCGGCATCGAGGCGCGCGAGCAGGTGCTCGCCCTCACCGGTCGGCTCCCCGACGCGGTGGTCGCGTGCGTCGGCGGCGGGAGCAACGCGATGGGCATCTTCCACGCGTTCCTCGATGACGAGTCGGTGCGCCTCATCGGCAATGAAGCCGCGGGCGACGGCGTCGACACGATGTTCCACGCTGCGACGATCTCGAAGGGCCGCCCCGGTGTGCTGCACGGCGCCCGCAGCCTCATGCTGCAGGACGAGGACGGTCAGACGATGGAGTCGCACTCGATCTCCGCGGGCCTCGACTACCCCGGTGTCGGCCCCGAGCACGCCTGGCTCGACTCGATCGGCCGCGCCGAGTACCGCCCGGTGACCGACGCCCAGGCGATGGATGCCCTGCGCCTGCTGAGCCGCACCGAGGGCATCATCCCGGCCATCGAGACGGCGCACGCCCTGCACGGCGCGATCGAGCTCGGCCGCGAGCTGGGGCCGGAGGGCATCGTGCTCGTCTCCCTGAGCGGCCGCGGCGACAAGGACATGGAGACCGCAGCGCGCTACTTCGGCCTGCTCGACGCGGCAGCGGCGGAGGCCTCGGCATGAGCACGGTCGCCGACACGATCCGCACGCGCAACGACGAGGCCTCGGGCGCCCTCATCGGGTACCTCCCGGTGGGCTTCCCGAGCCTCGATGCGAGCGTCGACGCCGCGGTCGCGCTCGTCGAGAACGGCGTCGACATCGTCGAGCTCGGGCTGCCCTACAGCGACCCCGTCATGGACGGCCTCACGATCCAGCGCGCGACCCAGACGGCTCTGCGCAACGGTTTCCGCCTGCGGCACGGTTTCGAGGCCGTCGAGCGCATCCGGGCGCGGGTGGACGCGCCCCTGCTCGTGATGACGTACTGGAACCCCGTCGTGCAGTACGGCGTCGAGCGTTTCGCCACCGACCTGCAGAACGCCGGGGGAGCGGGGCTGATCACGCCCGACCTCATCCCCGACGAGGCCGCCGAGTGGATGGCCGCGTCGACCGGCCACGACCTCGACCGGGTGTTCCTCGCCGCACCCTCGTCGAGCGACGCCCGCATGAAGCAGGCAGTCGAGTCGAGCCGCGGCTTCGTCTATGCGGTCTCGACCATGGGCATCACGGGCGCCCGTGACGACGTCGACGCCGCGGCACGAGGGGTGGTCTCCCGCCTGCGCGAGGCCGGCTCGACGAGCGCGTGCGTCGGGCTCGGCATCTCGACCGCCGAGCAGGTCGCGGATGTGCTCAGCTACGCCGACGGCGCGATCGTCGGCTCCCGGCTCGTCGCGGCCCTCGAGCAGGGCGGCGTGGCCGAGGTCGCCAAGGTCGCGAGCGAGCTCGCCGAAGGGACACGCCGCTAGGCTGTCCCCGGCCCCCCTGCGCACGAGCACCCCGTGCGTGACGCCCTGTGAAAGGTACTGACGACGTGATCCAGCCCCTCAGCATCCCGAGCCCGCCTCCCGAGTGGCAGGTCTTCAACCTCGGTCAGTGGCTGCGCGATATCGGGCTGACGTGGTTCGGCTTCGACGTCAACATCTACGCCTACGCGCTCTGCATACTCGCGGGCATCGTCGCCGCGGTGCTCCTGACCAACCACCGCCTCACGGCGCGCGGGGCCGAGCCGTGGATCACGCTCGACATCGCGCTGTTCGCCGTGCCCTTCGGCATCATCGGCGGCCGCATCTACCACGTGCTGACGCACCCCGACGACTACTTCTTCGAGGGCGCCGACCTGCTCAAGACCCTCTACATCTGGGAGGGCGGCATGGCGATCTTCGGCGCGCTCATCGGTGGCGCCCTCGGCGTGTGGATCGGGTGCCGCGTCACGGGCATCCGCTTCTGGACCTTCGCCGACGCACTCGCGCCGGGCCTGCTCCTCGCGCAGGCCTTCGGCCGCCTCGGCAACTGGTTCAACCAGGAGCTCTTCGGCCTGCCCACCGATCTGCCGTGGGGTCTCGTGATCGACCGGCCCAACGACGCCATCCCCGTCGGGCTGCCCGACGACGTGCTGTTCCACCCGACGTTCCTCTACGAGATCGTGTGGAACGTGACGGGTGCGATCGTCATCCTGCTGCTCGCGCGCCGCTTCGTGCTGCAGTGGGGCAAGCAGCTCGGCATCTACCTGATCTGGTACGGCACCGGGCGCAGCGTGTTCGAGACGATCCGCCTCGACCCGAGCGAGCTCTTCCTCGGCATCCGCGTCAACGTCTGGGGCGCCTGGGCGGCCGTGCTCGTCGGTCTCATCATCATCATCGTGCAGTCGCGCCGGCACACCGGCCTCGAGCCCTCGCCCTACGTCGCGGGTCGGGAGTGGTCGCCCGAGGCTGGGGTAGACTCCGAGGACGTCTACACCGACTCCGACGACGAGGGCAATGAG
This sequence comes from Micrococcales bacterium 32-70-13, assembly GCA_002280615.1. Lineage (GTDB taxonomy): Bacteria > Actinomycetota > Actinomycetes > Actinomycetales > Microbacteriaceae > Microcella. The sequence continues at coordinate 19,454 of NCEJ01000045.1, read as the reverse complement.
GCTCTCGCCGCCGCCGGTGCAACCGGTTCGACCGACGCCACAAGCGGGTCCGCCGCGAAGCCGTGACACCGACTGCGACGCTCACCGAGCGCCACGGGAGGTGATTGAGGATCGCCACCACACTCGATCCGGCATCTGCGGCGCGCTCTGCGCGCGCATCCACACCTCGGGCCAGCGACGTCCCACACGGTTCCCGCAACAACGTGAGGACGGTTCTGATGGAACTCACATCCCCGATGCAGCGCTTCTCCGCTGTGCCCGCCGCGCAGGGGCTCTACGACCCTGCCCGTGAGCATGACGCGTGCGGTCTCGCCATGGTCGCCACCCTGCGCGGCACGGCGGGCCACGACATCATCCAGGCCGCGCTCGACGCTCTGCGCAATCTCGAGCACCGCGGGGCAGTCGGGTCCGACGCCGGCACGGGCGACGGCGCGGGCATCATCACGCAGATCCCCGATGCCTTCCTCCGCGCCGTGCTGCCCTTCGCCCTCCCGCCCGTGGGTCAGTACGCCATCGGCACCGCCTTCCTTCCTGTCGACGACGCCGCGCTCATCGGCACGCTCGCCCGCGAGGCGATGCCGGTGTTCGAGCAGCTCGTCCTGCGCTCGACGCGCACCGACGAGACCGGCGACCCGCTCTCGGGAATGGCCCTCGACCGGCAGACCTTCCGTGCCCGCAAGCGCGCCGAGCGCGAGCTCGGCTCGTACTTCCCCTCGCTCTCGTGCCGCACGCTCGTCTACAAGGGCATGGTCACGACGCTGCAGCTCGAGCCGTTCTACCCCGACCTGAGCGACGAGCGCTTCACCTCCAAGCTCGCGCTCGTGCACTCGCGCTACTCGACGAACACCTTCCCCTCGTGGCCGCTCGCCCAGCCGTTCCGGTCGATCGCGCACAACGGTGAGATCAACACGGTGCAGGGCAACCGCAACTGGATGCGCGCCCGCCAGTCGCAGCTGCGCTCCGACCTGTTCGGCGACCTGCGCGACGTGTTCCCCATCGTCACGCCCGGTGCGAGCGACTCGGCCTCGTTCGACGAGGTCGTCGAGCTGCTCACCCTCGGCGGCCGTTCGCTGCCGCACGCGATCATGATGATGGTTCCCGAGGCCTGGGAGAACCAGACCGACATCGATCCCGCTCTGCGCGACTTCTACGAGTACCACGGCATGCTCATGGAGCCGTGGGACGGGCCCGCCGCGCTCGTGTTCACCGACGGCTCGCTCGTCGGGGCGACCCTCGACCGGAACGGCCTCCGTCCGGGCCGCTTCATCGTGACCGATGACGGTCTCGTCGTGCTCGCGAGCGAGATCGGCGTGCTCGACATCGAGCCGAGCCGCATCGTCCGCAAGGGCCGCCTGCGTCCCGGCAAGATGTTCCTCGTCGACACCGCCGATGGCCGTCTCATCGAAGACGACGAGATCAAGGCGCAGCTCGCCGGTCTCGAGCCGTGGGGCGAGTGGCTCGAGGGCCAGCGCATCCACCTGAACGAACCTCTCGGGGCGATGGGATCCGACACCCCGATCGCCGTGCTCTCCGACCGCGCGCGCCTGCTGTTCGACTACTTCACGCAGCAGTTCGCCCAGGTCACGAACCCTCCGCTCGACTCGATCCGCGAGGAGGTCGTCACCTCGATGCGCCTCGGTCTCGGTCCCGAGCGCAACCTGCTCGAGGCCACGCCGCGGCACGCACGGCAGGTCGTGCTCGACTTCCCGATCATCGACAACGACGAGCTCGCGAAGATCCAGCACATCGACCCCCGACCGGGCAGCTCGCTCACGACCACGATCAAGGGGCTCTACCGCGTTGACAAGGGCCCGAAGGCGCTCGAGAAGCGCATCGCCGCGATGTGCGCCGAGGTCGATGAGGCGATCGCCGATGGTGCGGAGTTCATCGTGCTGAGCGACCGCGACTCGACCGCCGATCTCGCCCCGGTGCCCTCGCTGCTCATGCTCGCGGCCGTGCACCACCACCTGATCCGCACCGAGAAGCGCATGCAGGTCGGCCTCATCGTCGAGGCGGGCGACGTGCGCGAGGTGCACCACTGCGCCGTGCTCATCGGCTACGGCGCCTCCGCGATCAACCCCTACCTCGCCATGGAGACCGTCGAGAACCTCGTGCGGTCGGGCATGATCACGGGCATCACCCCCGAGAAGGCCGTGCGCAACGTCATCAAGGCGCTGGGCAAGGGCGTGCTCAAGATCATGTCGAAGATGGGCATCTCGACTGTCGGCTCGTACGCCGGTGCGCAGGCGTTCGAGGCGGTCGGGCTCAGCCAGGAGTTCGTCGACCGCTACTTCACGGGCACCTCGAGCGTGCTCGGTGGCGTCGGTATCGACACGATCGCGGCCGAGAACGCCGCGCGTCACGAGCTCGCCTACCCGACCTCGGCGCCGGTCAACCCGCACGAGCGGCTGCAGACCGGCGGCGAGTACCAGTGGCGCCGCGAAGGACCGCCGCACCTGTTCAACCCCGAGACGGTGTTCCGCTTGCAGCACGCGACGCGGTCGAAGCGCTACGACATCTTCCGCGAGTACACGAAGGCCGTCGACGACCAGGCCGAGAACCTCATGACGCTGCGCGGCCTGTTCCGCCTCAAGACCGAGGCGCGCACGCCCGTGCCCCTCGACGAGGTGGAATCGGTCGAGTCGATCATCCGGCGCTTCACGACCGGCGCGATGAGCATGGGGGCGATCAGCCCCGAGATGCACGAGACGCTCGCGATCGCCATGAACCGCATCGGTGGTCGCAGCAACACGGGCGAGGGCGGCGAGAGCCCCGAGCGCCTTCTCGACCCCGAGAAGCGCAGCGCGATCAAGCAGGTTGCCTCCGGCCGGTTCGGCGTGACGAGCCTGTACCTCACGCACGCCGACGACATCCAGATCAAGATGGCGCAGGGCGCCAAGCCCGGCGAGGGCGGCCAGCTGCCCGCGAACAAGGTGTACCCCTGGATCGCACGCCTGCGGCACGGAACGGCCGGCGTCGGCCTCATCTCGCCACCGCCGCACCACGACATCTACTCGATCGAAGACCTCAAGCAGCTCATCTTCGACCTCAAGCGCGCGAACCCCTCCGCTCGCGTGCACGTCAAGCTCGTGAGCCAGTCGGGCATCGGCGCGGTCGCCGCGGGCGTCGCCAAGGCGAAGGCCGACGTCGTGCTCATCTCGGGCCACGACGGGGGAACGGGCGCGAGCCCGCTCAACTCGCTCAAGCACGCGGGCACCCCGTGGGAGCTCGGGCTCGCGGAGGCGCAGCAGACCCTCATGCTCAACAAGATGCGCGGTCGCGTCACGGTGCAGGCCGACGGCCAGATGAAGACCGGCCGCGACGTCATCATCGCGGCGCTGCTCGGTGCCGAGGAGTACGGCTTCGCGACCGCACCCATGGTGGTCTCGGGCTGCATCCTCATGCGCGTCTGCCACCTCGACACCTGCCCCGTGGGCGTCGCGACGCAGAACCCCGAGCTGCGCAAGCGGTTCACCGGCACGCCCGAGTTCGTCATCACCTTCATGGAGTTCCTGGCCCAGGAGGTGCGTGAGTACCTCGCCGAGCTGGGCTTCCGCTCGCTCGAGGAGGCGATCGGGCGGGCCGACCTGCTCGACGTCGATCGCGCCGTGCGGCACTGGAAGGCCGATGGCCTCGACCTCGCGCCGATCCTCGAGGGCCCCGTCTTCGCCGACGACGCTCCCCGAACGAAGAACGAGGAGCAGGACCACGAGCTCGACGAGCACTTCGACAACGAGCTCATCCGCCTCAGCACCGACGCGCTGCAGCACGGCTCGCCCGTGCGCATCGACCTGCCCATCCGCAACACCGAGCGCGCGGTCGGCACCATGCTCGGCCACCAGGTGACGACGCTGCACGGCGAGCACGGTCTCGCTCCCGACACGATCGACGTCACGCTCACGGGCTCGGCGGGGCAGAGCCTCGGTGCCTTCATGCCGCGCGGCATCACGCTGCGCCTCTACGGCGACAGCAACGACTACGTCGGCAAGGGTCTGTCGGGCGGCCGGGTGATCGTGCGGCCGAGCCGCGACGCCGTGTTCCCGGCCGAGCGCAACGTGATCGCGGGCAACGTCATCGGCTACGGAGCCACGAGCGGCGAGATGTTCATCCGCGGCATCGTCGGCGAGCGGTTCCTCGTGCGCAACTCCGGCGCGACGGCCGTCGTCGAGGGCGTCGGTGACCACGCGCTCGAGTACATGACCGGGGGCACCGCCGTGATCCTCGGTGCGACCGGGCGCAACCTCGGGGCGGGAATGTCGGGCGGCACCGCCTACGTGCACGAGCTGCGTCGCGAGCGCGTGAACGCCGATGCGCTCGCGACGGGCGAGCTCGAGCTCTCCCCGCTCGACGCCGACGACCGCGCGCTCGTGACCGACCTGCTGCGCCGGCACCACGACGAGACCGGCTCGACCCTCGGGGCGCGCCTGCTCGCGGAGGGCGACGCCGCTCTCGACCGGTTCGTGAAGGTGCTGCCGCGCGACTTCGCGGCCGTGCTCGCCACGCGCCAGACCGCACTCGACGAAGGCCTCGACCCCGACGGCGACGTCGTGTGGGGCCGCATCCTGGAGGTGACCGGTGGCTGACCCCCGCGGCTTCATCAACGTTCCCGAGCGCGAGCTGCCACCGCGCCGGCCCGTGCCCCTGCGCCTCATGGACTGGAAAGAGGTCTACGAGCAGGGAGACCCCGGCGTGCTGCGCCGGCAGGCGGGTCGCTGCATGGACTGCGGCATCCCGTTCTGCCACCAGGGCTGCCCGCTCGGCAACCTCATCCCCGAGTGGAACGACCTCACGTGGCGCGGCGAGGGCCGCCAGGCGATCGAGCGGCTGCACGCGACGAACAACTTCCCCGAGTTCACGGGCAAGCTGTGCCCCGCGCCGTGCGAGTCGTCGTGCGTGCTCGCGATCAACCAGCCCGCCGTGACGATCAAGCAGGTCGAGGCCTCGATCATCGAGCAGGCCTGGAACAACGGCTGGGTCCAGCCCGTGCCCCCCGAGCGCCTCACCGGCAAGACCGTCGCGGTCGTCGGCTCCGGCCCCGCCGGGCTCGCGGCGGCGCAGCAGCTGACCCGCGTCGGTCACACGGTCGCCGTCTTCGAGAAGGACGACCGCATCGGCGGACTGCTGCGGTACGGCATCCCCGACTTCAAGATGGAGAAGCGGCACCTGGATGCCCGGCTCACGCAGATGCAGGCGGAGGGCACGCGCTTCCGCGCCGGCGTCGAGATCGGCGTCGACATCACGTGGGACGAGCTGCGCACGCGCTACGACGCGGTCGTCATCGCGACGGGTGCGCCCGAGTCGCGCGACCTGGCCATCCCGGGCCGCGACGCGCTGGGCATCCACTACGCCATGGAGTACCTCACCCAGTCGAACCGCGTGCAGGCGGGCGACCAGGTCGCCGACCAGATCACGGCCGAGGGCAAGCACGTGGTCGTGCTCGGTGGCGGCGACACCGGCGCCGACTGCATCGGCACCGCCCACCGCCAGGGCGCCCTCAGCGTCACCAACCTCGCTATCGGCAAGCAGCCGCCCCACGAGCGCCCCGAGACGCAGCCGTGGCCCCTGCAGCCGACGCTCTTCGAGGTGCAGAGCGCCCACGAGGAGGGCGGCGAGCGCGTCTACCTGGCGTCGACCGTCGAGTTCCTGACCACCGAGGCCGGTGAGGTGCGCGCCCTGCGGGTCGCCGAGACCGAGTACCTCGACGGCCGTCGCGTGCCGAAGGCGGGCACCGAGCGCGAGATCCCCGCCGATCTCGTGCTGCTCGCCCTCGGCTTCACGGGTGCCGAGCGCGGCACGCTGGGCGACCAGCTCGGGCTGCCGTTCGAGCACTCGGGCGCGATCGCGCGCCAGGCCGACTACACGACTGGCGAAGCGGGTGTGTTCGTCGCCGGCGACGCGGGCCGCGGGGCTTCGCTCATCGTCTGGGCGATCGCCGAGGGCCGCGCCGTGGCCGCCGCGGTCGACACCTACCTGCAGGGCGAGAGCGACCTGCCCGCGCCGGTGCGGGCCACCGACCGGCCGCTGACCGTCTAGACCTGCTTCGCCAGCACCACCGCACCACCCCTACCACCACCACCCCACTGAAGGACACCATGAGACGCGCAAAGATCGTCGCCACCCTCGGCCCGGCGACCGCCAGCTATGAGAACATCCGGGCCATCATCGAGGCGGGCGTCAACGTCGCCCGCATGAACCTCAGCCACGGCACCTACGAGGTGCACGAGGAGGTCTACCGCAACGTGCGGCAGGCCGCCGCAGACGCCGACCGCGCCGTCGCGGTGCTCGTCGACCTGCAGGGCCCGAAGATCCGGCTCGGCAAGTTCGAGAACGGCCCGCACGAGCTCGCCGAGGGCGACATCTTCACGATCACGACGGAGGACGTGCTCGGCACCAAGGAGCTCGTCGGCACGACCTTCAAGGGCCTCCCGGCCGATGTGAACCCCGGCGACTTCCTGCTGATCGACGACGGCAAGGTCAAGGTCAAGGTGCTCGACTCCGACGGCGTGCGCGTGCGCACCGAGGTCGTCGTGGCCGGCCCCGTCTCGAACAACAAGGGCATCAACCTCCCCGGTGTCGCCGTGAACGTCCCCGCCCTCTCCGAGAAGGACGAGGACGACCTGCGCTGGGGCCTCAAGCTCGGCGCCGACTACATCGCCCTCTCGTTCGTGCGCAACGCCTCCGACGTCAACCGCGTGCACCAGATCATGCGCGAGGAGGGCGTGACCGTTCCGGTCATCGCCAAGATCGAGAAGCCGCAGGCGGTGGATGCCCTCGAGGAGATCATCGAGGCCTTCGACGGCATCATGGTCGCGCGCGGCGACCTCGGCGTCGAGCTGCCCCTCGAGGCCGTGCCGATCGTGCAGAAGCGCGCGGTCGAGCTCGCGCGCCGCATGGCCAAGCCCGTCATCGTCGCCACGCAGATGCTCGAGTCGATGATCAGCAACCCCATCCCCACGCGCGCGGAGACCTCGGATGTCGCGAACGCGGTGCTCGACGGCGCCGACGCCGTGATGCTGAGCGGCGAGACGAGCGTCGGCGAGTTCCCCGTGATCACCGTCTCGACGATGGCGCGCATCGTGGCCTCGACCGAGGAGCACGGGCTCGAGCGCATCCCGCCGCTCGGCACCAAGCCGCGCACGCAGGGCGGCGCCATCACGCTCGCCGCGGCCGAGGTCGCCGACTTCGTCGAGGCGAAGTACGTGTGCGTCTTCACCGAGTCGGGCGACTCGGCCCGTCGCATGTCGCGGCTGCGGTTCCGCATCCCGATGAAGGCGTTCACGCCCTCGGAGGCCATCGCCCGCCGCATGTCGCTCACGTGGGGCATCGAGTCGTTCCTCGTCGAGCGGGTGACCCACACCGACGCGATGTACCGCCAGGTCGACGAGGTGCTGCTGCGCGAGGGCCTCGCCGACGTCGGCGACAAGGTCGTCGTGATCTCGGGCTCCCCTCCCGGCATCTCGGGCTCGACCAACGACCTGCGCGTGCACGTCGTCGGCGACGCGATCAACGCCGCCGCCCCGGTGTGGGAGAGCGGCGACCACGCCGACTGACGCGTGACGTCGAAAGGCCGCACCCTGCGGGGTGCGGCCTTTCGTGGTGCCGTACCGGCTGTGGGGCTCGAACCCCGCGACGCGCAGCGTCGGCGCACCGGGCTCGGCTCGAGCCGTCGATCTCGTATCGCGTACCGGCTGTGGGGCTCGAACCCACACGTCCTCTCGGACAACGCATTTTGAGTGCGCCGCGTCTACCATTCCGCCAAGCCGGCTCGGGTCGTCACGACCCTCGGGCCTCGACGATACCGTAGGCTCTCTGGCGTGAGTGACCAGGATCAGACTGCATCAGCCCCCCGTCGCGTCGTCGTCGCCGAGGACGAGTCGCTCATCCGCATGGACATCGTCGAGATCCTCCGCGACAACGGTTTCGATGTCGTCGGCGAGGCCGGTGACGGCGAGACCGCGGTGGCCCTCGCCACCGAGCTGCGGCCCGATCTCGTGATCATGGATATCCGCATGCCGCAGCTCGACGGCATCGAGGCCGCCAAGCGCCTGAGCGAGAACCACATCGCGCCGGTCGTGCTGCTCACGGCGTTCAGCCAGAAGGAGCTCGTCGAGCAGGCGGTCGAGGCGGGTGCGCTCGCGTACGTCGTCAAGCCCTTCACCCCGAACGACCTGTTGCCCGCGATCGAGGTGGCGCTGAGCCGCTACCAGCAGATCCTCACCCTCGAGGCCGAGGTCGCCGATCTCGTCGAGCGCTTCGAGACGCGCAAGCTCGTCGATCGCGCGAAGGGGCTGCTCAACGAGCGCATGGGCCTCACCGAGCCCGAGGCGTTCCGGTGGATCCAGAAGGCCTCGATGGACCGCCGCACGACCATGCAGGCGGTCGCCCAGGCGATCATCGACCAGCTGGGTACGAAGAAGGATGCCCCCAAGAAGGCATCGACCGCCTCCGACGACACCGCCGACGCGGCGGAGTAGCCCGCCCCCGCGCGACGCGCCTCAGCGGTCGCGCAGCATGTTGGTCATGCGCACCGTCGACAGCCGGCGCCCGGCCTCGTCGGTCATGACGATCTCGTGGGTCGCGAGCGTGCGGCCGAGCACGAGCGCCGTGCACGTGCCCGTCACGAGCCCCTCGGTGATCGACCGGCTGTGCGTCGCGTTGATCTCGATGCCGACCGCGTAGCGGCCGGGCCCGGCGTGGATCGCCGAGGAGATCGACCCCAGGCTCTCGCCGAGCACGACGTGCGCTCCGCCGTGCAGCAGGCCGATCACCTGCGTGTTGCCCTCGACGGGCATGGTCGCGACCGACCGCTCGGCCGACAGCTCGAGGAACTCGATGCCCATCTTCCGGCAGAGGGCGCCGCCGCCGGTGCCGACGAGCCGGTCGACGAGTTCGGGATCGAGATCGGGGGGCAGGAGGGTCATCGGCATCCTCGTCGGGGCGGGCGGCTGCTCTCGAGGAGCGGGTCGGGGCGCCTCGCTAGGCTGGCCCCGTGACGGACTCCGCAAAGCCTACCCTCCTGCTCGTCGACGGCCACTCGCTGGCGTTCCGGGCCTTCTACGCCCTGCCGATCGACAGCTTCGTCACGCGAGACGGCCAGCACACGAACGCCATCCACGGCTTCCTGTCGATGTTCCTGAGCCTCCTCGCGAAGGAGAAGCCCACGCACGTCGGGGTCGCCTTCGACATCTCGCGCTACTCCTTCCGCACGCGCGAGTACCCCGAGTACAAGGGCACGCGCGGTGAGACCCCGCCCGAGTTCGTGGGCCAGGTGCCGCTGCTGCAGGAGGCGCTCGCGGCGATGAGCATCCCCACGATCACGAAGGAGGACTACGAGGCCGACGACATCCTCGCGACGCTCGCGACGCAGGCGGCGGCCGAGGGCTTCCGCGTGCTCGTCGTCTCGGGCGATCGCGACACGATCCAGCTCGTCACCGACGACGTGACGCTGCTCTATCCGAACGCTCGCGGAGTCTCCGAGCTCAAGCGCTACGACCCCGACGCCGTGCGCGAGCGCTATGGCATCAACCCCGAGCAGTACCCCGAGATCGCCGCGCTCGTCGGCGAGACGAGCGACAACCTGCCCGGCATCGACAAGGTCGGCGAGAAGACGGCCGTCAAGTGGATCACGCAGTACGGCTCGCTCGACGGCATCTGGCAGCACATCGATGAGATCGGCGGCGTCGTCGGCGCCAACCTGCGCGAGCAGCGCGAGCGCGCCGAGCGCAACCGGCGGCTGAACCGCCTGGTGACCGACCTCGAGCTGCCCCTGCGCGCGCACGACCTCGATCGCCGGCCCATGGACGTGCCTGCGGTCAAGCAGGTCTTCGAGCGCCTGCAGTTCCGCTCGCTCACCGAGCGCGTGCTGAAGATCGCCGAGGCCGAGGGCGCCGACATGGGCACCGCCGAGGAGGCCGCCCCGCGCACCGACCTGCCGACGGTGCGCACGCTCGTCGACGAGGAGCTGGCGAAGTGGCTCGCCTCGACGGCCGGTTCCGAGGTCGCGGTCGTCGTGGATGCTCCGCACGGCGAGCTCGCGGCCTTCGGGCTCGCGACCGCGACCGAGACCGTGCAGGTCAACTGGGCCGCGCACCGGCCCGACTACGCCGCGCTCGAGGCGGCTCGCCGGCCTCGACATCGCCCTCGACGGGGTGGTGTGGGATTCCCGTCTCGCCGCGTGGCTCGAGCGCCCGGGCGCGAAGTCGTACGACCTCGCCGACCTCGTGCACGACGTGCTCGGCGAGGCCATGCCGCAGGCCGACCCGAATCAGCTCGTGCCCGACACCGAGAGCATCAGCCCCGCGACGGTCGCGTGGTTCCTGCACCGGCTTGTCGCCGCGCAGCGCGAGTCGCTTCCGGGCACGAGCGAGACCGTGCTCGCCGAGATCGACCTGCCGACGGCTCCCGTGCTCGCGCTCATGCAGCGTACGGGCATTACGGTCGACCGTTCGGCCCTCGACGCCCTCAACGCCGAGCTCGGCGAGACGACGACGCGGCTCGCCGAGCAGGCCTTCGCCGAGATCGGCCGCGAGGTGAACCTCGGCTCGCCGAAGCAGCTGCAGGAGGTGCTGTTCGACGAGCTCGGCATGCCGAAGACCCGCGCGACGAAGACGGGCTACTCGACCGACGCCGCGGCGCTGGCCGACCTGCAGGAGGCGCATCCGCACCCCTTCCTCGGTCTCCTCCTGCAGCACCGCGACGCGACGAAGCTGCGGCAGATCGTCGAGACCCTCACGACGGCGATCGGGCCCGACGGTCGCATCCACACGACCTACGACCAGACGGGCACGACGACCGGGCGCATCTCGTCGACCGACCCGAATCTGCAGAACATCCCCGTGCGCACCGAGGTGGGGCATCGCATCCGTGCGGCCTTCACGGCGAGCGAGGGCTTCGAGAGCCTGCTCACGGCCGACTACTCGCAGATCGAGATGCGCATCATGGCCCACCTCTCGGGCGATGAGGGCCTCATCGAGGCCTTCCGCTCGGGGGAGGACCTGCACCGCTTCGTCGGCGCCCGCATCTTCGCGGTCGACCCGGCCGATGTCACGAGCGAGATGCGCACGAAGGTCAAGGCGATGAGCTACGGGCTCGCCTACGGGCTCAGCGCCTTCGGGCTCAGCAAGCAGCTGCGCATCGACACCGCCGAGGCCAAGCAGCTCATGAGCGACTACTTCGCACGGTTCGGCGCTGTGCGCGACTACCTGCGCAGCGTGGTCGCCCAGGCGAAGGACGACGGCTACACCGAGACGATCTTCGGCCGCCGCCGCCCCTTCCCCGATCTGAAGAGCCCGAACCGGGTGTTGCGCGAGAACGCCGAGCGCCAGGCGCTCAACGCGCCCATCCAGGGGTCGGCCGCCGACATCATGAAGATCGCGATGGTCGACGTGGCGGCCGACATGCAGCGGGATGCCCTGCGCTCGCGCCTTCTGCTGCAGGTGCACGACGAGCTCGTGTTCGAGGTCGCGCCGGGCGAGCGCGAAGCGCTCGAGGCGATCGTGCGCGCGCGCATGGGCGCGGCCGCCGACCTCGCGGTTCCGCTCGACGTGCAGGTCGGCGTGGGCCGCGACTGGAACGAGGCGGCGCACTAGGCTCGCTGTCATGTCTGACAGCGCCGCCGACCGCACGCCCACTCCCGTTGACGCCATCGCCGAGCAGTGGGTCGCCACGCTCGTGGAGCTGAGCCCCGACACCGCCACGTACATCGGCGCCGAGGGCCGCCTCGACGAGTACCAGGACTTCTCGCCCGCAGGCCGCGCCCGGTACGAGGAGGCGGCCCGCGCGACTCTCGCGCAGCTGGCCGCCGCGACGCCCGTCGACGACACCGACCGCGTCACGATCACCGACCTGAGCGCCGAGCTGAGCCTCGACCTCGAGCTCGCCCAGGCCGGGTGGGATCAGCGCGACATCAACGTGCTCGCCTCGCCCGCGCAGGGCATCCGCGAGATCTTCGACCTCATGCCGACGGCGACCGAGCACGACTGGGGCATCATCGCCCGCAAGCTCGGCAATGTCGCGGGCGCGCTGCAGGGCTACACCGAGACGCTCCGCGAAGGCATCGCGGCCGGCAACACCCCCGCCCGCCGCCAGGTGGTCGAGGTTCTGGGCCAGGCGCAGCGCAACGCCGCCGCCGACGGCTTCTTCCCCGAGTTCGCCGCCGAGGCCGCGATCGAGGGCGGCGAGATCCCGGATGCCCTGCGCACCGATCTCGCGCGCAACGCGGCCGCGGCCGCCGAGGCGTACGGCGAGTTCGCACGCTTCCTCGAGACCGAACTGGCTCCGTCCGCGCGCGAGCACGATGCCGTGGGCCGCGAGCTCTACGGGCTCATGTCGCGCCGCTTCCTCGGCGCGACGATCGATCTCGACGAGACCTACGAGTGGGGCATCGAGGAGCTCGCCCGCATGGTCGAGGAGCAGACGCGCATCGCGGGCGAGATCGTGCCAGGTGCGAGCGTCGGCGAGGCGATCGCCTTCCTCGAGAAGGACCCGGCGCGCAAGCTGCACGGCCGCGACGCGCTCCGGGCCTGGATGCAGAAGCTCAGCGACACGGCCGTCGACGAGCTCTCGCGCACGCACTTCGACATCCCCGAGCCCGTCAAGCGCCTCGAGTGCATGATCGCGCCGACGCCCGGGGGAGCGATCTACTACACCGGGCCCACCGACGACTTCTCGCGGCCGGGGCGCATGTGGTGGAGCATCCCGGAGGGCGTCGACGAGTTCGACACCTGGCGCGAGACGACGACGGTCTACCACGAGGGCGTCCCCGGCCACCACCTGCAGATCGGCCAGGCGGTCTACAACCGCGCGCAGCTCAACTCGTGGCGCCGGCTGCTCGCGGGCACGAGCGGGCACGCGGAGGGCTGGGCACTGTACGCCGAGCGGCTCATGGAGGAGCTCGGCTACCTCGACGACCCGGCCGATCGGCTCGGCATGCTCGACGGCCAGCGCATGCGCGCGGCGCGCGTCGTGCTCGACATCGGCGTGCACCTCGGCAAGATCCACCCCGGCACGGGCCAGGTCTGGACGAGCGCCGACGCTTTCGCCTTCCTGCGCGAGAACGTCAACATGAACGACGGCTTCGTGACCTTCGAGGTCAACCGGTACCTCGGCTGGCCGGGCCAAGCGCCCTCGTACAAGGTCGGCCAGCGCATCTGGGAGCAGATCCGCGACGCCTACAAGGCCAAGGAGGGTGCCGCGTTCTCCAACAAGGTCTTCCACAAGAACGCGCTCGATCTCGGCGGCGTCGGCCTCGACACACTCAAGACCGCGCTCCTCGACTGATCGACGCGCGCCGGGTCGTGTTGCCGCCGCTGCGGCGCGGGGGATAGGCTGGAGAGTCGTCGTTTGACGGCAATCCTGTCCGCGTGCCCGGACGACACTCCAGATCCGCGTCGTCCCGGCCTGATTCCTGTCCGCATCGGAGCACCCACTACATGACCCCCGCAACGACCCAGGCCCCCAAGCAGATCGCCATCAATGACATCGGCTCTGCTGAAGACTTCCTGGCCGCGGTCGAACTGACCCTCAAGTTCTTCAACGACGGCGACCTCATCGAAGGAACCGTCGTCAAGATCGACCGCGACGAGGTCCTCCTCGACGTCGGCTACAAGACCGAGGGCGTCATCCCCTCGCGCGAGCTGTCGATCAAGCACGATGTCGACCCCTCCGAGGTCGTCGCCGTCGGCGACACCGTCGAGGCGCTCGTCCTCCAGAAGGAGGACAAGGAGGGTCGTCTGATCCTCTCCAAGAAGCGCGCGCAGTACGAGCGCGCCTGGGGCGACGTCGAGAAGATCAAGGACGCCGACGGCGTCGTCACCGGCACCGTCATCGAGGTCGTCAAGGGCGGCCTCATCGTCGACATCGGCCTGCGCGGCTTCCTCCCCGCCTCGCTCATCGAGCTGCGCCGCGTGCGCGACCTCACGCCGTACCTCGGCCAGGAGATCGAGGCGAAGATCCTCGAGCTCGACAAGAACCGCAACAACGTCGTGCTCTCGCGCCGCGCGCTGCTCGAGCAGACGCAGTCGGAGAGCCGCTCGACGTTCCTCAACAACCTCGCCAAGGGCCAGGTCCGCAAGGGCGTCGTCTCGTCGATCGTCAACTTCGGCGCGTTCGTCGACCTCGGCGGCGTCGACGGCCTCGTGCACGTCTCCGAGCTCAGCTGGAAGCACATCGAGCACGCCAGCGAGGTCGTCGAGGTGGGCCAGGAGGTCACGGTCGAGATCCTCGAGGTCGACCTCGAGCGCGAGCGCGTGTCGCTCTCGCTCAAGGCGACGCAGGAGGACCCGTGGCAGGTCTTCGCCCGTACGCACGCGATCGGCCAGGTCGCCCCGGGCAAGGTCACGAAGCTCGTCCCGTTCGGTGCCTTCGTGCGCGTGGCGGACGGCATCGAGGGCCTCGTGCACATCTCGGAGCTCTCGGCCAAGCACGTCGAGCTCGCCGAGCAGATCGTGTCGGTCGGCGACGAGGTCTTCGTCAAGGTCATCGACATCGACCTCGAGCGCCGTCGCATCTCGCTGAGCCTCAAGCAGGCCAACGAGGGCGTCGACCCCGAGGGCGTCGAGTTCGACCCGGCCGTCTACGGCATGCCGACCGAGTACGACGAGGCCGGCAACTACAAGTACCCCGAGGGCTTCGACCCCGAGTCGGGCGAGTGGAAGGACGGCTTCGAGGAGCAGCGCGCCAAGTGGGAGCAGGACTACGCTGCCGCCCAGGCCCGCTGGGAGGCCCACAAGAAGCAGGTCGCCACGGCGCTGGTCGAGGAGGAGACCCTCGAGCTCCCCGCCGCGGGCGGCTCGAGCTTCTCGTCCGACTCGAGCGCCGGCGGCACCCTCGCCGACGACGAGTCGCTCGCCGCTCTGCGCGAGAAGCTCTCGAGCAACAGCTGATCAGCGCTCCGCGCTGACGACGAACGGGCCGTCTCCCTCGGGGGGCGGCCCGTTCGGCATCCCCGCCCCTCGCGCGGGGCTGGCCGACGGCGCTAGGCCGGCGCGACCGTGCGCCGCTGCCGTCGCAGCCGCCGGAAGACCGAGACGACGAGCACCGCGAGCGCGATCAGCGCGACGATCACGAGGATGGGGATGAGGATGGCGAAGAGGCTGAACAGCAGCGAGCCGATGTCCTCTCCCGTCGAGAGCACCGGGGCCGCGGCGCCCGCCGTGAGGGCGTTCGCCGCGGGGCGCACGAACATCTTCGCCCCGTGCACGACGAGCGCGATCACGATGCCCGTCACGACGGGCACCCACGCGCTCGACTCGAAGAAGGCCGCCGGATCGGTGACGGCGGCGGTCGTCGTCGACGCCCCCGTGCCGAAGACGATTCCGCCCGCCGCGGGGCGCACGATCGACTGGATGACGTCGTTGATCGAGTCGACCGCGGGGATCTTGTCGGCGACGAGCTCGATCACGAGCAGCACGCCGAGGATCAGAGGCGTTGAGCCCCGCGGCCACGGCGAGCCCGGTACCGGTGAGCAGTTCGAGCACGGGAGACCTCCATCGGGGCGCGTGCGAGTCATGCTACCCGCTCGCGTGCAGGCCGACCGGATAGGCTCGAACGATGGAGGTCATCGGGCTCACCGGGGGTATCGCGGCCGGCAAATCGGTCGTCTCGGCCCGGCTCGCCGCGCTCGGCGCCGCCGTCATCGACGCCGATCTGCTCGCGCGCGAGGCGGTCGCGCCCGGCTCGCCGGGCCTCGACGCCGTGCGTCGTCGGTTCGGGGATGCTGTGCTCGCCCCCGACGGATCGCTCGACCGCCCCGCCCTCGGTGCGCTCGTGTTCGCCGATCCCGCGGCTCGCGCCGACCTCAACGCCATCGTGCATCCGGAGGTGCAGCGGCTCTACCGCGAGCGGCTCGAGCGGCTCGAGGCCGACGACCCCGAGTCGATCGTGGTCTACGACGTGCCGCTGCTCGTCGAAGCACGGTCGACCGAGGAGTTCGCGATCGTCGTCGTCGTGCACGCGCCCGCCGAGCAGAGGGTCGAGCGACTCGTCGCGCTGCGCGGCATGGACCGGGCATCCGCCCAGGAGAGGGTCGCCGCCCAGGCGAGCGATGAGGAGCGCCTCGCGGTGGCCGATGTCGTCATCGACACGAGCGGCACGATGGCGCACACGCTCGAACAGGTCGACGCGCTGTGGGAGCGCCTCGTGGCGGAGCGCGCCCGTCACACCGGAGTGTCAGACCCCCTCTCGTAGGCTGGGAGCATGGAACCCACGCGTTCGGTGCGCCCCTTCGAGGTCGTGAGCGACTACCGACCGAGCGGTGACCAGCCGCAGGCGATCGCCGAGCTCGCGGCGCGCATCAACGCCGGTGAGACCGACATCGTGCTGCTCGGGGCCACGGGCACGGGAAAATCGGCGACGACGGCGTGGCTCATCGAGCAGGTGCAGCGGCCGACCCTCGTGCTCGCGCACAATAAGACGCTCGCAGCGCAGCTCGCGACCGAGTTCCGTGACCTCATGCCGCACAACGCGATCGAGTACTTCGTCTCGTACTACGACTACTACCAGCCCGAGGCCTACGTGCCGCAGACCGATACGTTCATCGAGAAAGACAGCTCGGTCAACGCCGAGGTCGAGCGGTTGCGGCACTCGACGACCAATTCGCTGTTGAGCCGCCGCGACGTCGTCGTCGTCTCGACCGTGTCGTGCATCTACGGCCTCGGTGCCGCAGAGGAGTACCTCGAGGCGATGGTGGCCCTGCAGGTGGGCCAGAGCATCCCGCGCGACGCGCTCATCCGCAAGTTCGTCGGCATGCAGTACCAGCGCAACGACGTCGACTTCTCCCGCGGCAAGTTCCGTGTACGGGGCGACACGATCGAGATCATCCCGATGTACGAAGAGCTCGCGATCCGCATCGAGATGTTCGGCGACGAGGTCGAGGCGCTCTACGCCCTGCACCCCCTCACGGGCGATGTGGTGCGCGCGCTCGACGCCGTCTCGGTCTTCCCGGCGACGCACTACGCGGCCTCGCCCGACACGATGCAGCGTGCGATCGTGACGATCAAGGAGGAACTGGACGTGCGGCTCGCCGAGCTCGAGCGCCAGGGCAAGCTCCTCGAGGCGCAGCGGCTGCGCATGCGCACGACCTTCGACATCGAGATGATGGAGCAGATCGGGTTCTGCAACGGCATCGAGAACTACTCGCGACACATCGACGGTCGCGCCCCGGGTGAGCCGCCGAACTGCCTGCTCGACTACTTCCCGGAGGACTTCCTCGTCGTGATCGATGAGAGCCACGTGACCGTGCCGCAGATCGGTGCGATGTACGAGGGCGATGCCTCGCGCAAGCGCACGCTCGTCGAGCACGGCTTCCGCCTGCCGAGCGCCCTCGACAACCGACCGCTGCGCTGGGAGGAGTTCCTCGACCGCACGGGCCAGAAGGTCTACCTCTCGGCGACCCCCGGCAAGTACGAGCTGGGCATCACCGACTCCATCGTCGAGCAGATCATCCGCCCGACGGGTCTTGTCGACCCGGGCATCGTCGTCAAGCCCAGCAAGGGGCAGATCGACGACCTGCTCGAGCAGATACGCCAGCGCACCGAGCGCGACGAGCGCGTGCTCGTCACCACTCTCACGAAGAAGATGGCGGAGGAGCTCACCGAATTCCTGACCGAGGCGGGCGTGCGGGTGCGCTACCTGCACTCCGACGTCGACACGCTGCGCCGCGTCGAGCTGCTGAGCGAGCTGCGGCAGGGCGTGTACGACGTGCTCGTGGGCATCAACCTCCTGCGCGAGGGTCTCGACCTGCCCGAGGTCTCGCTCGTGGCCATCCTCGACGCCGATAAAGAGGGGTTCCTCCGCTCGGCGACGTCGCTCATCCAGACCATCGGGCGCGCGGCGCGGAACGTCTCGGGCGAAGTGCACATGTACGCCGACGTCGTCACGCCCTCGATGGCGCAGGCGATCGACGAGACCACGCGCCGGCGCGACCGCCAGATCGCCTACAACGCCGAGCACGGCATCGACCCGACCCCGCTGCGCAAGAAGATCGCCGACATCACCGATCAGCTCGTGCGCGAGGGCGCCGACACGGCCGAGCTGCTCGCCAGCCGGCAGCGCGGCGGGGGAGCGGGGGGCAAGCGAGCCGCGACTCCCGCCCTGCGCCGCGAGGGCCGAGGGGCCGAGGGTGCCGCCGAGCTCGAGTCGATCATCGCCGACCTCACCGCCCAGATGCTCACGGCGGCCGAAGAACTGAAGTTCGAGCTCGCCGCCCGCCTTCGCGACGAGGTTCAAGACCTCAAGAAGGACCTCCGCGGCATGGTCGAGGCGGGGCACGTGCGCTGAGGCCCGTTCCCTCGTGGTCTTGCCTCGGAAGGTGCGCCTCTTCCGCCGGCCGTCACCCTCGGCTCCCGTTCATCCGCCTCTCGAGGTCACGCTCGACGTCTACTGGTGCGATGCGCACGGCACGCAGGTGAGCGGGTGGGCCCACAGCGGCGGCCAGCCCGTTGAGGGCCTCACCCTCACGACCCGCTCCGGATCGGCCGAGACGACCGTCGTGACCCGCACCGACCTGCCGAAGTTCTTCGGCGACGAGCCGGCGATGGAGTCCGCGGGCTTCGAGGTGTATCTGCCGGGCCCCCCGATGTCGAGCTCGAGTTCACCGGGCGTATCGACGACGCGGTCGTGACGTCGGTCGTCCCCGTACCCCGGCACCCGCTGCCGCTCGTGCCGAGTGCGATCGTCGGGCCGCTGTGGGGGGAGGCCATCGCCGCCGCCGTGGCCGAGGCCCCCGCCGGCCGGGTGCTCGCGCTCGGGATGCGCACGGCATCCGAGCAGACCGATGCGATGGTGCGAGCGCACTTCCCCGAGCGCGAGGTGATCGGCGTCGACATCCATCCCGGTCTCGGGGTGCAGGTGGTCGCCGATGCGCACGAGCTCGACCGCGTCTTCGGGCCCGAGTCTGCGTCGATCGTGTACTCCGGAAGCCTCCTCGAGCATGTTGCGGCGCCGTGGCTCGTGGCCCGAGCGTGCAACGCCGTGCTCGTGGCGGGCGGCTACGTGCTGCACCACGTCCCGTGGTCGTGGCCGACGCACGCCGAGCCCAACGACTTCTGGCGCATGTCGGTGGAAGGGCTGCGGCTGCTCTTCGGGGAGGCCATGGGCTTCGAGATCATCGCGACGGGGTCGGAGGTCGACGTGCGGATGCACGTGCAACCCGACACGGAGCTGCCCTACGACCCGCGATCCGTGCTCGTCGGGTTCAGCACGACCCACTCGGCGGCGGCCAGCTGGATCGTGGCCCGGAAGACCGGGGATCCGACCGGGGCGGTGTCGTGGCCGTACGAGGGCACCGTGACCGCCGAGGTCGCCGAACGGTATCCCCTCGACGGGCTCGCCGCGCCGCCCGCCTGACCCGCCCTCACGCACGGAGGACTGTCGGGTGCCGCACCTACAATGACGAGAGTGTCGGCGACCCCCCTTGAGACTGCTCCCCATCTGAGCGTGCGCGGTGCGCGCGTGCA
>NCEJ01000187.1 GCA_002280615.1 Micrococcales bacterium 32-70-13 | reverse complement strand
GTCGCCCGCGACACCGTGCTCTCGCTCACCGACATCCTCGATCGCGACGAGCTCGACGTCGACGTGCTCTCGCGCGTGTTCTTCTCCGAGGGCGAGGTCGCCGAGCTCGGTCTCGAGCTCGTGCCCGGCTACGAGTCGGGGGCGAGCGTGCAGCCCGACCGCCGCATCCGGGTGCAGGTCGCCGAGCAGCGCCAGATCATCCCCTTCCAGGTCGTCCACCCCGCCGACCGGACCGTGCGCTCGACCGCGTTCATCTGGGTGCCCGGAACCGACGACGCGCTGCCGCAACTCGACCGCCGAGCCCCCCGCATCGAGGTGATCAGCGAGGAGACGGTCACGATCGACATCAACGACTACGTCCTCGCGGTCGGCGGCGCCCCGGTGCGGCTCACCGACTCGGCGACCGTGAGCGCCACGCAGTCCAACGGCGACGCCCTCGTGGTCGACGACGACACCCTGCGGTTCACCTCCGCCGACCTGTACTTCGGCCCCGCCTCGCTCACCTTCGAGGTCACCGACGGCGCCTCGGCGACCGACCCGGACGGCCGGGTTGCGACGATCGTGCTGCCGATCGACGTCACGCCGCGCGAGAACCAGCCGCCCGTGCTCATCGGGGCCGCTCTCGAGCTAGAGCCGGGGCAGGAGCGCACGATCGACCTCGTGCGCGTCACGGCCTACCCCTATCCCGATGACGTCGACGAGCTCGCGTTCTCGATCGCCGATGCCGCCGCTCCCGGCCTCGAGGTCGAGCTCACCGGCCAGTCGCTGCGCGTGCGCGTGCCCGAGGGCACCCCGCGCGGCACGACGACGGGGGTGACGCTCGGTGTTCGGGATGACGCGGCGCAGGGCACCTCGGGCCGCATCCAGGTGACCGTCGTGCCCTCGACCCGCCCGCTCGCCCGCCCCGCCCCGGATGCGGTCATCGCGCCGCGATCGGAGACGACGACCGTGCGCGTGCTCGACAACGACGAGGCGACCAACCCCTTCCCGGGCCGACCGCTGCGGGTCGTCGCCGTGCGCGGGCTCGACGGCGACCGGGCCCTGCCGCCCGGCGTCGCGATCGTGCCGAGCGCCGACGGCCAGACGCTGCTCGTGACGATCGCCGAGAGCGCCGAGCCCGTCGACACCAATCTCGAGTACCAGGTCGCCGACGCGACGAACGACCCCGAGCGGTTCGTGTGGGGCTCGATCCGCATCTCGGTGCAAGACGTGCCCGACTCGGTCACGAACCTCCGCGTGCAGTCGTTCGGCGACCGCAGCCTCACCGTGGCGTGGTCGCCGGGCGCATCCAACAACGCGCCCATCGAGTTCTTCGAGGCGACCGTCACGCGCGTGAGCGACGGCTCGGCGAGCACGACGGTGTGCGCCTCCTCGCCGTGCACGGTGCCGACCTCGGCCAACGGCCCCGACAACCGGGTGCGCATCAGCGTCGTCGCCGTCAACGCCCAGGGCCCCTCGGCGCCGACCGTGCTCGCCGACGCGGTCTGGAGCGACCTCGTGCCGCCCGCGCCCGCGATCATCGGCGTGACGCCGCTCGACCACGGGCTGCGCATCGGCTGGTCGAAGCCGGCGCAGGACGCGGCGGCCTCGCCCATCCGCAGCTACCGCATCACCGTGGGCCCGGTCGTGCGCTCTCTCAGCGTGCCGGGCGACGACCCGGTGGGCACGGAGTACTGGCTCTCCGTCGTCGACGTCGGAGCGCTCGCCAACGGCACGGCGTACACCATCGGGGTGAGTGCCCGTAACGACTCGTTCGACCCGCCCCCACGGCTCTCGGTTCGACCTCCGATTCGGGCGCGGGCGACGCCTCGGTGAGCATCGACTGGTCGGGGGTCTTCGCGGGCAACGGGCGCGCGGTGCAGGCGTACTACGTGTGGGTCGCGAGCTCGGGCTCGGCCCCGGCCTGCACCGTCACGGGCGTCGACGAGGGCGCCCCCGTGCACACCCCGCCCCCGGGCGTCGTGGTCATCGACGCCGCGTCGACCGCGACGGTCGTGAGCGGCCTGACGGCCGACACCACCTACCGTGTCGTCGTCTACGCCTACAACGGGCAGGGCTGCACCGCGAGCGCCGAGGTCACCGCGACCCCGCGCGAGCGGCCGACCAGCATCACGGCGATCGAGGCCGAAGGGCCGGTCGAGACCGCGGAGGGTCGCTGGGACTTCCGGCTGCTCGACGTCACGACCGCCGGCGGCGATGCGCTCGACTCGGTGCAGTACCGCCTCGTCGGCACGGGCGTCGATCCGGCCGAGTCGACGCCGGCGGCCCTGCCTGTCGTCCTCACCGCGGGCACGAGCCACTACGGCACCGCACTGCAGGTCGAGGTGCGCGGCTGCCGGCAGTACGAGCAGCTGCTGTGCGGCGCGTGGTCGGCACCGTTCGCCCTCGGCGTCGCGGTGCTCATCGACGTGCAGCCCGCGATCGTCGCGACCGGCGAGGCGCCCAACGACCGCAGCGTGTCGATCTCGTGGACGCCC
>NCEJ01000044.1 GCA_002280615.1 Micrococcales bacterium 32-70-13 | reverse complement strand
GCGGCTGCGCACCGCGCGGCCCGCGTCGCCGACGACGCCGCCGGGCACGGTCGAGTTGACGAGCTGGGCCAGGTAGTACTCGCGCAGCGCGTGCCCGCGCCCGAGGGGCAGGCCGAGCGCGCCCGCCGTCAGGTGCCAGCGCTCGGCGGCGAGCACGGTGTGCAGGGTGAGCGCGGCGAGGGCCACGAGCATCCACCCCGGACTCGCGGAGGCGAGCGCGGCGAGCGCGTCGGCCCCGTCGGCGACCTGCCAGAGCAGGGCGAGCAGGCCGACCGTGACGAGCGCCTGCGCGGCGACGACGAGCGTGCGGCGGCCTAGGCGCGGCGTCGCCACAGCCACACGATGTCGCGGCCGAACGACCAGCCGAGCGCGGCCAGGGTGCCGACGATGAGCACGACGGCAAGAGGAGCGGGCACCCACGGCGACTGCAGCACGATGAGCACGATGAGCTGGATGACGCACACGACCTTGCCGCTGTCGCGCGGCGGCAGCGGGTCGTAGAGCCAGGGCCAGATCGCTCCGGCGACCCAGAACAGGTAGCGGGGCAGGCCGAGCAGGATGACGAACCAGGGCGCCCCGCCGAGGGCGGCGAGCAGGGCGAGCACGAGGGCGAAGACGGAGTCGACCTCCATGTCGAAGCTGCCGCCGAAGTCGGAGGAGAGCCCCTGCCGGCGGGCCAGCCAGCCGTCGACGCCGTCGAGGCTCAGCGAGACGGTGGCGATCGCCATGATGGCGACGGGCTCGTGCGCGCCGCCGAGCAGCGGGATGATGAGCGCCGAGACGAGCGCGAGGCGCAGCAGGGTGACCGCGTTGGCGAGGCCCAGGCGCGCGTGCGGGTGCCGGCGCCGCAGCTGCCACGCCGCGATGCCGGCGCTCACGGAGAAGACCGCCAGGCCCAGGATGATCGCGAGCGCCCCCGCCGAGCCGAAGACGCCCGCCCCGACCGCGGCGACCACCCCGAGCCCGACCGGTGCCAGCACCGCGAAGCGGCGCACGGGCGTATCGGTCGGGCGCAGGGGGAAGAAGCGCCCGGCGCGGGCGTCGACGGCGGTCATGCCGTTAGCCGGCAGCCGCGCGACCTGCTCCTGCTCGGGGCTGAGCGGGAAGATCGCCGAGCGGTAGCTCGTGCCGACGTCGTTGCCCTGCCGGTTGAGCGTCGACGGGTCGTGGATCTGGAAGAAGAATGCCAGGATGTCGCGGTACGTCGTGGCCGTGGGGTCGAAGACGATCTCGACCGCCTCGGCGTGACCCGGGTGGTTGCGGTAGGTGGCGTTCGCGTTCGCGCCGCCGGTGTAGCCGACGCGCGTGCTGATGACGCCCGGCTGGCGGCGGATCAGGTCTTCCATGCCCCAGAAGCAGCCGCCCGCGAGCACGGCGGTCTCGGTGCCGGGGGTGCGGGTGATGGCACCCGTGCTGATGTCGACGGTGTCGGCCATGATGCGTCCTTCGTGAAGAGAGCGGTGAACTGGCCGTAGCCCTCGGCCTCGAGCTGGTCGACCGGGATGAATCGCATCGCGGCCGAGTTCATGCAGTATCGCAAGCCTCCCGCATCGCGGGGCCCGTCGTCGAACACGTGGCCGAGGTGGCTGTCGGCTCCGGATGACCGCACCTCGGTGCGCGTCATGAAGAAGCCGCGATCGGTCTTGGTCGTGACGGCGCCCGCATCGATGGGCTTCGTGAAGCTGGGCCATCCGGTTCCGCTGTCGTACTTGTCGAGCGACGAGAACAGGGGCTGCCCCGAGACGATGTCGACGTAGATGCCGGCCGCCTTGTTGTCGTGGTACTCGTTGCGGAACGCGGGCTCGGTGCCGTCGTTCTGCGTGACCTTGCGCTGCATGTCGGTGAGGCGGGCGATCGCCTCGGGCGTGGCGCGGTACTCGGTGGTCATGGAGTCTCCTCTGCTCAATTCACTATTGCCGATGAGGATGAGCGCGAAGCCGAGACCGGTGTAGACGGTGACGGCCTCGCCGAGCACGAGCGCGCCCGCGACGACGGCGACGGCCGGGTTGACGTAGGTGATGGCCGTCATGCGCACGGGGCCGATCTCGGCGATGAGCGCGAACATCAGCAGGAAGGCGACGGCGCTGCAGAGCACGGCGAGCACGAGCACCGACGTGATGACGGGCGGCGAGGGCACCTCGGTCGGCCAGCCGCCGGTGATCGCGACGATGGGCAGGTAGATGAGCCCCGCGATCGTGAGCGCGGCGGCCATGACGCCGAGGCCCGGGAGGTCGTGCATCCACTTGGCCAGAATGGCGGGGCCGAGCGCATAGCCGACCACGGCGACGCCGATGAGGGCGACCGCCCCGAGGTCGCCGCCGCCGAGGTCGAGGCCGACGACCGCGACGACGCCGGCCGTGCCGGTGATGAGCCCGAGCACCGTGAGCGCGGTCACGCGGTGGCGGCGCCCCATGAGGAAGGCGACACCGATCGCGACGAGCGGGATGCTCGCGAGCAGCAGCCCCGTCGTCGAGCTCAGCAGGCTCACCTCGGCGGCGTTGAGCGCGTACCAGGGCAGCACGATCTCGACGACCGCGAAGGCCAGCAGGGGCTTCCAGCGGCGCAGCACGGGCGCGAGCGCGCGCTGGCGGGCGGCGATCGGCAGCAGAAGCGCGGCGGCGATGACGCAGCGCGCGAGCACGAGGAACTCGGGGGTGAGCTCGGCGACCGCGATCTTGATGAACAGGTAGGGGATGCCCCAGATGAGGCCGAGAGCGGCGAAGAGGATGAGGCCGCGGCGGGTCATGGCTACATCATCGCGCAGCCGCGGCGCGCTGGATGCCGCGCACGTGAGCACGGGCGTAGCCTGGCGCCGTGGTGCACCCGAACTCGCGTCAGGCGAAGGCCGCGCGGCGCCGGCGCAAGCGCGTGGCGGCCGCCGACAACGACTTGACGCCGGCCCAGTGGGCCGAGGTGCAGCGGCTCTGGGGCGGATGCGCCTACTGCGGCGAGACCGACCGGCCCCTGCAGCGCGATTGCGTGCAGCCCATCGCGCGCGGAGGCCGCTACACGCTCGACAACATCGTGCCGGCCTGCGGTTCGTGCAACGCGAGCAAGAGCAACGACGAGGTCACGAGCTGGATGCGCCGCACCCGCCGCGACGAGCGCGCCTTCCTCGAGCGGCTCGTGCAGGTGCGGGCGGCGCTCGCCGCGCCGTCAGCGCACCGCGACCACGCCGTCGAGGTCGAACCAGGCGCGGTCGGCGCTGAGGACCTCGAGCTGCAGACGGCCGGCAAGCGCGAGGCAGAGGCGGTCAGCGAGCGAGAGCGATGAGCCGGGCATCCACATCGCCGCGGCGGCCTCGGCATCGTCGATTTCGACGGATGCCACCTGCAGTGGGTAACTGAGCAGGAGAGCGCGGGCGACCTCCCACGAGTCCGCGCGGCGCACCTTCTGTGCGACCTCCGACCAGTTCGCTGCGCTGATGACGGCGCCGGCGAGAAGGTTCTCGCGCACGACGTCAGCGCCGGGTTCACCCTGCAGGTAGGCGAGCACGGCGGAGGCGTCGATGACGATCATCGAGTTCCGGGCGAGGTCGCGGTGTCGCGTGCGGCCTCGCGCCGCCGGTCGTCGAGCAGGTCGGCGAGCAGGTCGTGCCCCGAGAGCCGTGAGCGCACGAGGCGTTCGACCGCGCCTTGGTCGGCGAGCAGCACCCCGAGCTCGGTGTCGAGGGCGACGAGGGTCGATCCCTCCACCCAGGCATGGCGGGCGCGGATGCTCGCCGGAACGACGACACGACCCTTGCTTCCCACCTGTACTGCAAGAGTGTCACTCACCCACTCAGGGTACCACTTACGAGTGACGCCGACCTCATCGGCGAAGCGGCGAGACCGGATAGCGTGAGCCCGTGCGCCGCTCCCTCGTCATCGTCTCGATCGTCCTCGCCGCCCTGCTCGTCGTGACGGGCGCGGTCGCGGCCGGGATCGGCATCGCCACGACGCTGTACGCGGCAGTCGCGGGCGGTGAGGAGCCCGGCGAGCGGCAGACGTCGGGCGACGGCGACGCGCCCGCGCTCGAGGACGACGCCGACTTCGGCACGGTCGAGGTCTACGACGTGCTCGAGGATGGAACGCTCTCCCCGGCCGCGAGCGGTACCGCCGGGGAGGTCTGGGCCCTGTTCGTGGGGCTCGTGGGGGAGGATGCTGCCGGCAGCAGCATCCTGCAGTTCAAAGCGGGTGACGCGCCCGACAGCGACACGCTCGCCTACGTGTACCAAGACCGCGACCCGCAGTACTGGACCCTCGTCATCAACCTCGCGACCGCCGACGACCCCGAGCTGCTCGTCGCGACGCTGGTGCACGAGTACGCGCACGTGTTCTCCTACGCGCCGGCAGAGTTCGACGCGAAGGCCGTGTCGTGCCCGACCTTCGAGGTCGTCGAGGGCTGCGCCGAGCCCGACTCGTACCTGTGGGCGTTCTACGACGCATTCTGGTCGGGCTACGCCGAGCACCCCGACCTCGAGAATGTCGACGCCGACATCGCGTACGAGTTCTACCTCGCGAACGAGGAGGACTTCGTGAGCGACTACGCGGCCACCAACATCGGCGAAGACTTCGCCGAGAGCTTCATGACCTTCGTGCTCGAAGAGTCGTGGTCGGCCGTGAGCACGACGGGCGCGAAGCTCGAGTTCTTCACCGACTACCCCGAGCTCGTCGCGCTGCGCGAGCAGATGCGTGCGGCCGCCGCCGACGAGCTGGGTCTCTAGCGCGGGATGCTCACCCGAGCTCGCGCCGCATGACGAGCCGGCGCGTGGTGGGGTGGGTGACCTCGGCGAACCCGGCTGCGAGGAACGGCCCGACCGGCCCGACGCTCAGCTCGTCCCAGGTGATCTCGGCGCCGCCCGTCAGCATGGGGTAGCCCTCGATCGCGCGGGCGCCGCGCTCGCGCGCGTGCTCGACCGCGGCGGCGACGAGCGGGTAGGTGATCCCTCGGCCGCGGAATCCTCGGCGCACGACGAGGCAGGCGATGGCCCAGACCGTGGGGTCGTCTTTCGACTCGAGCCGGCCGGCCCACGGCACGGGCGAGCCGCGCAGGCGGCGGAACGCGGTGCGAGCATTCACCGCCGCCCAGGCGGCCGGTTCGTCGTCGACGTAGGCGACGAGGCCGGCGGTGTGGGACGGGTCGCGCTTCACCGGCTCGTCGCACCCGACGGCCTCGCGCAGCACGGCGGCGCGCTGCTCGACCGGCAGCGCGTACCACTCGCGGTCGCCGAGGCGCTGCCGCGTGCACTGGCAGCGGCCGGCGGTGCCGGTCAGGATCGCCTGCAGGTCGTCCCAACTCGCCTCGTTGGCGGCGACGATGCGGATGCTCGGCTCGGCCACGGGCCTCACGCTAGCGCGCGGGGCCGTCGGTGCGACCGCCGATAGGCTGGAGCGGTGTCCAAAGTCTTGACCTCCCTGCCCGTCGGCGAGCGCGTCGGCATCGCCTTCTCCGGAGGTCTCGACACCTCCGTCGCCGTCGCGTGGATGCGCGACAAGGGCGCGATCCCGTGCACCTACACGGGCGACCTCGGTCAGCCCGACGAGCCCGACGTGTCGGCCGTTCCCGGCCGTGCGAAGGAGTACGGCGCTGAGATCAGCCGCCTCGTCGACGCCAAGGCCGCTCTGGTCGAGGAGGGCCTCGTCGCCCTCGCGTGCGGCGCGTTCCACATCCGCAACGCCGGCAAGACCTACTTCAACACCACGCCCCTCGGCCGCGCCGTGACCGGCACCCTGCTCGTGCGCGCGATGAAAGACGACGGCGTCGAGATCTGGGGCGACGGCAGCACCTACAAGGGCAACGACATCGAGCGGTTCTACCGCTACGGCCTGCTCGCCAACCCGCGCCTGCGCATCTACAAGCCGTGGCTCGATGCCGACTTCGTGACCGAGCTCGGCGGCCGGCAGGAGATGAGCGAGTGGCTCGTCGCCCACGGGTTCCCGTACCGCGACTCGGCCGAGAAGGCCTACTCGACCGACGCCAACATCTGGGGGGCCACCCACGAGGCGAAGACGCTCGAGCACCTCGACGTCTCGCTCGAGACCGTCGAGCCCATCATGGGCGTTCGATTCTGGGATGCTGCGGTCGAGATCGCGACGGAGGACGTCACCATCACCTTCGTCGAGGGCCGGCCGACCGCGCTCAACGGCGTCGAATTCGCGGACGCGGTGCAGCTCGTGCTCGAGGCCAACCGCATCGGCGGCCGTCACGGGCTCGGCATGAGCGACCAGATCGAGAACCGCATCATCGAGGCGAAGAGCCGTGGCATCTACGAGGCGCCGGGCATGGCGCTGCTGCACATCGCCTACGAGCGGCTGCTCAACGGCGTGCACAACGAGGACACGATCGCGAACTACCACGCCGAGGGTCGACGTCTCGGCCGCCTCATGTACGAGGGCCGGTGGCTCGACCCGCAGTCGCTCATGCTGCGCGAGAGCATCCAGAAGTGGGTGGGCTCGGCCGTGACGGGCACCGTGACGCTGCGGCTGCGCCGCGGCGACGACTACACGATCCTCGACACGACCGGGCCCGGGCTGTCGTACTCGCCCGAGAAGCTCTCGATGGAGCGCGTCGGCGATGCCGCCTTCGGCCCGACCGACCGCATCGGGCAGCTGACGATGCGCAACCTCGACATCGCCGACTCGCGCGCGCGGCTCGAGCAGTACGCCGCACAGGGCATCATCGGCGGCGCGACGGCCGCGCTCGTCGGCCGCATCACGGCGGGGGAGTCGGACGAGGTCGTCGAGCACGCGGTGCCGCTGAGCGCCGAGCGCGAGGCCCTCGCCGAGGCGATCGACGCCGCCGGCGAGAGCGCCGCGTTCGACTTCGGCACCGACTGAGCCGACGGCACGACCGAGCGTCAGTCGACGGGCAGGCTCACGGTCGCGAGCACGCGGCGCCGGGCGCCCTCGGGTGCGTCTGCGCGCGTCGCGAGCGGCTCGATCGCCGCGCGGATGCCGTGCAGCACCCCCAGCCATTCCTCGTCGGTTGCCTGCACGGCGAGCTGCCGGAAGCTCACGAGATCGTCCTGCAGGCTGCCGTGCGGCGCCGCGAGGTAGTCGTCGAGCATCGCGGCGAGGCTCGCGAGATAGGCGAGGAATCCCGCCCGCAGTGCGTCATCGTCGTGCGCGAGCGCGTCGGGGTCGACGGAGGCGCGCTCCTCACGCAAGCGCAGCGATCGTTCCGTGGACCCTCGCACGCGCCGCTCGCTGACGACCTCGAGCACGCCGCCGTCGACGAGCGTGCCGACGTGGCGGTAGAGGGTCGCCGGCGCGACGTCGGGCAGGCGGGCGGCGAGGTCTTTCGTGGTCAGCTCGGTGCGGCCCATCATGGCCTGCACGACGCGCAGGCGCACTGGGTGCAGCAGTAGTTCGGCGCTCGTCATGGGCACACCCTACCAATCCCAGTTGCGCGAATGTTCTCAACAATGATATCAATGAGTCATCCCCTCGACTGAAAGGACTCCTCGTGGTGACCATCTCCCTCGAGCACGACACCCTCGCCATCCGTCTCGGACCCCTCGAGCGCCTGTTCGCCGTGCGCGGCAACCTGAGCCTGCCCCTGCAGCACATCGCCTCGGCCGAGAGCGTGCCCGACGGCCTCGCCGCCGTGACGGGGATCCGCACGCCGGGGCTCTCCGTGCCCGGGCGAACCAAGTTCGGAACGTGGCGTCGCCGCCAGGGCACCACCGTCGTGCTCGTGCGCGGCCGCGGCCCCGCCCTGCGCATCCGCTCGACGACCGGTCGAGCGCGCGACGTGCTCGTCTCGACGCCGCATGCCGCCGAGCTGGCCGCGCAGATCACGGCGGCGCGCACGGGGGTCGGGCAGTGACCGTGCGCACGATCACCGCGGCGGTCGACCTCGTCGCTGAGTCGAACCTTCCGCCGGATGCCCGCGCCGTCGCCATCCTGGTCCCGGGCAGCGGACCCGTCGACCGTCACGGGGATGCTCGCCGCCTGCCCCTCGGCATCCAGCGCCAGCTCGCCGAGGGTCTCGCGGTGCACGGCATCGGCAGCGTGCGGTGGGACAAGCGCGGCGTGGGAGAATCCGCCGGCGACTTCCTCTCGACGGGCTTCCACGACCTTGTCGACGACGCGCTCGCGGTCGTCGATGATGCCGCGGCCCTCGGGTTGCCGCTCGTGGTGATCGGGCACAGCGAGGGCTCGGCGATCGCCGCGCGCCTGCTCGCCGAGCGCCCAGCACTCGTGCGCGGGGCCGTGTTGCTCTCGCCCTACGCGCGCAGCGGGCTCGAGGTGCTGCGCTGGCAGTCCCGGGCTCTCGGCGACGACCTCCCCGCGGGCATCCGCTTCGTGCTGCGACTCATGCGCACCGATCTCGAACGCCAGACCGAGAAGACGCGCCAGCGCCTGCTCGCGACGAACGGTGACGTCAAGCGCATCGGTGGCGCGCGGATGAACGCGCGCTGGTTCCGCGAGTTCATGGCCTACGACCCCTCCGCCGACCTCGCGGGCGCGCCGCAGCCCGTGCTCTCGGTGGCGGCCGCGTTCGACCTGCAGTCGCCGCCCGACGACGCCGCCCGCATCGCCGAGCTGCGCGCCGCGCCGACCCGCACGGTGACGCTCAGCGCCCTCAGCCACATCATGCGCACCCAGCCGTCGCCGACACTTCGCGCCTATCGCGCCGACGTGCGCCGGCCGATCGACGAGCGCATCGTGCCGCTCATCGCGCAGTGGATGAACACCCTGCTCGACGACTGATCGCCGTCCGTCACGCCCGGGCGAACGCCCGCACGGGCGAGTCGGCGAGCACGAACCGCGTCGGCGCGACCGCTGCGAGCACGGTCAGCACGAGTGCCGTCAGGAGAACGAGGCCGATGAGTGGCAGCGGAACCGCGGGGATCACGAGGCGTGAACTGAGGGCGATCGCGATGATGCTCTGCGCGCCGACCCAGCCGAGCAGCGCACCGAGTGCGAGCCCCGAGAGCGCCGCGGCGAGGCTCAGCACGGCCGACTCGATGACGATCGCGAGGGCCGCATCGCGCCGCGACTGGCCGAGGATGCGCGTGACCGCGATCTCGCGTGCCCGTAGCCGCGTGTTGAGCGCGACCGTCGTCGCGAGCCCCACCGCGGCGATGAGCACCACGAAGCCGATGAGCCCGCTGATGATCGCGATCACGCCGAGCAGCACCTCGTCGGCCTGCGCCTGGAACTCGGTGTCGCGGTACTCGAGCGCGAGCGACAGGTTCGCACTCGCCGTCGCGACGGTGAACATCGAGACGACGGCGACGCCGATGAGCACGCCAAGGGCGGCGCGCGCGGTGCGGGCCGGATGCTCCGCGAGCGTGCGCCGCGCGAGCGCGGCGGGCCCCGTGCGCGGCAGCACGGCCCCGACCGCTGCCATGACGCGCGGCAGCAGGCCGTTCGCGCCCGCGAGCACCCCGATCACGAGCACGGTTCCCGCGACGATGCCGAGGAACGCGGCGAACGGCGTGACGGCTCCCGCGACCGCGGTGAGCGCGAGCAGGCCGAGGCCCGTCAGCAGCGCGGCGGTCGCTCCTCGGCCGATGCGCACCTGGTCGTCGCCTCCCGCCTCTTGCGTGCCGGCGAGCCCCAGCGCCTGAACGGGTTCGGCGGCGAGCACGGCGGCCGAGCCGCGCCACGCGGCGATCGTCGTGCAGACCTGCAGCGCGAGCAGCGGGACGACGACGAGCGGGTCGACGAGGTCGGCGGGCTCGGCGTCGGCGAGCAGCCCGCCCGTGGGCGACGCGAGGGCGAGCACCAGCTGGGCCGCGCCCGCCGCGAGCGCCGAGCCCAGCGCCGTCGCGCCGAGTGACAGCCGCAGCCCGTCGCGGGCGATGCGGCGCCGCTCCTGCGCGGCCGAGGCGCCGAGCAGCCGGCGCAGAGCGATCTCCCGGATGCGGGAGGCCGTCACGAGCGCGAAGGCGTTGGTGACGACGACGGTGGCGACGATGAGGGCGACGAGCAGGAACGACAGCCCGAGCACGCCGAGCACGATCGTGGCGGTCTCACCCTGACCGAACGGCGTCGCGACGAGGCCCGCGCGCAGCAGAGCCATGACCGAGGTGAGCAGCACGATGTACATGGCGCTGAGAGCGACGGTCGCGATCGCCGCGAGGGATCCTCCCCGGCCGGTCATCGGTCGCCTCCCGCGATCGCCGCAGAGTCGGCGTCGATCGCGTCGGCGAGCATGAGGGCCGAGATCTCGGCGGCGCTCGACCGCCCCAGCTCGGCCACCAGGTGCCCGTCGCGGATCGAGAGCACGCGGTCGGCGGCGCTCGCGGCGCGCGGGTCGTGAGTGACCATGATGATGCCGCAGCCGCTCTCGTGGGCGAGCTCGGTCAGCAGACGTAGCACCTCGCCGCCCGTCGCGAGGTCGAGGTTGCCGGTGGGCTCGTCCGCGAACACGACTGCCGGCCGGTGCGCGAGCGCGCGAGCGATCGCCACGCGCTGCTGCTGGCCGCCCGAGAGCTCGTGCGGGCGCCGCTCGAGCAGGGCGGCGAGTCCGAGTCGGTCGATCAGCTGCTGCACCCACGCCTCGTCGGTCGCGCGCCGCTGGCGGCCGAGAGTCTCGGGCAGGCGGATGTTCTCGATCGCCGTAAGCCCCGGCAGCAGGTTGAACGCCTGGAAGATGAAGCCCATGCGCTCGTGCCGGAGGGCTGCGAGCTCGGGCTCGTCGAGATCGGTCAGCAGGGAGCCGTCGAGTTCGACGTCGCCCCACGTGGGGGAGTCGAGACCGGCGAGCAGTGATGCGGTCGACGGCGGCGACGGTGGCGCCCTCGGCGCCGAACAGCCGTGTGAGGTCGCTGCATCGGGCGACGATGCCGGCGGAGTGGGGGATGGAGCTCGTGGTCATGGGTGCCTCCGGTGGATGGTGAGGGGAGTGGATGGTGGTGCGCCTGT
The DNA here is from genome assembly GCA_002280615.1 of Micrococcales bacterium 32-70-13. Lineage (GTDB taxonomy): Bacteria > Actinomycetota > Actinomycetes > Actinomycetales > Microbacteriaceae > Microcella. The sequence continues at coordinate 3,997 of NCEJ01000044.1, read as the reverse complement.
GCCTGTGCCGGTGCCGGGGGTGGTCAGGCGTGGTGTCATGGGCCGCAGCGGTCGTCGCCGGTGCGCAGCGTGTCGGCGAGGAACGACAGGGTCTCCGTGCGCGCGAACTCGATTCCCGCGGTGCGTCCTCCCTCGCCGATGAGGGAGGGCAGCGGCGGAAGGAAGAGTGCGGCGTCCGTGAAGCTCAGGTGCTGCGCGCCGGGCGCGACCCGTCGTGTTCCGCACCGAGCCAGCACCTCGGTCAGCGCCGCGTCGTATCGGGCGTCGCTTTCGATGCTGCCGGTACCGCCGCCGGCGACGATCGCGAGTATCGGAACGCGGGGCTGACCCCCTCGCGGCAGTCCGTCGATACTGATGACGGCGTCGAATCGATCGTCGTTCGTCGCGGCGATGATGGCGGCCGCTCCACCGATCGAGTGGCCGGCGGCGACGACCCGAGGTGTGGCGATATGTTGCTGCAGCTGGTCGAGTGCCGCGATGAGGTCGTCGGCCCGCGATTCGGCGAGTTCGTCGGCGATCTGCTGGTCGAGGGCGTCGTCGCCGGTTGTTCGCAGGCTCGAGCGGATGATTGTGCCGTCGTCGAGCACGACTGCAGCAGAGTCGTAGGGGTGGTCGACAGCGGCGACGATGAAGCCGTGGCTTGCGAGGTCTTCCGCCCAGGCTGAGTTCTGGGTGCGCACACCCCCGAGGCCCGGGCTGAAGAGGACGAGCGGATGATCGCCGTCCGCCATCGCCGCATCGGCGACCGAGTTCGTCCGCCCGAACCTCACTCCGTCGAGGAGGAACTCGGGGAGTCCGGCCTGGTTCGCCAGCGCGTCGGGAACGATCGAGTCGGGAAGGTAGCGGCGAGCGCTGCCGCCCTCGGGTGCTGGGTACCACAGTTGAGCCACGAGCACTCGTGAGTCGGCGGGGTCGGCCGTGCCGGGCTCCGGCAGTCCTGAGTCCCACTGCAGGATCGAGGTTCCGACCGCGAAGTCTCCGGTCGGTCGGGGGAGGTTCGGCGTGGGGAGCGCCCAGACAGCCACGGCCGCCAGCGCGGCGCCTCCGACGGCGGTGATCCCGGCTAGCGTCGCCGCGGCCGACACCAGCGATGAACGTCCGCGCTGCGCCGCATCCGCCCTCGAGCGGATCACTCCGGTGAGGAGACCGAGGGTGCTGGCGAGCGCGAGCGGTATCAGGATCCACCGGGGTTCTGTGGCCGCGACGATGATGATGCCGACTGCGACGGCGGCCCACCCAGCCCCGAGCAGTCGCCATCGGCGTCGCAGAGGCGTCAAGGTGCCGATCACGAGAACGACGACCGTGAGCGACAGGGCAATCACGAGCGCGTCGCTCATCACGCGATGTCGCCGGGGACGAGGCGAACGAAGGAAGAGGTCATGCGATCGACGCTACGAATCGCCCCGTGCCCGCGCATCGGTCGAATGACGTAATCGGCTCGCCGGTCGTGCCGCGAATCCGGTACTGCAGTACCGGTCGCGCATCCGCTCGGCGGATGACCTCGCCGGCACGAGCGGCCAGGATGGAGGCATGACCCAGCACCCCGCCCTCGTGCGCTCGCGCACGGGCGTGCTCGTCGCCGACGCACTCGGCGGGCTCGTGCTGCTGCTCGCGGTCGTCGTGCTCGGCCCCGCGATCGGGTCGGGGGATGCGGATGCCCGGTCGGGCGCGTTCGCCGCGCTCGTCGCCTCGGGCTCGGTGATGGCCGCGGCCGTGGCGGTCCGCCGGTTGCACCCGGGCTGGGCTCTCGCCCTCGCGTGGGCCAGCACGCTCCTGCACATGCTCGCCGGTCTGGACGCGGGCCTCACGCAGCTGGGAATCCTGGTCGTGCTCGCGAGCGCAGCGCACTACGGGTCGCCCAGGGTGCTGCGGCTGAGCGGCGTCTCGGTTCTCGTCGGTGCCGTGGTCGCCCTCGCCTACCTTCTGCTCATCGACTCGTGGCTCGTGCGCATCTTCGCCTCGTCGTCGTTGCTTCCGTCCTGGCTGCCGGTGGGAGTTATCGCGGCCCTCGTCTCTCTCGTGCTCGCCGTCCCCTGGCTGCTGGGGCTGCTCGCCCGCACGATGCGGCTCGGGCGCGAGGGGCGCCAGCGCGCAGCGGAGGCGGAAGCGGAGGCGCGCCGGTCGCGCGAGCTCGCCGAGCTGCAGTCCTCGCGCACGCAACTCACGCGCGACGTGCACGACATCGTGGGGCACTCGCTGGCCGTCATCGTGGCGCAAGCCGAGTCGGTGCGCTTCCGCGACGAGACCGATCTCGCGGCGGTGCGCTCGGCCGTGGCGACCATCGCCGAGACCGCGCGGCGCGCGCTCGGCGACGTGCGACAGGTGCTCGAGTCGACCGATGCCGCCGTTCAGGCTCCGTCTGCGCAGACGGTCGACCTCGATCGGCTCGTCGACGAGGTCGCGGGGTCGCGCCCCGGTATCACGGTCGCGCGACACGGCTCAGGTGGCGATCCGTCGGGCGAGGCGATCGTGCCGCTCTACCGCGCGACGCAAGAGCTTCTCACCAACGCCCTCAGGCACGGTGATCCGCTGGCGCCCCTGAGCATCGGGGTGGAGCGGTCCACGACGGTGTTCGCGGTCGAGATCGAGAACGGAGTGCCGACAGCCGCGGCGACCGGCCCGACCCCCGCACGAGAGGGAACGGGGATCGCGGGAGCACGGGCGCGCCTCGCCGCGGTCGGGGGAACGCTCGACATCTCGCACGGCGACACGCGATTCCGCGCCCGCGCGAGCGTGCCGACGGGGGAGGGCTCGTCATGAGCGAGCCGATCCGCGTCGTGCTCGTCGACGACCAGCCGCTGTTCCGCGCCGGTGTTGCCGCCGTGGTCGATGCTCAGTCAGACCTGCGGGTGGTCGGGGAGGTGGGGACCGGCGCTGAGGCGATCGAGCTGCTCGACCGCATCGACGCTGATGTTGTGCTGCTCGACATCCGCATGCCCGACGTTGACGGTGCGGAAGCCGCGCGCCGGCTGCTGAGCCCCGAGCGCGCCGCCCGACGGCCCCGGCCGCTGCGCATCATCGTGCTCACGACCTTCGGTCTCGACGAGCGGGCGCGCGCCGCGATCGACGTCGGTGCCTCGGGCTTCCTGCTGAAAGATGCGAGTCCCGAGTTCCTCGTCGCTGCCATCCGCGCCGTGCACGCGGGCTCGGCGGTGGCGGCGACGGGCGACCTCGCGGCCCTGGTTCGATCCGGGGCGGTTCCGCGCGAAGCGCTCGCACCGCCAGCCGGCCTCGCGGCGCTAAGCGATCGTGAGCGCCTCGTGTTCGACGCGGCGATCCAGGGGCTCAGCAACGCCGAGATCGCCGCGCGGCTCTACCTCAGTGAGTCGACCGTCAAGACGCACGTCAGCAGCGTGCTGTCCAAGCTCGGGGTGCGCGACCGCGTGCAGCTCGTCGTGCTCGCGCACCGCCACGGGCTCGGGGGCGGGGGCTAGCGGCTCACTCCTCCTCGGCGCGCTCGAGCTGCTCGCGCCAGCCCGCCTCCTTCTGAATGAACTCGTTGTCGGCGAACTCGGCGAAGTCGCTCTCGTCGGTGACGCGGCGTACCTCGAGCTTCTGCCCGGGGCCCATCGGGCAGCGCCGCGCCCAGGCGATGGCCTCGTCGCGGTCAGCCACGCGGATAGTCCAGTAGCCGGAGAAGAGCGCCTCGGTCGGGCCGTAGGGGCCGTCGGTCACGGCGAGGTCGGGGGTCGAGAAGTCGACGACGAACCCCTCGCTCGGATCGCTCAGCCCGTCACCGCCGACCATGACGCCGGCCTCCATCATCGACTCGTTGAACGAGCCCATGGCGTTGATGATGGCCTCGAAGTCGCCCTCGCGGCTCGCCGCGAGCCCCTCGTCGGTCGCGCGCATGATGAGCATGTAGGTGGGTATCGCGGTCTCCTCGCTTCGGCGGTGTCGTCACCGACCACTATGGCGGCCCGCGCCGCGGAAGGGAACCGCGGCGACCGCGTACCCTGGAGGCATGGCAGGCGAGCGCGGCATCCGCAACAACGGC
>NCEJ01000186.1 GCA_002280615.1 Micrococcales bacterium 32-70-13 | reverse complement strand
TCCAGGCGTAGCTGGTGCAGTTGATTCAGGGTGTGTTGCGGCATCATCGAACAGCTCCTGTTGCGGGGGTTGGTAGTAGTCGGCGCCACGGACGTTTTCGTGGTGCTCGGGTAAGGCCGTTTCAGCCGCACGCTTGGGCAGCGGCTGCTGATCCAGGCCTTGCTGGAGCAGGTTGCGCACGCTGCGCCCGGTGAAGGCGCGCAGGTGTACGGCCCGCTCGGCAGCGGCTTCCAGCCGTGCATTGCCATAGCGGCGAGCCAGCGAGAGCAGGCCGAGGCAGGCGCGGTAGCCCATCTCCGGGTGCGGCTTGTGGGTCAGTTGGTGATCGATCAGTTGGCGCGTGTAGGGGCCGATCCGCGCGCCCCAGTCGAGCAGGCGTTGTGGCGTCCATTCGCGATGCGCCTGGTGCGCCGCGGGCATGTGCTCGCGCTGGGTACTGTAAGCGCCGCGTCGCCCCAGCAGCAGGTGGCTGGCCACCCGCCGGTTGCCATGCAGCACTTCCAGGGTGTGTGCCGTCAGTCGCACGTCCACGTTCTGCCGGGCCAGGGCGGAGGGCACGCTGTAGAAGCTGCCATTGACCTCGATGTGGTAGTCGATGCTGACCTTGCAGCGCTTGAAGGTGGCGACCTCGTAGGGATGCACCGGCAGCGCTCGCAAGGCCGGGCGATCCAGGCGCTCGAACCAGTCGCGCCGGCAGCCATCGAGCCGCTTGAACGGGCGCCGATTCAGATCCTCCAGCAGCTCGGCGATGGCCTGGTTAAGCGCATGCAGGCTGAAGAACTGCCGATGGCGCAGCCGCGCCATGATCCAGCGCTCGACCACCTGCACCGCCACCTCGGCCTTGGCCTTGTCCTGAGGCTTGCGTGGCCGTGCCGGCAGGATCACCGTCTGGTAATGACGCGCGCACTCCAGCGTGGCCCGGTTCAGGCCCGGCTCGTAGCGATCCGGCTGGGCGACCAGGGCGCGCGGATTGTCCGGCACAACCATTTCCGGCACGCCGCCAAAGTAGGTCAGAGCCTGGCCCAGCGAGGTCAGCCAGTCCACCTGGGTTTCGCCTGGCGTCGCGCAGGCATAGGTGTAATTCGAGGCGCCCAGGGCGGCGACGAAGATGTGCGCCCGGCGCACTTCGCCGGTGGCCGGGTCGACCACCGGCAGCGTCGGCCCGGCATAGTCGATGAATAGCTTCTCGCCCGCACGGTGCAGCTGACGCATCGAACGTTTGAGCGTCTGGGCGTAGCGCCGGTAGTGCTCGACGAACTGGGTGTAGCGGTAGGTCGGCTGGCCCGCATGCGCGGCGAGATATTCCTCCCACAGCAGCTGCAAGGTCACGCCCTTGCGTCGCAACTCGCGGTGGATGCTCAGCACATCGGGCAGCACTCGCTCACCGCGCGGCTTGTTCGTCGACGTCGGTGCAAACAAGGCGGCCGCCAGCGCGGCCTCGTCCATGGCCACCAGCGCCGGCCAGTCCAGCCCGGCCACCCGCGCCGCCGCGATGTACTTGCTAACCACGCCCTTGGACAGCTGCAAGGCACGGGCAATCTTCTCGTGGGACAAGCCGGCCTCAAACTTGAGGCGCAGACATTCTTTGATGTTTCGCATGGCTACTCGCGGCGCCGCCATCTTCCTCTCCCGAAATCGGTCGAGGATGGCGGCGCATCAGGTCATGCGCAACGAAGGGGAAGGCTTTCGCTAAGTCGTGACCGGCGATTTCGGTAAGCCGTGACCACCTGTTTCGGAACAGGCGGAGAATCGGTCACGTTGCTACCGAAATGAGCGGTCACGCGTTAGCGAAATGAGCGGTCACGATCAACCGAAACGGCCGGTCACGGTGCTCCGAAATCCGCACCATGCGCACCACATGGAACTTATCGACCACGATACGGGCCTAGGGCAGCACAGCCTTGACCGCTGCCCGGTAGGGGTTCCACATGTCCATGCTGACGATCTCGACCT
>NCEJ01000185.1 GCA_002280615.1 Micrococcales bacterium 32-70-13 | reverse complement strand
GTCGTCGCAGGAGGCCCAGCCCGAGGGCTTCGCCCAGCCGCTCGAACGTCGCCCGCGCAGCGCGACGCCCGTCTCGGTGCCCTCCTCGGCGCCGAGCGATGTCGCCTACCGCACGCAGGTGCGCCCGCGGGTGCCGCACTACGACTCCGCGCCGGTCGCGCACGAGGTCATCGAGCATGGCGCCCTGCCCGCTCTCATCGAGCCCGCGCCGCCCGTCGCCCCTCCCGCCGCCGGTGCCGCGCAGATGCGCCGCCGCGACTTCCGCCCGCCCGCCGAGCCTCCCGTCGACCCTGCCGCCGGCGGGTTCGCCCCCGCCGAGTTCGACACCGAGCTCGAGTACCACACCCAGCTCACCCCGCGTCCGGATGCCCGGCCCGCCCCGCCCGCGACCGACACGACCACGGGATCGGTCGGCGCGCCCCCGCTGCACGTCATCGCCCCGAACACCGTGGTCGCACCCCCCGTGGTCGCCGAGCCCGCGCGCGAGCAGACCCTCTCCCGCCGCGAGCTGCGCGCCCTGCGCGAGGCCGCCGGGCTGCCGGCGGAGCCGGAGCTCGCGCCGCCCCCGGCCGCGGTGCCCGCACCGGTCATCGCACCGGCCGAGATCGTGGTCGAGGCTGCTCCGGAGCCCCTCGTGCAGCCCGACGCCGTGCCGCGCGTGCCGTCCACGGCCGTCTCTTCGGCTCCTCCCGGGTCGGCGCCGACGGGTTCGCACTGGTCGGTCGGCATCCACGATCAGGACGACCCGTTCGAGAACACGTTCAGCCGCGAGGTCGGCTCGGCCGTCAGCATGACGAACACCAACGCGCTCGTGCTGCCCGAGATGCCGCTCGGCAGCCTGTCGGGCCCCGTTTCCGGCACGGGCGAGATCATCATCACGGGCATGATCGACCTGCCGCGAGCGGTGTCGTCGACGGGCACTGTGCCCACCGTTCACGAGAGCCCCGACATCGACGACCTCTTCGACCCGGGCGATCTTGCGGCGGTCCCGGCCGATGCGGCGCCCGTGAGCGCCCTGCGCGCGGTCAGCAGCCACACCGGCACCGGCGGCATCATGACGTCGGGGCGCCGACCCGCGGGCAACACCATCACGACCGTGCTCGTCGCCTCGACCGTCGTCATGGCCGTCGTCGCGATCGGCCTGTTCGTGCTCGCCGCCGTGAACGGGCTATTCTGAGTGTTTTGCCCGCCCGCCCCTCGTCGAAGGACACCGTGACCGCCACCGAACGCGCCATCGCCCTCACCCAGGTCGCGGCCCGCGCCGCCGACTCCAAGCAGGGTGACGACCTGGTCGCGCTCGACGTCTCGGGGCCGCTGCCGCTCACCGATGTGTTCCTGCTTGTCACCGGTCGCAACGAGCGCAACGTGCAGGCGATCGCCGCCGAGATCGAGGAGCGCATGATCGAGGCCGGCGCCAAGCCGCTGCGCCGGGAGGGTCGCGCCGAGGGGCGCTGGATCCTGCTCGACTTCGGCGACGTCGTGGTGCACGTGTTCCACGAGGAGGAGCGCTTGTTCTACTCGCTGGAGCGCCTCTGGAAGGACTGCCCGGCCATTCCGCTGACGCTCGGTGAGCATCCAGTCGACGCATAGGGTCGCCCGGGCAGACTGGGGGGCATGAAGTGCCCTACCGATGACACCCTGCTCGTGATGAGCGACCGCAACGGCATCGAGATCGACTACTGCCCGCAGTGCCGGGGCGTGTGGCTCGACCGCGGCGAGCTCGACAAGATCATCGACCGGGCCTCGACCGTCGCCCCGCCCGCGGCGCCGCGCGTCGATCTGCCGCGCGATGTGCCCCCGGCCGGTCGGCCGGCGAACGCGTACCCCGCCGGCGGCTTCGCCCAGCCCGGCTACCCCCAGCGCTGGGGCTCGAACTCGCCCGGCTCGGCTCCGCGCTACGGCGGCGGCTACGGCTACCCGGGCGGCTCGCACAAGCGCCCCAAGAACTGGCTCAGCGAGCTCTTCGACTGACC
>NCEJ01000184.1 GCA_002280615.1 Micrococcales bacterium 32-70-13 | reverse complement strand
AGGCCGGCGGGCTCCGGCAGCACGCCGTATACCGTGCGGCCGGGGACGGCGAGCGGCACGCCGACCACCGTGAACGCGGCGACCGTCGCGAGCAGCACGCCCCAGGCCGGCCAGCGTGCCAGGGCGCCGGCGAGGGCGATCGCCGTGCCGAGCGCGATCGCGGCGACCGCGAGCACCACGAACGCCGGGTCGCGGTAGATGGGCCACAGCACGAGGGCGATGATCGCCCAGGCCACGACCGTGAAGAGGGTCGCCGAGACGAGCACGGCCCGGCGCGCGCGCGGCCGGAGTGCCGGGCGGCGCGCGGTCGGCCGGCGGCGTGCGGATGCCCTCACCACGATTGCGCCCCCTGCATCGCTCGCCGCAGATCGGCGAGCGAGCCGATCGTGACGACCGTGAAGGTGCCGAGCCGGCGTCGACCGGGGACATGCTCGGGGTCGCACAGGATGACGACGACCTCGACGGCGGGCGGGAAGCCGGCGGCCGCGGTGCGCAGGCGCGCGGGCGTGACGGTCGAGCCGACGACGAGGAAGGCGACCGAGACGCCGCGCGAGCCCTCGCCCGCGAGGCGCGCGACATCGAGGATGCCGAGGGCGGCGGGGCCGTGCTCGACGACCGCGAGGTCGTCGAGCAGCCGGGCCGGCGTGAGCGTCGCGAGCGGTCGCAGCGCGACGACCGCGCGCTTCGCGAACTCGGGCGTGACGGCGCTCACGACGACGGAGACCTCGCGCGCGTCGCGGATCGCGCGCGCCCCGAGGCTGCCGGTGACGCTCACGGCGAGCTCGAACTCGTCGTCGGAGCCGAAGTCGATGCTCGCGATGCTGAGCGCGACGACGAGATGGCTGCGCCGGGTCTCCTCGAACTGCCGCACCATGAAGGTGCCGGTCTTCGCCGTCGACTTCCAGTGGATGTGCCGCCGGTCGTCACCGGGAACGTATTCGCGCAGCGCGTGGAAGGCGAGATCGCTCGGCGTGATGTCGCGCGTGGGCTGCCCCTCGAGGTCGCGCACGAGCCCGCTCGAGGTAGAAGGAATGTCGATCGTCCGGGGGTGGACGATGAGCTCGAGCGCCTCCGTCCAGACCAGCTCGCGGCGCACGAGGCCGATGGGGTCGGCGCGCACCGTGCGCACGGGGCCGAGCGCGAGCCGACCGCGGCGGCCGGTCGGCACGGCGAGCTCGCGATCGACCGCGCCCGCGGGCGAGAGGCCGGGGATCGAGACGGGAACGATCTCGCGCCCCACGGGCACGTCGAGGATCTGCCCGAACGAGCGACGGCGAGTGGGGTTGTGCACCCGCAGGCGGGCGATCGCCGGATCTCCGACCGCGACCCGCTGCGGCGGCGGGGCGAGCACGACCTCGAGCCGCGTGCGGCCGACGAGGTAGATGCCGGCCACGACGCCGAGCGTCGCGCCCACGACGCCGAGCACGATGAGTTCGGTCCAGCCCCACGCGTACCCCGCGACGAGGGCGACGGGCACGAGTGCCGCGACCGTCCAGCCGAGGGGGGTGACCACGGAGGAGATCGCGTGCAGCACCGCGACGACGGCGCCGCGGGCGGCGCGACCGGCCCGCACGATCGCCACGAGCGCGTCGGCCGCCCATCCAGTGCGCTCACCGACGATGCGCGTGCGCGCCGTCGTGACGGTCGACCCGATGGTCGACTCGTCGATGGGGCGCCGCGCGCGCTCGGCGGCGCCCGCGGCGGCGGCCCCGCGGGGCCGGTCGGTCGGGGCGGTCGTCACACGGCGACCCGATCGCTCGGGGGCGGCGTCTCGACGAGGATCTGCGCGACGACCGTGGGCGCCGTGACCCCGTCGAACTCCGATTCGGGGTCGAGGCCCAGCCGGTGCGCGAGCACGGGCTCGGCGAGCGCCTTGACGTCGTCGGGCACGACGTAGTGGCGGCCCTGCATGGCCGCGAAGGTCTTGGCGCAACGCACGAGCGCGAGGGCGCCGCGCACGCTCGCCCCGAGCCG
>NCEJ01000043.1:10067-10692 GCA_002280615.1 Micrococcales bacterium 32-70-13 | reverse complement strand
CGCCCAGCTCGAGCGCGTGTGGGAGGACTTCCGCACGCTCAAGGTCGGCGACCTCAAGCCGGAGGACTCCGTCTTCCAGGAGCTGCAGGACCGCTTCGGCCTGTACTTCGAGGCGCACATGGGCGCCGAGGCGATCAAGAAGCGTCTCGAGGCCTTCGACCTCGCCGCCGAGAGCGAGCTGCTGCACGAGCAGATCGCGACGGGCAAGGGTCAGAAGAAGATCCGCGCCATCAAGCGCCTGAAGGTCGTCAACTCCTTCCTGCAGACCGGCAATTCGCCGGCCGCGATGGTGCTGGATGTCGTGCCGGTCATCCCGCCGGAGCTCCGGCCGATGGTGCAGCTCGACGGTGGCCGCTTCGCGACCTCCGATCTCAACGACCTGTACCGCCGCGTGATCAACCGCAACAACCGTCTTCGTCGTCTGCTCGACCTCGGCGCCCCCGAGATCATCGTCAACAACGAGAAGCGCATGCTGCAGGAGGCCGTCGACGCGCTGTTCGACAACGGCCGCCGCGGCCGCCCCGTGACGGGCACCGGCAACCGCGCGCTCAAGTCGCTCAGCGACATGCTCAAGGGCAAGCAGGGCCGGTTCCGCCAGAACCTGCTCGGCAAGCGCGTCGACTAC
>NCEJ01000043.1:0-10050 GCA_002280615.1 Micrococcales bacterium 32-70-13 | reverse complement strand
TCGGTCATCGTCGTCGGCCCGCAGCTCAAGCTGCACCAGTGCGGTCTGCCGAAGCTCATGGCGCTCGAGCTGTTCAAGCCCTTCGTCATCAAGCGCCTCATCGACCTGGGTCACGCGCAGAACATCAAGAGCGCCAAGCGCATGGTCGAGCGCTCGCGCCCGCAGGTGTGGGACGTGCTCGAGGAGATCATCCGCGAGCGCCCCGTTCTGCTGAACCGCGCGCCCACGCTGCACCGCCTCGGCATCCAGGCCTTCGAGCCTCAGCTCGTCGAGGGCAAGGCCATCCAGCTGCACCCGCTCGTCTGCGCGGCGTTCAACGCCGACTTCGACGGCGACCAGATGGCCGTGCACCTGCCGCTGTCGGTCGAGGCGCAGGCCGAGGCCCGCATCCTCATGCTCGCGTCGAACAACATCCTGAAGCCGTCCGACGGCCGCCCGGTGACGGTTCCGACGCAGGACATGATCATCGGTCTGCACCACCTCACGACCGTGCGCGAGGGTGCCGCCGGCGAGGGCCGCGCGTTCTCCTCGGTCGCCGAGGCGATCATGGCCATGGATCAGGGCTCGCTGCACCTCAACGCGCCCATCCGCATCCGCCTCTACGGCGAGAAGTTCGCCGACGGCCGCGAGCTGCGCGAGACCACGCTCGGTCGCGCGCTGTTCAATGAGCAGCTGCCGGCCGACTACCCGTTCGTCGACGCGGTCGCCGATAAGGGTGCGATCTCGCAGATCGTCAACGATCTCGCCGAGCGCTACCCGAAGACGATCGTCGCCGCGACGCTCGACAAGGTGAAGGACGCCGGCTTCTACTGGGCCACGCGCTCCGGTGTGACCGTCGCGCTGAGCGACGTGCTCACGCCGCCGAAGAAGAAGCAGATCGTCGCCGAGTACGAGAAGAAGGCCGCGAAGATCCAGGCGCAGTTCGACAAGGGTCTGACGGCGCGGTGAGATCATCGCCCGCCCGATCATCAACTCGTACCGCGAGGGCCTGTCGGTGGCCGAGTACTTCATCGCCACGCACGGTGCGCGCAAGGGTCTCGCCGACACCGCGCTGCGCACGGCCGACTCGGGCTACCTGACCCGTCGACTCGTCGACGTGGCGCAGGACGTCATCATCCGCGAGGAGGATTGCGGCACGAGCAAGGGTCTCGACTTCACGATCGCCCACGCGGTCGACGGCGGCTGGGTGCGCGACGACAACGTCGAGAACCTGGTCTTCGCTCGCACGCTCGCGGCCGACGCGATCAGCGCTTCGGGCGAGGTCGTGGCCCAGGCTGGCGCCGATGTCGGTGACGTGCTCATCAACGAGCTCGTTGCGGCGGGCGTCGCCGAGATCAAGGTGCGCTCGGTGCTCACGTGCGAGTCGGCGGTCGGCGTCTGCGCCGCCTGCTACGGCCGCTCGCTGGCCACCGGCACGCGCGTCGACCTCGGTGAAGCCGTTGGCATCATCGCGGCCCAGTCGATCGGCGAGCCCGGCACCCAGCTGACCATGCGTACGTTCCACACCGGTGGTTCGGCGTCGGCGGCCGACATTACGCAGGGTCTGCCCCGCGTGACCGAGCTGTTCGAGGCGCGCACGCCGAAGGGCGCGAGCCCTATCGCCGAGAGCGCCGGCCGCATCAGCATCGACGACAACGGCACGCTGCTCAAGGTCGTGCTCACGCCCGACAACGGTGATGAGGAGGTGGCGTACTCGGTCTCCAAGCGCGCCACGTTGCTCGTCGAAGACGGCCAGCACGTCGAGCTCGGCCAGCAGATCTTCGTCGGCACCGTCGACCCGAAGGAGGTGCTGCGCGTCAAGGGCGTCCGTGCCGTGCAGCAGCACCTCGTCGAGGGCGTGCAGGGGGTCTACCGCTCGCAGGGCGTGCCGATCCACGACAAGCACCTCGAGGTCATTGTGCGCCAGATGCTGCGCAAGGTTACCGTCGTCGACCACGGCGAGACCGACTTGCTGCCGGGCGAGCTCGTTGACCGTTCGAAGTACAACCAGATCAACCGTGCCGCTCTCGCCGAGGGCAAGAAGACCGCCTCGGCGCGTCAGGAGGTCATGGGTATCACCAAGGCCTCGCTTGCGACCGAGTCGTGGCTGTCGGCGGCCTCCTTCCAGGAGACCACCCGCGTGCTCACGCAGGCGGCCATGGAGGGCAAGAGCGACCCGTTGCTCGGCCTGAAAGAGAACGTGATCATCGGCAAGCTGATCCCGGCCGGTACCGGTCTGCCCGCGTACCGCAATGTCACGGTGGAGGCAACGGAGGAGGCGAAGGCCGAGCGGTACCCCAACCGCATCTTCGCCGACGACACCGCCCTGACCGAGGCTGACCTGTCGTTCGTCGACTTCGACACCTTCTCGAGCGACGACTACACGCCGGGCACGTACAACTAGGCACGACCCCGTACCGAGTGCGCCCGCGGAGCCGTCAGGCTCCGCGGGCGCACTCGTTCGGGGGCTGGCCCCGCGGGCGTTCCTGATATTGACTTGCGTTCATGAACGCGACTCGGGATGCTGGCTTCACCCTGATCGAGCTCATCGTCGTGACGCTCATCATCGGGGTGCTCGCGGCGATCGCGGTGCCGATCTTCCTGTCGAGCATGGAACAGGCGCGCACCAGCGCGCTGCACGCCGCACTCGCGAACGCGCGGCTCTCGGTCGCTCTCGTCGTCGTCGAGACCAGCGCGCTCCCCGTGGGCGCGCAGCGGGACGACATCCTCGTGGCGCACGGTGACGCCGACATCAGCCTGACCCTCACCGGGGCCGGCGGCGACTTCTGCATCAGCGGCCAGCACGCGCTCGTCGGTGACACGTGGGCCGGCACGCAGCGCGACGTGCCCGTGCGGGGCGCGAGCTGCGCGGCCGACGGCTCGCTCATCGTGCCCTGACCCCAACCGCCGGGGCCGCCGGTGCGAATAGGGGGTGAGGCGCACCATCGGGGTGTGGCCCATGTGATCAATGTGACTGGTGTGGACTACCCCCGAATGCGGGACTATTGTCAGCAGTACGGCGTGTCGTACGGTGACGAACAGGCAGTCCGTGCAAGCCCCTCAGCATCGAGGAGCTGGCGTCCAGGGGGGAGGGTTCTGCTGTGGTATCTGTGAGCGAAGTTCTCATCATCCGTGGGCTGCTGCCCATCGAGACGCTCGACAAGGTTCGTGAAGAGGGCGATGACGTCGTCGTCGGCGACCTGCTCGAGCGCGGTCTCGTGTCGTCCACACAGGTCGCCTCCGCCAAGGCCGAGGTCGCCGGGCTCTCGTTCGTCGAACTCGCCGAGTACCCCGTCGACCGGGCCGCCGTGGCGCTCGTGCCGGCCCAGCTCTGCCGCCGGCACAACATCCTGCCCATCCATGCCACCGCGACGACGATCACGCTCGCGATGGTCGAACCGGGCGACGTGCTCGCCATGGACGATGTGCGCGCGCTCACCCGCATGCACGTCGTCGCCGTCGTCGCCGAGAAGAACGACCTCGTCGCCGCGATCAACCGGCTGCACCGCGCTGACAGCGAGCTCAGCGACCTCTCGACCGCCATTCAAGAGGAGTCGACCCCCAGCCAGACCGACGAGGTCGCGCTGCGCGAGGCCGATGCCGACGATGCGCCCATCGTGCGCTTCGTGAACCTCATCATCGGCCAGGCCATCCAAGACCTCGCGTCCGACATCCACATCGAGCCCGGCGAGTTCGAGATGCGCGTGCGCTACCGCATCGACGGCGTGCTGCACGACGTGCAGCAGGCGCCCAAGAACATCCAGAACGGCGTCATTTCGCGCCTCAAGATCATGAGCGACATCAACATCGCCGAGCGCCGGCGGCCGCAGGACGGCCGCATGTCGGTGCAGCACGGCGGGCAGGTCATCGACCTGCGCGTCGCGACGCTGCCGACCGTGTGGGGCGAGAAGGTCGTCATGCGCATCCTCGACAACAACGCCACGCGCCGCGATATCGGCGATCTCGGCATGCTCGACCGCAACCTCACCACCTACCGCAACTCGTACACCAAGCCCTACGGCATGATCCTCGTGACGGGCCCGACGGGATCGGGCAAGTCGACGACGCTCTACACGACCCTGCACGCGGTCGCGCGGCCCGAGATCAACGTCATCACGGTGGAGGACCCGGTCGAGTACCGCATGGTCGGCATCAACCAGGTGCAGGTGAACCCGAAGGCCGGTCTCACCTTCGCGAGCGCGCTGCGGAGCATCCTCCGATCCGACCCCGACGTCGTGCTGATCGGTGAGATCCGCGACCAGGAGACCGCTCAGATCGCGATCGAGGCTTCGCTCACCGGTCACCTTGTGCTGTCGACCCTGCACACCAACGACGCCCCGAGCGCCATCACGCGACTGATCGAGATGGACATCGAGCCCTTCCTCGTGGGCTCCGCGCTCGACTGCGTCGTGGCCCAGCGACTCGCCCGCAAGCTCTGCGACCGTTGCAAGCAGCTGCAGGAGTACGACCTGCAGCACCTCGACAACCTCGGCTTCGGTCGGCGGGAGGACGAGATCAGCCCGCGGTTCTACCACGCGGTCGGCTGCTCGGCCTGCTCGGGCACCGGCTACCGCGGCCGCCTGGCGCTGCACGAGGTCATGTACGTCACCGAGGAGATCGAGCGCCTCGCCGTCGCCCGCGCCTCGAGCGCCGAGATCATGCACACCGCCACCGCGCAGGGCATGCTGACGCTGCGGCAGGACGGCTGGGCGAAGGTGCGCGCAGGGCTGACCTCGATCGAAGAGGTCTTGCGCGTCGTGGCCTGACGACACGCCTGGGGGGAGCGCGGCCGCGTCGGGGGGCGCGGCCGCGCGACAATCGCAACAGACAGCACCACCGCACGAGGCACGCAGCAGAACGAACACGAGGGGGAGACATGACGGACTCGCTGGGATTCGGCCAGGCGGTCGATGCCGCGCAGGCGGCGGGGGGCCGCCGGGTCTGGTCGGTGACCGCCGAGGAGGGCGCCGCTGCCGCGGATGCCGCCGCCCAGGCGGCCGCGCAGGCCTCTGCACTGGCCGCCGCGCACGCGGCGCACGTCGCACCACAGCCCGCCGCCGCGCCCGTCGTAGCGCCGCCGCCCCCCGTCGCGCCGACGAGCGTGGTCTCGATGCCCGACCTCGCGTCGAGCCACCCTCACCTCGCGCCGCCGCCGCCCGTCGGCCAGCCCGTCGTCGCGCCGGCGCCTGCGCCGGTCGTGGCTCCCGCGCCCGCCGCACAGCCCCCCGCCGCCGCGGGGCCGGATGCTCCGCCTCCCGCCGGGGCGGCCACGATCGCCGCGCCGCCGCCCTCGAGCAGCGGCACGGTCATGGCGGGCATCCACCCCGCCCTCCTCGCGGCGCTCGACGACGTCGTCGCTCGCGGCGCCTCCGACCTGCACATCGCGGGAGACGCCCCGCCCATGGTGCGACTCGACGGCGACCTCAAGCCCGTCTCGGGCGCCGCACCGTGGTCGCGCGCCGAGGTCACGGCGATCCTCGAGAGCATCATGAACGAGCATCAGCGCGAGACCTTCGCGCGCGAGTGGGAGCTCGACTTCGCCATCAGCCCCCGCGGCGACTTCCGCTTCCGCGTCAACTTCTACAAAGACCGCGATGCGATGGCGGCCGCATTCCGCCTCATCCCCACCGAGATCAAGTCGCTCAAGCAGCTGGGCGTACCGGGCGTGGTCTCCAAGTTCGCCGCGCTGCCGCGCGGCCTGGTGCTCGTCACGGGTCCGACCGGTTCGGGCAAGTCGACGACCCTCGCGGCGCTCATCGACCTCGTCAACAAGACGCGCTCCGACCACATCGTCACGATCGAGGACCCGATCGAGTTCGTGCACCAGAACCAGCGCTCGCTCGTCAACCAGCGGGAGGTCGGCAGCGACACGCACTCCTTCGCCGACGCCCTCAAGCGCGTGCTGCGGCAAGACCCCGACGTCATCCTCATCGGCGAGCTCCGCGACCTCGAGACCGTGTCGACGGCGCTCACCGCCGCCGAGACCGGTCACCTCGTCTTCGCCACGCTGCACACGCAGTCGGCAGCGCAGACGATCGACCGCATCATCGACGTCTTCCCCCCGCACCAGCAGGGTCAGGTGCGCTCGCAGCTCGCGCTCACCCTGCAGGGGGTCGTCTGCCAGACGCTGCTGCCTCGCGCGACCGGGCAGGGCCGCATCATCGCGACCGAGATCATGATGACGACGGGCGCCATCGCGAACCTGATCCGCGAGGGCAAGACGTACCAGATCACCTCGGCGCTGCAGGCCGGGCGGGAGTCGGGCATGCACACCATGGACCAGCACCTCGCCGACCTCGTGAACAGCCACATGGTGACCCACGAGGCCGCCCAGCAGAAGATGCAGGACGCCGAGAACTTCAATCGGCTCGTGCACCGCACGGGTGCGGGCGGCGCCGGGAGCGCGCCCTTCGCCGACGGATTCGGAGGATCCCGCTAGTGGCCGCCACGCTCACCTACTCGTACACCGGCCGCGACTCGAGCGGCAAGATGGTCAAGGGCCGGGTGGATGCCGCGGGCGAGGCCTCGGTCGTCTCGCGCCTGCGCACCATGGGCATCGCCCCCGTGTCGATCCAGCAGGTAACGGGCGGCACGGGGCTCAACCGCGACATCTCGATGGGCGGGTTGTTCGACAAGAAGGTCACCATCAAGGACCTGTCGGTCATGAGCCGACAGCTCGCGACGATGATCGGCGCGGGTCTGCCGCTGCTCAAGTCGCTCACGATCCTCGCGGACCAGTCGGAGAACCCCAAGCTCGCGTCGACCCTCGACGAGGTGCGCGGCGCGGTCGAGGAGGGCAGCACGTTCTCCGACAGCCTCGCGAAGTATCCGCGCATCTTCCCGCCGATCTTCGTCAACCTCGTCCGCGCGGGCGAGGTGGGTGGCTTCCTCGAGACCTCCCTCGAATCGGTCGCGAAGAACTACGAGAAGGAGGTGGAGCTGAAGGCCACCATCAAGTCGGCCCTCACCTACCCCGTCGTCGTGCTCATCATGGCGCTGCTCGCCGTCGTGGGCATGATCCTGTTCATCGTTCCGGTGTTCGAGGATCTCTTCTCTGACCTCGGCGGAGAACTGCCCCTGCCGACACGCATCCTCGTCATCATCTCGCAGAACATGGTGTGGCTCGGTCCGCTCGTGGTCGTGGGCTCCATCGTCGGCGCGATCTGGTGGCGCGCTAACCGGCACACCCCGAAGTTCCGATCGGTCTGGGAGCCCCTGCTGCTCAAGTTGCCGGTGTTCGGCGACCTCTTCAAGAAGATCGCGATCGCTCGCTTCACGCGCAACTTCGGCACCATGATCGGCTCGGGCGTGCCGATTCTGCAGGCGCTCTCGATCATCGGCTCGACCTCGGGCAACTGGGAGGTCGAGCAGGCCGTGCAGTCGGTGCAAGACTCCGTGCGCCAGGGCCGCACGATCGCGGCGCCGCTCGCGACGCAGCCCATCTTCCCGAGCATGGTCACGCAGATGATCGCGGTCGGAGAGGACTCGGGTGCGCTCGAGACCATGCTCGAGAAGATCGCCGACTTCTACGACAGCGAGGTGCAGAGCACCACCGAGGCCCTCACGTCGCTCATCGAGCCGCTCATGATCGCCTTCCTGGGCGTCATCCTCGGCGGCATGATCGTCGCGCTCTACCTGCCGATCTTCGACATCTTCAACCAGATCTAGTCGCCACGCCGAGGTGACCCCCGCACTGGGGATGCCGAAGCAAACACCACCGCTACACACTTACATCTGGGGGGCCAGTTTCATGTTCCGTGGGGGGCCCACCTATCAACCTTCACTTGATGGGAAAGGAAACGGACACATGTCCATTCGCACTGCACTGGAGAACCGCCTCGCACGCCTCGAGAACAACGAGAAGGGCTTCACCCTGATCGAGCTGCTCGTCGTCGTCATCATCATCGGCATCCTCGCCGCCATCGCCGTCCCCGTCTTCCTGGGCCAGCAGGGCCAGGCGCAGGACTCGGCCGCCATCTCCGACCTCGCGACCGCCAAGGTCGCCGTCGTCAGCTCGCTCGTGGCGGACCCTGACGGTCCTGCTGTCGGCGCTCCGGACGCGACGCTCACCGGCCTCGGTTTCCCTGCGGGCGTCACCATCGCCGTCGGCGGCCGTGACTTCTGCCTCGAGCGCGTCAGCGCGCGGGGTGCCGCGGTCGTCTTCAGCGTCGACGCAGGCGCTGAGGGCCCGCGCGAGATCACCTGCGCCGCCCGTCCGTAGTATCTGAACCTGAGCGGGTTGGTGGGGTCGCGACGCACGCGGCCCCACCAACCGGTTCCATCGGGTGGTTGCTAGCCATCCGTCGACGTCACACCAGCATCGACTGCATCAAATGATCGGGGGGATCATGATGATCGAGCGCACACGCTCTCACCGTGATGGCGAATGCCCCGGCGCTTCCTCGACCGGATCTGATTCCGGCATCGGCCTCATCGAGATCATTATCTCGATGTTCCTCATCTCGTTGCTCGCGATCGCCTTCATCCCCGTCATGGTCTCGGCGATCCGCGCATCCACGCTCAACTCGACGGTCGCGACCGCGACCCGCCTGGTCGCGCAGGCCGTCGACGAGGTGCGCGATGCGGCCCGAGAACGACGGGCCACCGATTGCGCGAGCGCCCAGTTGCTCAACGCGCAGAGCGACGAGGTCGATGCACAGGGCATCACGCTGCGCGTGACGACGACAGTGCCGACGCCGGCGAACTGCGTCGACAACACGGTCATCACGATCACGGTCGTCGCGGTCGACCTCGCCGACGCCACAGCGACCCCGATCGCGGACGCCCGCACCCAGATCTTCTTGGACGGCACCCCGTGATCGCGCGCCTGCGCCGCGACGACGCTGGCTTCTCGCTCGTCGAGCTGCTCGTGGCGATGACCCTCTTCGCGGTCGTGCTCACGATCGTCGGCAACGTCATCGTGAGCGCGCTCACGGCCGACCGCACCGTGCGCGAGCTCACGGGCTCGACGACCGACGGCCAGCTCGTCACCAACGTCATCGAGCAGACCGTGCGCAACTCGACCGCTGTTCGGGTCGTCACGGATGTCGACGGCATCTCGGCCTTCGCCACGGTGCGCACGACCGCGGGGGGCGCGGCTCGATGCCACGCCTTCTTCTTCGATGCCGGCGAGTCGACGATCTACGAGCGCACGAGCACGACCGCGATCACCGCACCGATCGCCGGGGCCGTGGGCTCCGAATGGACAGTAGTGAGCGAGGCCATCGTTCCCATCGACGACGGATCGGGCAGCCCGCTGCCGGTGTTCGCCCTCGATGGCACGCGCGGCCTCGCGCTCAGCTTCACCGTGGACGGGGCCTCCGGCCCCGCCTCGCTCTTCGTCACGACCTCGACCGGTCGTGCTCCTGATTCGAATGTGAGCCCGCAATGCTTCTGACATCGCTGCTGCGCCGCCCCTCGTCGATCGCGGACGACCGGGGAAATGCCATGATCGCCGTGATCGGCCTGCTCGCCGTCACCTCGATGATCACGCTCACCGTGACCGGGGCCACCGTGCAGGCCCTCGGCTACACCTCGCTCTCCCGGGCCAGCGTGCAGTCGAACGCCGCCGCCGAGTCGGGCGTCGATGCGATGCTGGCCGCCCTGTCGGCGAACGCGTGCCCCGCGACCGGTCAGCTCACGGCGACGCAGGGGTCGGTCGATCCCTCCCTCACGGGTTCCGCGGCCGCCGCTCCGTTCTACGTCTCTACGGTCGCGTACCGCATCAGCACCTCGGCGGCCTTCACGCCCGGCTGCCCTGCGGAGGCCGCGACGCAGATCCGCATCCAGTCGACGGGCTTCGCCGTCGACGAGGGTGTCGCCGACTCGGCCTCGGCTGGCGACGCATCGGCCGTGCAGGCGATCTACGCCTGGACTCCGGGCGCCAACTCCGCCGCGGTGACGGGCGCCGCCGTCTTCAGCTACGGCACCCCCGGTCTTGCCAACAGTCTCGAACTGCTCTCGTTCAACGGCAACTCGGCCAACGTGATCGTCGCCGAGGGCAACATCGTCTGCAGCAACAGCGTCTTCGTGCAGGGCGACATCGTCGCGGCGAACGGCAACATCCAGCTC
>NCEJ01000183.1 GCA_002280615.1 Micrococcales bacterium 32-70-13 | reverse complement strand
GGCGAGCGCGATGACGACGAGGATGAGGCCGAGGATCTGCGGCTTGGTCGCGGCGTGCAGGCGCGAGAGCGGGTCGGGGAACCGCACGAGCCCGATGGCGGCCGCGAGGGTCAGCAGCGCGGCCACGATGAGCAGGGCCGCGGCGATGAGGTCGAGGATGCCGCTCCAGGGTTCAGCGTCGAGCATCGTCGTCCTCCCCCGCGATCGGGCCGCTTTGGTCGCCACCCGCCCGCGTGATGAACCGCGCGACGGCGACGCTGCCCAGGATGGCTGTCGCGGCGAGCACGACCATGAGCGGGATGGATCGCGTGTGCCCCGAGATCACCATCTCGGCGCCGATGACGAGGATGAGGGTCGTGAGCATGACGTCGCTCGCGATGAGGCGGTCGATGAGGGTCGGGCCCGTGATGAGGCGCAGCAACACGATGAGCACCGCGGCGGCGGCGATCACCCCCGCGATCAGGTACAGCACGGTGGTCATGAGCGCACCGCCTCCCACTCGGCCCGCGAGCCCCACGCGCGCAGCGCACCGCCTCCCACTCGGCCCGCGAGCCCCACGCGCGCAGCAGGTCGCGCTCGATGCCGAGCACGTGGGCGCGGGCCCTCTCGACCTCGGCCTCGGTGCGCACCGACAGGGTGTGCACGTACAGCACGGTGCTCGCGCGGTCGACCTCGACGACGACCGAGCCCGGCACGAGCGAGACGGCGAGCGCCGTGCCCGTGAGGATGAAGTCGGAGCGCGTCGTGAGATCGACCTTGATGAGCGCGCTGCGGTGGCGCGCTCGGGGGCCCACCGCGAGGAGGGCGACCTGGAAGGAGGCCGCCGCCATCTCGACGAGCACGCGGCCGACGAACACCGCGAACCAGAACGGGTTGAACCGGCCGGAGAGCTCGACCGCGGGCAGGTAGAACGCGCGCGTGACGGCGAGGGCGACCACGACGCCCGTGACGATCGTGAGGGGCGTGGTCGAGCCCCACAGCAGCATCCACAGCACGACGAGGGCCGCGAGCAGGGGCAGTTGCTGGCGCACCGTGACGCGTGCGCGGGCGGCGGGGGTCATCGACTCGCTCACGGCGCCCCCTCCCCCGAGGTCGTGCCCGGCAGCACGAGCTCGATGTAGACGGATGAGCCGTCGAGGTTCTGCGCGGCGCGGTCGGCGACCGAGTAGAGCGGCCCCGCGAAGACCGTGAGGGCGACGCCGACGACGACCATGCCCGCCGTGCTGAGCGTCATGAGGCGCGGGGTGGTGCGCGTCTCGGCGGGCGCGTCCCTGCCGTCGGGGGCCTCCTCGACCGCGCGCAGCAGTCGGGTCTCGTCGCCCTCGACATCGCCCGCGGGCCGCCAGAACGCGAGGTTCCAGACGCGCACGAGCGCGTAGAGGGTCAGGAGCGAGACGAACGCCCCGGCGCCGATGAGCACGTAGGCGAGGGCATCCCCCTGGGCGGCCGTCGCCTGGAAGAGGCCGAGCTTGCCGATGAACCCCGAGAACGGCGGGATGCCCCCGAGCGAGAGCGCCGGGATGAAGAAGAGCACGGCGACGATGGGGGCGCTCGCGAGCAGGCCGCCGATGCGCGTGATGGAGGTGCTGCCGGCCTCGCGCTCGACGAGGCCCGCCGCGAGGAAGAGCGTCGTCTGCACGACGATGTGATGCACGATGTAGTAGATCGCGGCGGCCGTGCCGGCGACCGTGCCGAGCGCGACGCCGAGGATCATGTAGCCGATGTGACTCACGAGCGTGAACGACAGGATGCGCTTGATGTCGGCCTGGGCGACCGCGCCGAGGGCACCCACCACCATGGTCAGCAGGGCGAGCACCATGAGCGCGGGGTTGAGCTCGGGGCTCGGGAAGATGACCGTCTCGACACGGATGATCGCGTAGACGCCGATCTTCGTGAGAAGGCCGGCGAAGGCCGCCGTGACGGGGGCGGGCGCCGAGGGGTAGCTGTCGGGCAGCCAGAACGAGAGCGGGAAGACGGCGGCCTTGATACCGAAGGCCACGAGCAGCATGACGTGCAGCAGGATCTGCACGTCGACCGGCAGCTCCTGCACGCGCTCGGCGACCTGCGCGAGGTTCACGGTACCGAGGGCGCCGTAGACCATGCCGATCGAGGCGAGGAAGAGGATCGACGACAGCAGGCTCACGATCACGTAGGTCACGCCAGCGCGGATGCGCGCTTGCGTACCCCCGAGCGTGATGAGCACGTAGCTCGCGACGAGCAGGATCTCGAAGCCGACATAGAGGTTGAAGAGGTCGCCCGCGACGAAGGCCACCATGACGCCCGTCGTCAGGATGAGCCGACAGCCGGTCGACGACGAGCACGATGCCGAACGGCGCGGGCCAGTTGCCCGCCTCGACGACGATCGCGCCGCCCGCGTCGACACCGATGAGCAGGGCCACGCTCATGCCGAGCACGATGACGAGAGCGAGCGCGGCGACGATGCGCTGCGGGCGGGCCCGGCGTCCGAGCACGAGCGTGAGCGCCGCGGCGAGCAACGGCACGAGCACGACGAGGGAGACGAGAGCGGCCATCATCGGCTGACCTCCACGGGGAAGTCGGTGTCGCCCTCATCGGGCGAGACCTCCTCGATCGGCATCGTGAGCGCACCCTCGCGCAGGGCCACGTCGTCGGCGTCGTCGGAGACGTCGTCGGCGTTGGCGAGGCGCCACGAGCGGTAGATGAGCGCGAGCAGGAAGGCCGAGACGGCGAAGGTGATGACGATCGCCGTGAGGATGAGCGCTTGCGGCAACGGGTCGTTGTACGCGCTCGGGTCGAGGCTCTCGTCGTAGATCGGCGCGAAGCCCGAGGGCCCGCCCATGATGAGGATGAGCAGGTTGACCCCGTTGCCGATGAGCAAGAACCCGAGCACGACGCGCGTGAGGCTGCGCTCGAGCAGCAGGTAGACGCCGCACGCGATGAGCGCGGCCATGACGACGACGAGCACGAGCGACACGGT
>NCEJ01000182.1 GCA_002280615.1 Micrococcales bacterium 32-70-13 | reverse complement strand
GTGCCGGCGGGATGCTTCGACAGCTCCTCCAGCACAAGAGTCACTCGATCGATCGTGCTCGTGCCGCTCGAGCGGCGCAGGGGCGAGGATTCAGCCACGGTGACCCATCTTCTCGGCGGACGACTCGGTACACACTGTAACGAGGCATCCCGAATCGGCCCGTTCTGTCTGCGCGGGGCTTGTCCGGCTCAGTCGCGCGGCCGCACGGGCCGTAGGGCCATCTGCACGATGACGCCGAGCAGCAGCGCGGCGAAGAGCCAGCCCGAGACCTGCGGGGGGATGAGGAAGGCGAGCCACACGCCCACGAGCGACATCGCAGCGGCGGCCGCGCCCATCGTCAGGGCCTCCTGCCAGCGCACGAGCCCCGCCCGCAGGTTGGGCACCGTGCCGGCCACCGCGCCGGGGATCATCGCGAGCAGCGACGTGCCCTTGGCCAGCAGGTCGCCCACACCGAAGACCGCGATGAGCACGGGCACCGCGACGATGCCGCCGCCCACGCCGAGCAGCCCCGCGAGCACGCCCATGAGCACGCCGAGCACGACGAGGCCGAGCACCGTGACGGCACGACGATGACGAGCCGCAGCGCCGTGGCGAGCAGCCCCGCGATGAACAGCCATTTGAGCCAGACGAGCGAGATGCGCCGCAGCAACAGGGCGCCGAGGGGTGTGCCCGCAATCGCGCCGATCGCGATGATGGCGGCGGCGAGCAGGTCGATCTGCCCGCGCGCGCCGTAGAGCGAGGCGCTCAGTGCGGCGGGCGGGATGATCGCGAGCAGCGAGGTGGCGGATGCCCGGCGCTGGTCGAAGCGCAGCCACGCCATGAGCAGCGGCACCATGATGAACCCGCCGCCCACCCCGAAGAGACCGGAGAACAGGCCCCCGATTGCTCCGATCGCAAGAAGGGGCAGAATCACCGGGCCAGCCTAGTCGGGCCGGGTCGAAGCCCTGTTGAGCCAGACTAAACTGGCACGGTGACTGAACCCATCGACGTCGTCCTCATCGGCGGCGGCATCATGAGCGCGACCCTCGGCACGATGCTGCGCCAGCTCGAGCCCGAGTGGGACATCCGCATCTACGAGCGCCTGAGCGACGTCGCTCTCGAGAGCTCGAACCCCTGGAACAACGCCGGCACGGGCCACGCCGCCCTGTGCGAGCTCAACTACACGCCCGAGCGGCCCGACGGCTCGATCGAGATCACGAACGCGGTCAAGGTCAACGAGCAGTTCCAAGTCTCGCGCCAGTTCTGGTCGTACCTCGTCGGCAAGGGCCTGCTGCCCGAGCCGAGCGCCTTCCTCACCGCGACGCCGCACATGAGCCTCGTCTGGGGCGAGGCCAACGTCGAGTACCTGCGCAAGCGCTTCGAGGCGCTCAAGGACCACCCGCTCTTCGCCGGCATGGAGTACAGCGACGACCCCGCGGTCATCCGCCAGTGGGCGCCGCTCGTCATCCCCGGTCGGGCCAAGGCGCAGCCGATCGCCGCCACGCGCATGGCCGCGGGCACCGACGTCGACTTCGGGGCGCTCACGAAGCTGCTCATGAACGGCCTCGTGGCGAGCGGGGCGACCCTGCACGTCGAGCACAGCGTGACGGGCATCCGGCGCACGAAAGACGGCCTGTGGAAGCTGCGCATGCGGCAGGAGGTCGGCACGACGCCCGTCGAGGTCACCGCGCGGTTCGTCTTCGTCGGCGCCGGCGGCCACGCGCTGCCGCTGCTGCAGAAGAGCGGCATCAAAGAGATCCGCGGCTTCGGCGGCTTCCCGGTGAGCGGCCAGTGGCTGCGCACCGACAACCCCGCCGTCGTCGCGAAGCACCACGCCAAGGTCTACGGCAAGGCCTCGGTCGGCGCCCCGCCCATGTCGGTGCCGCACCTCGACACCCGCGTCGTCGACGGGCGGCCGAGCCTGCTGTTCGGCCCCTACGCGGGCTTCACGCCCAAGTTCTTGAAGACCGGGTCGTGGTTCGACCTGTTCGGCTCGATCCGCTGGCACAACCTCGTGCCGATGCTGCAGGTGGGCCTCAAGAACTTCGACCTCGTGAAGTACCTGGTGGGCGAGCTGCTCGCCTCGCGGTCGCAGAAGCTGGATGCCCTGCGCGAGTTCTACCCGGGCGCCGACGGCGACGACTGGTACCAGCGGACCGCCGGCCAGCGCGTGCAGATCATCAAGAACATCCCCGGCAAGGGCGGCACGCTGCAGTTCGGCACCGAGGTCGTCGCGATGGTGCCGAGCTACGGCCGCCACGTCTCCGACGACCCGGCGCTCGCCGCCGAGCTGCTCGAGAGCACGGCCGCGACGCTCGCGATCGCGCGCTGACCGACGCGCGTGAGCGGTAGGGAGACCTCCGGTGCGAGGTGTATCACCGGTGATACAATTCGGGCGTGAGTTCGGTGACGGTGCGCGATCTGCGCAACAACGGCAGTGAAGTGCTCGATCGCGTCGTGCGCGGCGAATCGTTCGTCGTGACGCGAGACGGTGCTCCCGTGGCGGAGCTCGCGCCTCTGCGTCGTCGGAGCGCGCCTGCGTCCGAGTTGGTCGCCCGTCGCCGGCTGCTGCCTTCCGTCGACCCCGCCGCGCTGAAGCGTGACATCGACACCGTTCTGGACCCGTCACTGTGACCGCACAGCGCGGCCTGCTCGACACGTCAACAGTCATCCTGCTCGGCCGCGTGGGTGACCCGGCGCAGTTGCCCGACGACAGCGTCGTGAGCGCCATCACGCTCGCCGAGCTCTCTGTCGGCCCCCTGGTCGCCACGAGCGACAGCGAGCGTGCGGCGCGGCAGGCCCACCTCCAGCAGGCGGAGAGCGACTTCGAGGTCGTTCCCTTCGATGCGGCCTCGGCGCGTGCGTTCGGCGCGGTCGCGGCCGGGCTCCGGGCATCTGGCCGAAAGCCGGCCGCCCGCGCCTACGATGCGCTCATCGCCGCGACGGCGATCGCGCACGACCTGCCGCTGTACACAGCGAACCCTTCCGACTTCGCCGGCATCGACCGGCTCGATGTGCGGGCAGTCGAGATTGGCCCCGCCGTCTAGTTGCGGGCGCCGAACGCGCCGGCACCGAGGGCGGTCTCGACCGCGAGGTCGAAGTCGGGCACCGAGATCTCGAAGTCGTCGCGCGTGCTGCGGTGCGCGACGGCGGCGGGTTCTCGAGCTACCAAGAGTGGACAAGCGCGACATCGTCGACGCTTGACCCACCCGACCCAGCCTGTGGGACTCCTTGATTCACGAGATTCTCTTGATTTATTGGGAACGCGCTTCTATGTTGAGCATCGAAACACGAAAGAGGTCGCGCGACGGAGGGAGGAGCACACCATGAACAGGCGGTCAGGGGTTATTGCGCTTGCCACTTCACTGGCGCTGTGCTCGACCTTAGTCGTCGCTCCTGCGGCTCATGCCAATGGCTACCAAAATACCGGTTGCGCTGCATATGGGGCGGGCAGCGGAAACATTACAGGCCTGTCTACTCCCGACTACGCGTACACGCAAAAGAATGGGAATTGCGGCCTCTACTCCACCGTCTCCGTGCAGAACCGGTATCGCCCGTATCCTGGCGGCCCGTTGTTGTGGACATCCTCCGTATTCGGATTGACTTTTGCGAAGAAGAATCAGTCGGGAACCACCGGAGCCCTCCATTCGCTTGACGGCGTTTTTTACTTCCTCACTTAGGAGGACACGTGAGAACGAACAAGAGCCCCAGGCGCAGAGTTTCGCTCTGGGTCGGCGCTGCCGCCACCGCGGGTCTTGTCGCTTCCGGAGTAATGCTGTCGGTGGCGGCAACTGCCAATGACGTGGAAGAGATCGCGGCTGCGAAGGACGGAAGCAGAAATCCTGTTGACTTCTTCGCCGATCCGCCCGACCCATCTGAAGCTCAACTTCGGCTGCTCGTCGACGGTGTGACGCGAGACGAGTATCGCGCAGCATTCACGAATTACGAGGAATGCATGGAACGGTCAGGACATGCCCTTGTGGGAGTAAGGGTTGACCTGGAAATCATCGAGTACTCGATCACGGATTCTGCGGTGCAATCCGGAGTCCATCAGCTCTGCTACCCGCAAGAGTTCTACCAGGTCGACAGAGAGTGGCAAATCGAACTCGAACGAAAGCGCACTTAAAGGGCTCTTCGTCATGAAGCGGGGGTGAGGGTCGCGGGCGTGGCGGTCGGGGGTGGGGGTCGAGGTCTTCCACGATGGGAGTTCCTACACTCCTCCAACGG
>NCEJ01000181.1 GCA_002280615.1 Micrococcales bacterium 32-70-13 | reverse complement strand
GTACTCGGTTCTGATCGCCAGGGCGCCCGGAGTGACACTGTCGATGCTCGTCACGCGCAGGAGCGTCGAGAAACGGTAGATGCCCGGCTGCAGGGTCAGCACACCGCCCGCTCCCCCGCTTCCCCCGGTCGCCAGCTCGAGGTCGAGCTCGCCCGAGACCGCGGTGAGCGGAAGGGTGATCCCCGTGCCCGGCTGAACCAGCTGCGCGCCGACGGCGAAGTAGGCGAAGTCGACAACGCCCGGAGCGCCCTGAGGGCCCGCTTCGCCCTGAGGCCCGGGCGTCCCCTGCGGCCCCGGTGCACCGGTCGCGCCCGCTGGGCCCTGCGGGCCGGCGGCTCCCCGAGCACCCGCGGGCCCGGCGGCACCCGCGGCGCCGGGAGCGCCCGGCTGACCCGGCGCGCCGTCGACCCCGTCAGCTCCGTTCGCCCCGTCCGCTCCGTCGACGCCCGACTCCCCTGCCGGGCCCTGGGCTCCGGCCGGGCCGCTCGCGGCTGCGAAGAGGCTCGCGCCGAGCATCCCGCCCCCGGCGCCGACCAGGGCGGTGATGAGGCAGGCGATGACGAGGGCGCGCAGAGTGACCACGGGGCTCGCTTTCGATGGGTCGTTCGAACGGGTGATTCGACTGTACCGATGGTGAGCCGTCGTCGACAGACCCCGGTAGATTCGCGTCATGTACCGGCAGATCGCGGGGTCGTTCGAACGGGTGATTCGACTGTACCGATGGTGAGCCGTCGTCGACAGACCCCGGTAGATTCGCGTCATGTACCGGCAGATCGCGCGCAACAAGCGGTGGAGCATCCTGCTCATCGCGCTCTTCTGCGTCGCCGTTCTCGGGCTCGGGGTGTTCAGCGCGTGGGTGGTCGGTGAGGTGTGGCCGTTCTGGTTGCTGCTGATCTTCTGCCCGCTCTACGTGTGGTGGGCGCTCAGCTCGGCGACGACGTCGGCGGCGAGCACCGCCGGGTGGGCGGCGACGGATGCCGAGCAGCAACCCCGGCTGCACCGGGTGGTGGAGACGACGGCGATTCGGGCGGGCATCCCGATGCCGCGCGTCGGCGTGATCGACGACCCCGCCCCCAACGCGTTCGCCGCGTCGCTGAGCCCGAAGAACGCGGTCATCGGTGTCACCACCGGAGCCCTCGACCTGCTCGACGACAGCGAGCTCGAGGCGGTCGTCGCGCACGAGGTGGCGCACATCGTCAACTACGACGGACGCGTCACCCTCACGACCTTCGCCCTCGTCGGCTCGATCGCCTCGGTCGCCGGCATGCTTCTCGTGCTCGGCTGGGCTCTCGTGAGCTCGGTGCTGAGCGAGTTCAAGATGGGGCTGGGCCTCATCATGGGGATGCTCGGCCTCGTGATGATCGTCATCGGCACCGCCTTCGCGGCCGTGGCCTTCGTGCTCGGCCCGCTCATCAGCTCGGCGGTCTCGCGCCGCCGCGAGTTCCTCGCCGACGCGAGCGGGGTCGAGCTCACGCGGTTTCCGGAGGGACTCGTGCGGGCGCTCGAGAAGATCCACGCGCACCCGTCGACGGTGAAGGCCGCGTCGTTCGAGGTGCGGGGGCTGTTCTTCGTCAACACCGTCGGGTCGGGAGTGCTCGCTCAGTGGCTCGGCTCGCATCCGCCCGTGGCGGAGCGGGTGGAGCGGCTGAAGGAGATGGGGCGCGGGTTCTAGGTCGCGTCGCTAGGCGATGGCGTGAAACTCCAACCGGAGCCCGAGCGCCTTCGACACCTTGACGATGGTCGCGAAGCTCGGATTCCCGTCGGAAGAGAGCGCTTTGTAGAGCCCCTCGCGGCTCATCCCGGTGCGCCGAGCCAGCTCGCTCAGGTTGCCCGATCGAGCGATCGCACCGAGCGCGTCCGCAATGGCCCCGGGGTCGCCCCCGCTCTCGTCGAGGGTTGCTTGGAGGTACGCTGCCGCTGTCTCAATGTCAGTGAGATAATTCGCCGCGTCGAACCGCCTGAAGGTCTCAGTCGCCATTTCTTGCTTCCCTCCACTCTTCGGCTAGACGATGTGCCCGCCTGATGTCTCTTGACTGGGTCGACTTGTCTCCGCCGCACAGCAAGATCACCATTGCGTCGCCGTGCTCCACGTAGTACACGCGCAGGCCGGGTCCGTAGTCGATCCGCAATTCCGAAAACCCCAAGCCGACCGGTCGCACATCGCCGGGGTTGCCTCGGGCGAGCCGTCCGATCCGGGTCAGGACACGCGTTACAGCAACACGATCCCTCAGCCCAGCGATCCACCGTTGAAACTCAGGACTCTCGTGAAGCTCGACCGTTGTCAACTGTAGTTCACAACTCTTCCGTAATCAACGGAGCTCCGGCCAACCCCTCGGCGCCACAGCGCCCTCGAACAGGTCGCCCGAACAGTAGCGCCCACCACCGACATGGATGAGCCTGCGGCCGCGTGCCCGACCCACTAGTTAGCGCGATCGTGCGAGAATGTGACGCATGGATGCTCCCCGATCGTCGCCCGCACGGCCGCTGACCGACTACCCGCGCCCCTCGGTCGCCGTCGACACCGCGGTCTTGACGGTGCGCGGCGACGAATTGTGCGTCGTGCTCGTCGAGGGCCGCGACGGCCGGCGGCGCCTGCCCGGCACCTTCCTGCACGAGGGCGAGCGCCTGGTCGACGCGGTGCGACGGTCGCTCGCCGCGAAGGCGGGCATCGGCGGCGGCGAGCCGCGGCAGCTGCAGGT
>NCEJ01000180.1 GCA_002280615.1 Micrococcales bacterium 32-70-13 | reverse complement strand
GGATGTGCGCCTTCGACACGACCGAGGCCGACATCGACGGCTTCCTCGAGGTCGTGCGGCAGGAGCTCTCGCGCGCCTGATTCCGGGCGGTCTCCAAGCCGGGGCGCGCAGGCTGGAGGAGTGAGCAGCCCCGACCCGCGCATCCTGCAGCCCGGCGACGCCGGGTACGAGGCCGCGGGTGCCGTGCCCCGCATCACGAGGCCGCGCGCGGCGGCGGCCTCGGCGCGCGAGGCGATCCGCCGCCGGCCGAAGCTCGACCAGGCCTACCGCACGGGCGTGAAGGTCGTCGGCGGCACGACCGTGGGCCTCGGCGTCGTGCTCATGCCCCTGCCCGGGCCGGGCACGCTCATCGCGCTCGGCGGCCTCGCCATCCTCGGCACCGAGAGCGAGCGGGCGAAGCGCCTCAACCGGCAGGGCGTCGACCTCGCGAAGCGCGCGGCGGCCTCGGCGAAGGCGGCGCGAGAGAAGCGCGCCGCGCGGAAGGCCGGGCCCCAGGCGTAGCGTGGGGCGCATGAGATTCGGACTCTTCATCCCCCAGGGCTGGCGCCACGACCTCGTCGACATCGAGCCGACCGACCAGTGGGCGGTGATGAAGCGCCTCGCGCTGCACGCCGACGCCGGCCGGTGGGAGTCGATCTGGGTCTACGACCACTTCCACACCGTGCCCGTGCCGAGCGATGAGGCGACGCACGAGGCGTGGAGCCTCATGTCGGCCTTCGGCGCCGTCACCGAGCGCGTGCGCCTCGGCCAGATGTGCACGTGCATGGGCTACCGCAACCCCGCCTACCTCGCGAAGGTCGCCGCGACGGTCGACCACGTGTCGGGCGGCCGTGTCGAGATGGGCATCGGCGGCGGCTGGTACGAGCACGAGTGGCGCGCCTACGGCTACGGGTTCCCCGAGATCGGCGACCGCCTGCGTGCGCTCGACGAGGGCGTGCAGATCATGCGGCAGGCCTGGTCGCAGGGCACGGCGACGCTCGATGGCCGCTACTTCCAGGTCGACGGCGCGATCGTGCGGCCGCTGCCGGTGCAGAAGGAGGGCATCCCGCTGTGGATCGCCGGCGGTGGCGAGAAGGTGACGCTGCGCATCGCGGCGCAGTACGGGCAGTACACGAACTTCGGGGGCAGCCCGGAGGAGTTCGCGGCGAAGAGCGAGATCCTGCGCGGCCACTGCGAGCGCCTCGGCACGAGCTTCGAGGCCATCACGCGCTCGTCGAACTACAACACCGTCGTGGGCCGCGACGAGGCCGAGGTGGCCGAGCGCATCGCCGCGATCGAGGCGCGGCTGACGCGCTTCATCGGCGCCGAGCGCGCGACGAAGGCCGTCGCCGACCTGCGCAACGGCACGGGGCTCGCGGGCACGCCCGAGCAGCTGATCGAGCGGCTGCAGGCCATGCAGGCGCTCGGCATGACCTACGCGATCACCTACTTCGCCGAGGCCGCCTACGACACGAGCGGCATCGAGCTGTTCGAGAGCGAGGTCATGCCGGCGCTGCGGTAATCTCGTCGGTCCGGCCCGCAGGCCGCCGATCGAGAGGACACGTGTGCTGGATGCTCTGCTCGCAGGCGTGATCGCGGGGTATGCGATCGCCATCCCGGTCGGCGCGATCGCCGCGCTGCTCATCACGCTCGGCGCCCAGCACGGTGCCCGCATCGCGGCCGGTGGGGCGTTCGGCGCCGCGACCGTCGATGGCGTCTACGCGACGATCGCCGTCACGGCGGGCGCCGTCATCGCGCCGCTCATCGCGCAGGTCGAAGAGCCCCTGCGCTGGGTCTCGGTCGCCGTGCTGGCCTTCGCCGCCTCGCTCAGCTGGCAGCTGCTGCTGACGACGGCAGGGTCGCTCGTCGGGCGCGTGCTCACCGGCCCGACGGGGGCGCGCGTCACCGCGCTCGTCGGCGGCGCGCTCGTCATCGCGCTCGCGGTGCGCGCGGCGCTCGTGCCGTGAGCGGAGGCGGGCAGGCGAGCCCTACGGGCGCAGCAGCACCTTGATGGCGCGACGCTCGTCCATCGCGGCGTACGCGTCGGCGACCTCGGCGAGCGGCAGCTCGAGGTCGAAGACGAGACCGGGCTCGATCGAGCCGTCGAGCACGTCGGCGAGAAGCTCCTCCACGTAGTTGCGCACCGGGGCCACGCCGCCGTTCACCCCGACGTTCGAGCCGAACAGCGTGCGAATCGGCAGCTTTGCTCCGCCGTTGGGCACGCCGACGTAGCCGACCATGCCACCGGGGCGTGCACTGCGGATCGCCTGGTCCATCGACTCGGCGGTTCCGACGCACTCGAGCACAGCATCCGGGCCGATGCCGTCGAAGAGCGCCTTCACGGCAGCGACGCCTTCGTCACCGCGCTGCTCGACGATGTCGGTCGCACCGAAGCGGGTGGCCAGAGCCTGGCGGTCGGCGTGCCGCGACATCATCACGATGCGCGTGGCTCCCAAGCGCTTCGCCGCGATGACGGCGCACAATCCGACAGCGCCATCGCCCACGACCGCCACGGTCGAACCCCGGCCGACCCCGGCCGAGACGGCCGCGTGGTGGCCGGTGCCCATGACGTCGCTCAGGGCGAGCAGGTGCGGCACCATCGCGTCGTCGATCGGGCCGGGCACGACGACGAGCGATCCATCGGCGGTCGGCACGCGCACGAACTCGCCCTGTGCGCCGTCGGCGAAGTGGCCGTCGCGGTCGTCGCGACCCCACCAGTTGCTGGTGAGGCACGACGGGCTCACGCCGTTCACGCAGTTCGCGCACGTCATGTCGCAGTCGTAGAACGGGGCGATGACGAAGTCGCCCGGCGTCACAGCGCTGACGTGACCGCCGACCTGCTCGACGATGCCGACGAACTCGTGGCCGATGCGGCGGGGCTCTGTCGTCTCGGTCACCCCGCGGTAGGGCCAGAGGTCGCTGCCGCACACGCATGCGGCGACCACGCGCACGATCGCGTCGCGCCCGGTGCCGCTCAACCCGGGGTCGGGCGCCTGCTCGAGGCGGATGTCACGCGGGCCGTGGATGATCGTCGCTCTCATGACCGCGAGGCTATCGACCCTGAATGTGCGCGCGACCCGCGCCCCGTCATGCCCCGGTGCTAGACCGGCGCGTCGGCCATGCGCTCGACCACGAGGTCGTCGCGATCCGGCGCCACGTCGACCCGCACGACATCGCCGTCGCTGATCGTGCCCGAGAGGATGGCGCGCGCGAGCGCATCGTCGATCTCGTGCTGCATGAGCCGGCGCAGCGGACGCGCGCCGTACACGGGGTCGTAGCCGCGCTCGGCGAGCCAGGTGCGGGCATCCGGCGTCACCGCCAGCTGCAGGCGCCGCTCGCTCAGGCGGCGCTCGAGGCGGTCGATCTGCAGCGAGACGATCTGGCCGAGGTCGTCGGTCGAGAGCGGCGAGAACACGACGATGTCGTCGAGGCGGTTGACGAACTCGGGCTTGAAGGCCTGCCGCACGATGTCGTTGACGCCCGCGACCTTGGCATCCCAGTCGAGCGACGGGTCGATGAGCAGCTGCGAGCCGAGGTTCGAGGTGAGGATGAGGATCGTGTTGCGGAAGTCGACCGTGCGGCCCTGGCCGTCGGTCAGCCGGCCGTCGTCGAGCACCTGCAGCAGGAGGTCGAAGACCTCGGGGTGCGCCTTCTCGACCTCGTCGAGCAGGATCACCGAGTAGGGGCGGCGGCGCACGGCCTCGG
>NCEJ01000042.1 GCA_002280615.1 Micrococcales bacterium 32-70-13 | reverse complement strand
CATGGTGAATCAGTCCTTGGTGGCTGCGCGCTGCTCTCGACGCTCCCGCTGCGCCACAGGATCGGGCAGGGGAACAGCGGCGATGAGGCGCTGAGTGTAAGGGTCTTGGGGGTTGCGCAGAATCTGATCGCGCGAACCCTGCTCGACCAGTCTACCCCGGTGCATCACCGCGATCCGGTGAGCGAGGATATCGACGACCGCGAGGTCGTGGCTGATGAACAGGCAGGCGAACTGCAGCTTCTGCTGCAGCTCTTGCAGCAGGTCGAGGAATCGGGCCTGCACCGAGACGTCGAGGGCGCTCGTCGGCTCGTCGGCGACGAGCAGCTGGG
This sequence comes from Micrococcales bacterium 32-70-13, assembly GCA_002280615.1. Taxonomy (GTDB): domain Bacteria; phylum Actinomycetota; class Actinomycetes; order Actinomycetales; family Microbacteriaceae; genus Microcella. The sequence continues at coordinate 11,109 of NCEJ01000042.1, read as the reverse complement.
GCGTGAGCGCGAGGGCGCGAGCGATGCCCACGCGCTGGCGCTGGCCGCCGCTGAGCTCGTGCGGGTAGCGGTTGCGATAGCTCGACGGCAACTCGACCTGGCTGAGCAGCTCTTCGACGCGCTTGTCGAGGTCTTTGCCGCTCGCCTCCTTCGCGAGGAGCAGCGGCTCGCCGATGCTCTCACCGATCGGCATGCGCGGGTTGAGGCTCGAGCCGGGGTCTTGGAAGACGATGCCGGCCTTGCGACGCAACGGCCGCAGCTCTTTGAGCGTGGCGTTCGAGATGTCAATGCCCGCCGAGATCAGGCGGCCGTACTTGATCGGCAGGAGGCCGACCGCGGCACGGCCGAGCGTCGTCTTGCCCGACCCCGACTCGCCCACAAGCCCGACGATCTCACCGGGGTAGACGTCGAGGGTGATGTCGTCGGCGGCGAGGAAGGCCGGAACGCGGCCGCGCTTCGGGTACTCGATCGAGACATCCTGGAACGACAGCACGGGCTCCACCCCGCGACGGTCGACCGCGCGCGAGCCAGAGTCGCTCATGTCGATGCCGAGGTGGGGCACGGCGGCGAGAAGCGACTGGGTGTAGGGGTGCTGGGGCGACTGGAAGATCTGCAGCGCCGTGCCCTGCTCGACCGCGACGCCGTCTTTCATGACCATGATCTTGTCGGCCAAGTCGGCGACGACGCCCATGTCGTGGGTGATGAGCACGATGGCGCTGTCGAGCCGAGTGCGCAGGCTGCGCAGCAGCTCGAGGATCTCGGCCTGCACGGTCACATCGAGGGCGGTCGTCGGCTCGTCGGCGACGAGCAGCACGGGGTCGCACGAGATCGCCTGGGCGATCATGGCGCGCTGGCGCTGGCCACCCGAGAGCTGGTGCGGGAACTTGTTGAAGGCCGTCGTCGGGTCGGGCATCTCGACCTTCTCGAGCAGCTCGATCGCCCGCGCCTTCGCCTGCGCGGGCGTCATGTCGTAGTGCGTGCGCAGGGTCTCGACGATCTGGAATCCGACCGTGTACACCGGGTTCAGAGCCGTCATGGGCTCTTGGAAGATCACGGCGATCTGCTGGCCGCGCACCGTGCGCAGCTCGCGTTTGTCGAGCTCGGAGATCTCACGACCGAGCAGCTTGATCGAGCCCGTGACGCGCGCGGTCGGCGGCAGCAGGCCGAGCAGCGCCATCGAGCTCGACGACTTGCCCGAGCCCGACTCGCCGACGATCGCGAGCACCTCGCCACGCTTGACGCTGTAGTCGAGGCCGACCGCGGCGGGGTAGAACTCGCCGTCGACCCAGAAGTCGACGCCGAGCCCGGAGACGTCGAGAACGGTCTCGACGGCGGTGGAGGTGGAGCTGGTCACGGGAGGTCCTTCCGTGCGGTCATGATGCGGGGTTCTGCGAAGCTGGGCGCATGCGATTCCAGCCCGCGAGCTTCCGCCCCGCCTTCGGTCGAGTACTGACGATCACCATCGCGCTCATCGCGCTCGGTGCTCTGATCGGCTACGGGGTGGCGGGCGACATCGCCGGCCTGCTGCGGTCGGGCTGGTGGCTGGTGCTCCTGGCGGCCGTCACGTGGGCCCTGTACTGGATGCCCGCGGTCGAGGTACTCGAGCACGAGGTGATCGTGCGCAACCCGCTGAGCACCTGGCACGTGCCGTGGCCGGCGATCGAGCGCATCGACACGAAGTGGGCCCTGACCCTCTTCACGCCGCGCGGCAAGATCGAGGCCTGGGCGGCACCCGCATCGGGTCGCTACACGGTCTTCACGCTGGGCCCGGAGGACACGCGGGTCACCGAGACCGCACGACTGGCCGGCTCGAACGCCCAACACGCGCACGATCGCGCTGCTGGCCGTGCTTCTCGCGCTGGGCCTCCTGGGGCTCGTGCTCTAGGCGCATCCGCAGCATCGCCTAGCTGTCTTTCTTCGGGTCGCGCGCCGCGTCGTAGCCGCCGCCGCGCGGGCGGGGGTCGTCGGCGTCGAAGCCGCGCAGCCCGACACCTCCCGCACCATCGCCGCCACCCTGCATACCGGCGCCGCGAGCCGTGACCACGACGGCCGCGCGGTCGAGGCCGCCACTGTTGCCCTTGGCAAGCGCGCGGGCGCTCGGCAGCCGCTTCTGACGCGGGTCGAAGGCGTCACGCAACCCATCGCCAATGAAGTTGATGCACAGCGCGATCGCGATGATGAAGACACCGGGCCACCAGAACAGCCAGGGCCGCGTGGCGAAGGCCGACTGGTTCTCGCTGATGATCTTGCCGAGCGAGGTGTCAGGCGACTGAACGCCGTAGCCCAGGAAGCTCAGGGCCGTTTCGAGCAAGATCGCCGCCGCCATCAGCAGCGTCGTGTTGACGATGATCACGCCGATGGCGTTGGGCAGGATGTGCTTGAAGATGATGCGCCGATCGGTCGCCCCCGCGACCCGCGCGGCGTCGACGAACTCACGCTCGCGCAGACTCAGCACTTCGCCGCGCACGAGTCGGGCAAGGCCCGTCCACGTGAAGAGCCCGATGATGATCGCGAGCACGAACGCGCCGAGCTTGCCGAAAGCGAGACCGAGCACCGCGCCGATGACGATGAGCGGGATGGTGATGATGACGTCGGTGAAGCGCATGAGCACCGAGTCGACCCAGCCGCGGTAGTAGCCCGATACCGCACCGATGACCGTACCGATCGTCGTCGCGATGAGGCCGACGATGACCATGATGACGATCGACTGCTGCGTGCCGCGCATGACGACCGCGAAGATGTCGCGCCCGATCTCATCCTGGCCGAAGGGGTGGTCGCCGAAGCGAACGCCCTCGCCGTCCATCCACTCGGGCACGAGGCTCAGCGTCGGCCGCCCGCCGTTCTGGGCGGTGGGGATCTCGGTCCAGGTCCACTGCCACCAGCCCGGCGTCTTGACCTGCACTCCGAACACCGAGAAGTCGAAGCCGACGGCCGAGAAGGCGAGCACGACGATGAAGGCGAGCGTGATCATCGAGACGACGGCGCCGCGGTGCCGGAAGAACCGCCGACGAACGATCTGACCTTGCGAGAGGCCCTCGACCTCTTTGTTCGCGATGTTGTTCTCGGCATCGGTGACGCCGCCGGAGGGCACGGGTGCGTTGAGGTTGCTCATCAGTTGACTCGGATTCGTGGGTCGAGAGCGGCGTAAACGAGGTCGGCGATCAGGTTGAACAGGATCGCGAGCCCGCCGACGACCAGGAAGAAGGCCATGACGGGGTTCGGGTCGACCTGGTCGAGACCGTTCTGGAAGAGCGCCCCCATTCCGGTCCAGCCGAAGACGCGCTCGGTGATCACCGCCCCGCCCACGATGCCGCCGATGTCGAAGGCGACGATCGTGGCGATCGGGATGAGGGCGTTGCGGAAGGCGTGGCGCACGACGACCGTGCGCTCGGCGAGCCCCTTGGCCCGAGCCGTGCGGATGTAGTCCTGGTTCATGACCTCGAGCAGACTTGCGCGCGAGTAACGCGTGTAGGTCGCGAACGAGATCAAGATCAGCGCGAGGGTCGGCAGCAACAGGTGCGTGTAGATGTCGACGCCCTGCACCCAGAGCGAGCCCTCGAGGTTCGGGGTCGACGAGCCGATCGTCGCGATCGGCCGCCCGCGAATACGGCCCGAGCTCGCGTAGTCGTCCCACACCATCATGAAGCGGTCGAGCGCGATGGCCCCGGCGGTGAAGAAGCCCGTGAAGGCCGCGACGCGCATGACGGGTCCTTTGTCGACACCGCCCATGAACCAACCGATGGCCAGGCTCACGCCGACGGAGGCGATCGCGAGGGCGACGAGCATCCACCACTCGGTGATCGAGTACGAGATGCCGAACTGGAACGGGAAGTAGAGCGCGAGCCCGAGGCCCGCGACGACGAGGGCGGCATACAGCGCACGGCGGTTCTTGAGGCCCGTGATGAGCGCGGTGAGGCCGACCGCGGCACCGATGCCGATGATCGCGACACCCACGATGCTCAGGCCGGGGTAGCTGAACCAGTCGATCAGGTTCATGATCACGAGCATGCTGGCCGTGGCGCCCGCCGCGACCGCGAACGTGATGATCTTGCGTCGCAGAGCGCCCGGGATGATCGACGCCCAGAGCAGGCCCGCTGCGATCGTGAGGAGTGCGATGAGCCACACGGGCAGTTGTGGATCGTCTTCGAGGAAGTCATTGAAACCGATGGCCACGAACTGCTTGAGCAGCACGGCGACCCAGAAGATCGGCAGCGAGAAGAAGAGGAACGAGATGAAGGTCACCGTGTAGTCGTAACCGGAGTACTGACGCAGGGCGGTCGTGATGCCGACGGTGAGGCCCAGGATGATCGCGACGACGGTGGCGATGGTCACCAGCTGGAGGGTCGAGCCGAGCGCCTGCTCGAGCAGGGCATTGACGCTGCGCTGCTGAACGGTGAGGCCGAGGTCGCCTTGGAAGACTCCCCCAAGCCACAGGAAGTACCGCAGGGGAGGAATCACGTCGAGGCGCAGAAGCTTGATGCGCGACTCGATCAGCTGCTCTTTGTTCGGAGCGTTGCTGGCTCGGAGGTCTTCGAGCGGGTCGCCCGAGAGGGCGACGAGGTTGTACATGAGGAACGTTGCTGCGAGGAGCACGAACACGGAGGCGACGAGCCGCCGGATGACGAATGCTGCCATGGGGATGGCACCCTACCAATCTGTGGACGGTGGCTCTCAGCGCGGGGCGCTGGGGCCGCAGTGCGGCCCCAGCGCCCTTGTGCTGAGAAGGACTGACCGGAGTCAGCCGATAGCTGAGCTATCGACTAGTTGGCCTCGGTCGGCTCCCAGTCCCACGCGTTCCAGAAAATGGTCGGCGACAGCGGCCCCGGGTCCACGTTCGTCACGCGGTCGGAGAACGCGGTGACGGCCGGGAACTGGAAGATGGTCAGACCGTAGAAGTCGTCCATTAGCAGCTTGTCGATCTCGACCTGGATCTCGATCTGGCGGTCGACGTCGAGCGTGACGTCGAGCTCGTCGAGCAGCGTGTCAACCTCAGGGTTGCTGTAGAAGTTGAGGTTGTTGATGCCACCCGTGCGGAAGGTCGGCGAGCTGTTGGTCACACCAAGGCTCGTCGACTGCCAGCCGAAGAACACCGCGTCGTACGCACCGGGCGTACCGAGCAGGCCACCCCACTCGGGGCTGCCGCAGTCTTCGATCACGAAGCCGGCCTCAGCGGCCGAAGCCTGGATGAGGGCGAACTCGTTCACGCGGCGCGGGTTGTTCGATGCGTACAGGATGCAGACGTTCGGAGCGGTCACGCCGGCCTCGGCGAGGAGCGCCTGGGCGCCCTCGATGTCGACGTCGGTGAAGGCGTCCATGCCGTTGTTCGCGACGGTCTCGTCGTAGCCGGGCGCGCCGGGGATGAAGATCTGCGAGTTGCGGACCTCGGCCTCGGGGTTGAGCGGCTTGATGAGCGTGTCGATGATCTGCTGGCGCGGGATGGTCTTCAGGAAGGCCTCACGCACGAGCGGGTTGTCGAACGTGCCGTTCTTCGACTCGGCGAACTGCAGGTCGATGTGCTCGTAGACAGCCTCTTCACCCGACAGCACCGTCACACCGTCGAGCGCCGCCAGAGCATCCGCCACGTCGGCCGTGGCCTGGGGGCTGATGATGTCGACCTCGCCGTTGGCGAGCGCCTGAACAGCGGCCAGCGGGTCGGTGATGAAGCGGATGGTGATCTCCTCGATGTTCGGGAGGTTGTCACCGCGGTAGTTCGGGTTGGCCGAGAGCGTGATCGACTGGTCGGCCACGAAGTCGGTGATCTGGTACGGGCCGTTGACGACGAGCAGGTTCGCGTCTTCCTCGGCCGGCAGCTCGGTGAAGTTCCAGTCCGAGTTCCAGGTGTTCGAGATCGGGGCGAGAGCCTCGGCGTCGACGTTCTGAACGGCCTCAATGAGGGCGGTCTTCGCCTCAGCGGCGTCGTCGATGCCGAGCGCGCGCTGCGCGACGACGTGCGCCGGCAGGCCCACACCGAACACGAGCTCCCAGTCGACGAAGAACTCGTCGTAGACCAGCGTGATCGACTTGCCGTCGATCTCGGGGGTCTCGGTGACGAGCTGCAGGCCCGCGCCGATGGCGCCGTCGAAGTACACGACGTCGGTCGGGTACTCGTCGGTGAACTCACCGGTCTCGGGGTCGGTGAACTCGCCCGGGTCGAAGTCGGGGGTGTTCAGCACGCCCGAGTTGGCCGCCCACGCGAGCAGGAGGTCGGCGCCGTCGACGGGGGTGCCGTCAGACCACTGCACGTCGTCCGCCACGGTGTACTTGACAGTCAGCGGGTCCTCCGAGACGAGCTCGTAGGTGCCGAACGACTCGTCCTTGAGGAGGGTCGGGCCGTTGTCGTAGTAGTTGAACGCACCGCTCGTCAGGTACACGATGTTGGCGTTCGCCGTCGCGTTACCGAACGACGTGTTGCTGTTGTACGAGTAGAACGGCTGGTTCCACGCGACCGTGATGGAGCTCCCCTCGACGACCTCGGACTGCGGCGCTGCGCAAGCCGAGAGAACGAGAGCGCTCGCCGCGATCGTGGCCGTGACGGCCGCGAATCTGCTGATACGCAATTTTCCTCCTGTGCAAGATGGATGCGTGGCGGCGCGTTCTCCGAGCGCGCCGTCACGCCCGTTGGGTTCGACCCTAGAGACCCAGAGACTCCCCCGCCAAACTGTAAGCCGTTTCGTTACACACCGGTAACTCCTACGCATGTTTACCCGCTGTTTTGCAAGAATCTTGCACGAGAGGTCCGAGAAATCGCACGAAACCTGCTCTTTAGCGCACCGCATCGGCCCTCGATGCAGAACGCACGGCCCCGAGGCCCATCTCGTGGTGCGCGGGGCTGTCGATGTGAGCCAAAGAACGGCGGGCACATCCCCGCCAAAATGCCGGTTGGGAACAACCCACCCACGGCCCCGGCAATAATGAAACGGTGACCCGACGACCGGATGCCCCGCTCGTGCCCGACCGCGCTCTCGGCACGCAGCCCGGCGACCGGCGCATCCGCATCGAGATTCTGATCGTGCTCGGCTTGTCGCTCGGTGCGAGCGCCGTGTACTCGCTCGTGGCGATCGCGAACCGTCTCACGCGTGATGTTCCGCTCGGCGACCAGACGGCGACGCTCAACCCGCCGCGCGATCAGCGCGAGATCTTCGACCTGATCTACCAGCTGCTGGGTATCTTCTTCGATCTCGTGCCCGTCGCGCTCGTGGCCTTCCTGCTGTGGAGCACCGCGCGCCCGCACCTCGGCCGTCTCGGCATCGACGGCACCCGGCCGTGGCGCGACTCCCGCGACGGCGTCGGTCTCGCGCTCATCATCGGCATCCCGGGCCTCGCGCTCTACCTCGTCGGGCGCGCGCTCGGCGTGACCGTGACGGTCGTGCCGACCGCGCTCGACGAGCACTGGTGGACGGTGCCGGTGCTGCTGCTGTCAGCGCTGCGGGCCGGCGTGACCGAGGAGGTCATCGTCGTCGGCTACCTGTTCGCGCGGCTGCGCGATCTGCGCTGGGGGCCGTGGACGATCATCCTGACGAGCGCGCTGCTGCGGGCGACCTATCACCTGTACCAGGGCTTCGGGGCCTTCGTCGGCAACTTCGCGATGGGCCTGCTGTTCGGCTGGCTCTACACGCGCTTCGGCCGCGTGCTGCCTCTCGTTATTGCGCACACGGTGATTAACTCCGTCGTCTTCATCGGCTATCCGTGGGCGGCCTCGGCCTTCCCGGGCCTACTCGCCCCGGTACCCGTGCCGACCCCGACCCCCTAGGCGAAGGCGCTGATCGGAGGACAGGCGCAGACGAGGTTGCGGTCGCCGTAGGCCTGGTCGACGCGGCGGACCGGCGGCCAGTACTTCGCCGTGCGGTCGCCCGCCGAGGGGTAGACGGCGAGCTCGCGCGAGTACGCGTGCTGCCACTCCCCCGCGATGACGCTCTCAGCCGTGTGCGGCGCGTTCACGAGCGGGTTGTCGTCGGCCGGCCACTCGCCCGCGGCGACCGCGTCGGCCTCGAGGCGGATGGCGATCATGGCCTGGATGAACCGCTCGAGCTCGGCGAGGTCCTCCGACTCGGTCGGCTCGATCATGAGCGTGCCCGCGACGGGGAACGACATGGTCGGCGCGTGGAAGCCGTAGTCCATGAGGCGCTTCGCGACATCGTCGTTGCCGATGCCCGTCGCCTCCTTGAGCGGCCGCAGGTCGAGGATGCACTCGTGCGCCACGAGCCCGTTCTCGCCCGCGTAGAGCACCGGGTAGTGGTCGCGCAGGCGCAGGGCGACGTAGTTGGCGGCGAGCACGGCGTTGGCCGTGGCATCCGTGAGCCCCTGCGCCCCCATCATGCGCGCGTAGGCCCACGAGATCGGCAGGATGCTCGCCGAGCCGTTCGGCGCCGCCGAGACGGGCGCGCCGCGGTGCTCGACGGTGCCGACGTGGCCGGTCGAGTGGTCGAACGGCGGGTGCAGGTGCATCTGGGCGAGAGGATGCCCGGGCAGGAATTCGGCGAGGTGCGCCTTGGCCGCCACGGGGCCGACGCCGGGCCCGCCGCCGCCGTGCGGGATGCAGAAGGTCTTGTGCAGGTTGAGGTGGCTGACGTCGCCGCCGATGTCGCCGTAGCGGGCGTAGCCGAGCAGCGCGTTGAGGTTGGCGCCGTCGATGTACACCTGGCCGCCGGCCTCGTGCACCGCGGCCGTGACCTCCATGACCTCGTGCTCGTAGACGCCGTGCGTCGAGGGGTAGGTGATCATGAGCGCCGCGAGCTCGTCGCGGTGCTCGGCGATCTTGGCGCGCAGGTCGGCGAGGTCGACGTCGCCGGTCTCGGTCGTGGCGATGACGACGACGCGCATGCCGGCCAGCACGGCCGAGGCCGCGTTGGTGCCGTGCGCGCTCGAGGGGATGAGGCAGACGGTGCGGTGCACGTCGCCGCGCGAGCGGTGGTAGCCGCGGATGGCGAGGAGGCCCGCGAGCTCGCCCTGCGAACCGGCGTTGGGCTGCAGCGACACGGCGTCGTAGCCCGTGAGCTCGGCGAGCCAGGTCTCGAGGTGCCCGATCATGACGAGCGAACCCTGTACATCATCGAGCGGTGCGAAGGGGTGCAGACCGCTGAACTCGGGCCACGTGACGGCCGCCATCTCGGTCGCCGCGTTGAGCTTCATGGTGCACGAGCCGAGCGGGATCATGCCGCGGTCGAGCGCGTAGTCGCGGTCGGCGAGGCGCTTGAGGTAGCGCATCATCGCGGTCTCGCTGCGGTGCACGTGGAAGACCGGGTGGGTCATGTACTCGGATGCCCGGCGCAGGCCCTCGGGCAGGTGCGGGGTGAGGCTCACGCCGAAGCCGTCGCTCAGGCCGAACACGGCGGCGAGGTCGGCGGCCAGGCCGTCGGCGGCTCGGGAGAACCCGATGCCGCTCGCGGCCGTCACCTCGTCGAAGCTGAAGCGCACGGTGTCGGAGTCGACCTGCCAGAGCAGCAGGTCGCGCTCGCGCGCGATCTCGACGATCTCGGCCGCGCGGCCCGGAATGCGCACCTCGAGGGTGTCGAAGAAGTCGGCGTGCGCGACCTCGATGCCCGCGGCGTGCAGGCGGGCCGCGAAGCCGACGGCCTGGGCGTGCACGCCCTCGGCGATGCGGCGCAGCCCGTCGGGCCCGTGGTAGACCCCGAACATGGAGGCCATGACGGCGAGCAGCACCTGCGCGGTGCAGATGTTCGAGGTGGCCTTGTCGCGGCGGATGTGCTGCTCGCGCGTCTGCAGCGTGAGGCGGTAGGCGGGGCGGCCGTCGGCGTCTTTCGAGACGCCGACGAGGCGCCCGGGCATCTGCCGCTCGAGGCCCTCGCGCACGGCGAGGTAGCCGGCGTGGGGCCCTCCGAAGCCCATGGGCACGCCGAAGCGCTGCGTCGTGCCGACGGCGACGTCGGCGCCGAGCTCGCCGGGGCTCGTGATGAGCGTGAGGGCGAGCAGGTCGGCGGCGACGATCGCGAGCCCGCCCTGCTCTTTGACGCGGGCGATGACTGCCGACGGATCCCAGACGCGACCCGACGCCGCCGGGTACTGCACGAAGACGCCGAAGGCCTCGGGCAGCTCGGCCGGGTTGGTCTCGGCGAGCGGCAGGTACTGCAGCTCGAGGCCCACGGCCTCGGCACGACCATCGAGCACCGCGCGCGTCTGGGCGAAGATGTCGCTGTCGACGAGGAAGACGTTCGAGGTCGAGCCCGAGGCGCGGCGCGCGAGCAGCATGCCCTCGACGACCGCCGTGGCCTCGTCGAGCATCGAGGCGTTCGCCGTGTGCAGGCCCGCGAGCTCGCTCACCATGGTCTGGAAGTTGAGCAGCGCCTCGAGGCGCCCCTGCGAGATCTCGGGCTGGTACGGCGTGTAGGCCGTGTACCAGCTCGGGTTCTCGAGCACGTTGCGCTGGATGACCGCGGGCGTCACCGTGCCGTAGTACCCCTGCCCGATCATGCTGCGCCGCACCCGGTTGTGCGCGGCCAGGGCGCGCAGCTCGGCGAGCGCCTCGGCCTCGGTCGCGGGCGCGGGCAGGCTGCGCAGCGGGGCCGACTGCCGGATCGCGGTCGGCACCGCGGCATCCATGAGCGCATCGAGCGAGGCGTAGCCGAGCGCGTCGAGCATGAGCTGGCGGGCGTCGGCGTCGATGCCGATGTGACGGTCGACGAAGGGGATGCTCACAGAAGGTCTCTCTCTATGCCGGTGCGGTCGGGGCAGAAGGGGTCGTGCTACTCGCCGATGAGGGCGCGGTACTCGTCGGCGCTCAGCAGCGCGGGGGTGCTCGAGACGCGCACCTTCACGAGCCAGCCCTCGCCGTAGGGGTCGGAGTTGATGGTCTCGGGGGCGTCGACGACGGCGCCGTTGGCCTCGACGACCTCGCCGTCGAGCGGCGCGTAGAGCTCGCCGACCGACTTGGTCGACTCGACCTCGCCGACGATCGAGCCCGCGGCGAGCGCCGCGCCGACCTTCGGCAGGTCGACGTAGACGACGTCGCCGAGGGCGTCGGCGGCGTACTGAGTGATGCCCACGGTGGCGACGTCGCCCTCGAGGCGCACCCACTCGTGCTCGGCGGTGTACTGCAGGTCGGCGGGAACGGCGCTCATGAGGGTGGCCTTTCGATCAGTGGTGCGGGGTGGA